>NYYP01000044.1 GCA_002686835.1 Opitutia bacterium | reverse complement strand
TCTTACAATATGTGATGAGTTCAGCTCTTGAATTTGGAGATGCCATTACACACAAAAAATCCCTTCTTACCTATTTAGGAAGAAGGGATTTAGTATTTATTCAGCAGGTGCTTCTGGTTCACCTTCTGGTGCTGCACCTTCTCCTTCTAGGAGACCTAGAGTTTCAAGACCGCCTTGCAGTTTAATCTTGTACTCTTTTGCTTTGACGAGGTTTTCCTCTAGTTCAGCAATTTGCTTTTCTGTAGTAGCAATTTGCTCTTCAAAATTTTTCTTTAGTGTTGCGGGATCCATAGTTATCACATTGAATAGTGTGTGTATTATTTATCCGTGTTTGGATGTACCCTACCCCATTTTCCAACAGGACATTCAGTAGCAGCAAACCTAGTCTTTAGTGGCATTACACAAAGACAAACTTTGCATTGCTTTGACGCTTTAATGTATTTTGGGCATTCTTCGCAAGTTGCAAGTCGCGATTTCATAGTGTCTTCATCAGCGAAGACTTCTTTAATACTAAACATAATTATTACACTAATGTAATTTTAATATAACCCTCTCCTGAATAAGTTCCGCCACTAGGTTGTTGATTGTGTCCACCTCTAACATTTGTTTGGTTTGCACCAACATTGAAGCTTCCGCCTCCACCACCGTGTTGTGAATAACTAGACCATCCACCAGATGCACAACCACCAGTATAACCTCCAGCGCCACCAGGACCACCTAGGTTACCACCGCCACCGCTACCAAATCCACCACGATTGCCTTGACCTTGACTAGTATAACAAGCACTGCCATGACTTCCTTCTGCACCCTGACTTAATCTGTCTGCTTGTGATTTAGGACCAGATCCACAGTGCCATGGAGAAGGATTTGTTGGGGAACCTCCAAACCATCCTCCACCACCTTGACCAGCATATGGACCAGCTGGGTATCCACCATATCCAGGTTGTGGAGTAGTGGTAGTATAAGTTCCTTGGCAAGTAGTAGCGTTTACTCCATTGGTCGTTTGACCATATGCATCATTGAGATTTTTTGAACAGGAGTTACCATATCTATTACCTGCACAACCTCCACCACCTCCAGCAACTAGAAGTAATGTATCGTTAGTGTAATTTTTTACCCAAGATGCTCCACCGCCGCCTTGCTCATTGCCATGAGGATCATTATATGCATTTCCTCCAGATCCACATAAGATCTCAAGTTGCTCTCCTTGGGTTAGATCAAATTGACCTGTAATTTTTGCTCCCCAAATGTCATGACTATTGTAAGGGTTTCCACCAGAATGTCTACCGCCTCTTGCTCCACCACCTTCAATTTCATAAGTTGCAGTAGCAGGAACAGTCCAGCGTTGTACTCCAGTAAATGATCCACTTTGAAATAAGGAAGAATCATTTGCAAATGTTTGCTGACTATATGCAGACTGGAATGCGTTAAATCCAGGACCTTCTCTAGTTCCTCTTGCTTGTGCTGAAACAAATGTGTTGCTGGTAAAATCATACAACTGATTACCAGTACCTACATTACTTTCAACCCAACTTCCATTTACATAAATTTTGAAGTAATTATCATCGGTATCATAAACGATCAATCCTTCTTCAGGAGTCAACGCATTGATCTGCGAGGTAGTGAGTCTAGGTAGAATTAACCTGTCAGTTACGTTTAGGGTTCCTACTGTTAGTGAAGACATGTTCTTTTAATTCCTTAAATATATTTATTCTTCTACAAGAGATTCTACTGCACCATACTCAGTAGAACTTACCATAGTAGCTAATGCTGGATCTGCTGCATTAGACTTCCATGAACGTGTAGTTTCATCCCAAATGTAGTCAATATATTCAGTGTCATCTGGTTGATCAATAGGAGGTTCCCAATCACGTCCATTCCATTTCCATGATGGATATGGTTGCGATGGCATAGGAACAGTGAATTCATATGTGAACTCAGATCGTTTGCCGTCATTCTCTGCATACAATTCTAAACGGAAATCATCTGCAATAGAGAGAACTAAAGACTCATCAGTCTCTAGAATTTTCCCTTCTAAACGATTATATCCGATCCCTTTTTTCTTTGGGTAATCTCTAGTGCATACCAGATCTGGAATAGCATTAGTAGTTCTCCATAATTGAAGACCAAATTTTAACCCATTAAATTGGATTACATCAAATCCATCTTTTTCAAATCCAAAATTAAAAACAACATCATTGGTAGGTTTTAAATCTTTGGTGATTTGCCACCTTTCTGTTGTTAAGTTATAGACAATAGTAAGTTTGTTGATCATCTTTTAAATCCTATTTAAATTCGGTCCAAGCAGCGCCATCCCAAAATTCTAAAGTACCGCTATCTGGATTGAAAATAACAGTAGCAAGCTCTACGTCAGTCAAAGCATCTCTTTGGGTTGTATTGTATGTTGGCAATACAACCCTATTAGTTCCAAACAGTTTTTTGACGTTTACCCTTGACATTATTTAGAAGGCAGTTATATCGTTAATATTTATAATTATTCGTTGATGCTCCAAACCGCTCCAGAACCAACTACAATATCAACATTAGATCCTAATGTAATATCACCGAAGGAAGCACATGTAACTCCAGCTGGAATGTTAATGTCTTCTGCAACATTAGTTCCAAAGAGTCTGATAGTTGCATTACTATCTAACCATAGTGAATTACCATTAACATAAAATGCACCAGAGACATTTAGATCACCGCCAACATCTAAAGTATATGCAGGTTGTGGTACATTACCAATACCTACAAAAGAATTTCTGTAGATGTTAGCACCAGAAGCATTGGTAGATTTAGTCCAACGTGAAGTTACAAACTCTGCATTGTTCTGGAACAACTGACCATTGATGTTAAAGTCACCTTGGACATTGAGTGAATAATGCCTTGTGATCGAGTTGTTATCTGGATCTTGACCAGATGTAGCAGATGTGTTAATAGTAACAGCATTTGCATTACTAGAAGCACCTGCAGTTCCAGTGATACCTAGAGCAGGAGATCCAGTGAAGTTCGTGCTACCAGCAGAATCTGATGCTTCAAATGTGAAGAAGTTAGTTATTGCTGTGTTGGAACCAATCCTCCAGTATCTGGTGGAAGAGTTATTATAGAAGTTAATAGCACCACTAGAAGTATTGCTAATTCTAAGTTCCGAAGACAACCTTGCATTACCATCAACTTCCAATGTATAATCTGGTTTGCGGTTGATATTGACACCCATGTTTCTGGATGCAATAACATCACCAACAACACGGAAGTACAGATTTGCTGCTGCTTCTGTTCCTGTTCCTTCAACAGTAAATCCTTCTCCATACTCAGAGTTAGGAGATCTAGAATCTGCATGATTATATCGTAAAGTAGCTTCTTGGCTATAGTCACTAATATCACTGAATCTAATTCTTGCACCAGTAGAAGGATTGTTAGTTACAGAGCGGATCATGACACCGCCATCACCTCTAACATCTAGAGGGGCAACTGGGTTGGTGCCAGCGTTGATACCAACACGACTGGTGGATACATCAACGAATAATGTGTCAGTATCAACTGCAAGATCATTGGCAATATTAACAAAGCTGTTTAGATTTGCAGTTCCAGATAGAGTAAAGTTAGATGATGTACCAGTAATAGAAAGCGAACCAGTCATGGTATCGCCTGCTTTCAGTACGTTGAGGGATGCAGCACCAGTTAGAGTTGCGGTGATTGTACCAGCAGCAAAGTCACCATTGCCATCACGAATGACTGCAGTAGAAACAACATTGGTGGAGTTGAATTCTACATTACCAGAGTTCCATACTTTGTTTCCATTTACAGTTAGAGCATCTGCAGTTCCAACTTGGACGTTAATAGCACCAGAACCATCTGTGCCATTACCACCAGAGGCAACAATAGCAGCGTTGTAGTTTGCAATTACAGAAGAAGAGTTGAAATATAAACCAGGAGAAGAAGCAGTACCATCTTTTCTTCCTAGTCTTACGTTAGCAGTACCACCATCACTCTCTACTTTTGCTACTTCAATAACATTATCATCTTCTAGGGAGAAGTCATCAAAGAATTCTCTGTTAGATACTTGACCAATAGATACCGCATCAATAAAGTTACCAGTAATTAGGCGACCAACAATGATGGTATAGTCATTAAAGTTATCACTTGTATCATCGTTAATGATGATGTTATCAATATCAATGGTTCCTGTTCCATCTCCATCAATGTTGTAGAGATTTACTTGGTTACCAGGAGTAAATGGTGACGTGTTTAGAATTCTTCCAGAGAGATAGACTCTGTAAGTAGGATCACCATTGAAAGATTGAATGGTGATGTTATCTCTTACCTTAGTAGCACTAATAAATCCAGGTAGTCTATTGTCAGATAAAGTACCGTAGTTAATGTTTAGTGCGTTCTGATACCATGGAGCAGCTTTATTTTGTAATCTATCAGCATCCAGACCAGATCCAATACCATCATTAAGTGATGTCCACATCTTGCCCCAAGAACCAAATGAAGTAACACCAGTTCCAGAACCACGCAACCAAATATTATCATTATCAGTGAATGCCATTTGTCTGACACCACCTTCTGCGGTTAGACCCTCACCTTTGTTTCTGATTGTTAGAACAAGGTGTTGTGTTCCGCCATCATATAGATTGTTTGCAGAGTTGTTAACAGTGTTAGCAACCAGACCCTCAACGAAGTTGTTTGGTGTTGGGTTTGATGTTGGGTTGTTAGTACCAGTTTCCAGACGAATTGTTCTAGCAGAAGAACCAGAAATACTGATCGGATATGTTCCTGCTAATCTATCTGGACTTAAAGTACCAGCGTTCATATTGGTTGCATTCAGATAGAATGAACCTTGCTTGGTATCAAGTAGGTCAGCATCTAAACCAGAGTTTGGACCTGTCTTGAGTTCAACTGAACCATTGCCAGCTTCACCAATAGTAAATTGGTCTTTCTTGAATCTTGAAACACCAATAGTTCCATAGTCGTCAGAAGAAATTGTTAGGTTTGTTACCCTAGCAACGTCAATAGCAACGTTTGCATACTGTCTGCTGACTGTAGAGACCTTAGCCTCTAGAACCATATTAGAACCACCACCAATAACTGCTGGTGCTACTGTGATACTAAAGTCAGCATTATATCCAGTGCCACCATCAGTTACAGAAATTTCACTGATTGTATTATTGGTAACTGTGATGTTTGCTCTTAAATCATTTCCAGATCCGCCATCGAGCAGAACATCAAAGTATTGTCCATTATCATATCCAAGACCACCATTTGAAATAATGATTGAATCAACAAATCCTGCTTGAGTATATGTTGACTCGAAAGTCATTGGAGATGCTCCACGCTCAAACTCAATAATAGTATCAGCAGCAATGTTCTGAGTAATTGGATTATTCAGAGAGATGGTAGTTAGACCACCTGTGGTAAGAACTCCTGTAATATTAGTGTTAGCAGGAATACCAAGAACACTGTTGACAACTTCATGACCAATTAGCACATTAGCATTTGTGGTAAAGATAAGTTGACTAGATCCAGCATTTGCCTGACTGTATAGTTTGTCAAAGTATCTTGTCTCTGCACCCTTGATAGATTGTACTGCAAGAGCAAAGTTCGAGTCACCCCTTAAGAATGTAAACGAGTTTGCAGATCCACCTGTAGCAAGACGGTCTGTGTCAATAACACCAGATGTAATCTGGTTTGCTGCAACAGTATCAGATGATAGAGATACCCAGTTAGCATTGTCAAACGAAGAAGTATTGACAACTCTAGTAAGGTTAATACTTACTGCTGGAATATCACTAGACTCGATATCGTCAGTATCTGTGATAGCAATGTTATTAACAATATCACCATAAAGTCTGCTTTCAATGAGAGCATTTGCTTGTGCTTGTGTTCCTGATCCAACTGGAGCAGCAATAGTAACAGTTGGTGCTGATGTATACCCTTTACCACCTAGCATTCCATTGAATACGATTAGAGTTAGAGTAACAACTTCGCCGTTTGCAATTGTACATTCAGCTTTTGCTTCTACTCCACCCTGCTGCTGTGTTCCAGTAATAGTAACAGTTGGTGCAGAGGTATACCCCGAACCAGCATCAGTTAGGTTCAGTTGATATACAACACCTTGTCTGTATTCAGTTGCCTGAATTTTACCATCAGAAATACTACCAGTAAAGATATCATTAAGAGTAAATTGTACTGTTGGATCTGGTTGGAATGCAAGGAACAGACTGTCTAGATCGTTGTTAAGAATATAAGATGCAGGAGAAACAGGTGGAACTGCATTGGGGTCTCCCTCAACAATTGCGATATCACCTGCTAACGCACCTTCAATCTGTAGTCTTTCAGCATCAGATGCAACAGTGTAAATCTCAAATGGTCTGAGTGCTGGGATCTGATCAAGAGAGATCTTACCAGAATCTGTAAGTTGAACCAGCTGGTTAGGAACAGCGTTTGTACCGTAAGGTCTACCAATGTATGGACCTAGGTTATTTGTGATATAATCTCTAACTGCTTTTTGTGTTGGTAGAACAGAGTTGCTTGTCTGTGCTCCACCCAAAGTATTGTCAGCAGAGAATCCAGTAACAACAACGTCGCCACCTTTCAGTTTCAAGAATTCAACTTCAGAGATGGTAACCGTACCCGTAAAGGTAATAGCACCAGTTCTGTTTTCGATCTGTGCGAACGTACCAACCTTGAAGTCACCAAGTTCGTCAGTACCTGAGCAGTAGACTCTACCGTAGTCTTCAGATACCTGCTCATTAGCAACAACCTTAGTACCACCGTTTTCAGGTAGTGCAAGATAGTTAGTACCAGAACCTGCAAATTCCCAGGTGTGTGAGGAGGAGTTGACGATAGATGGTCTGTGTAGTCTAACTGTCTGACCAGTAAGAACAGATGTGGATACTGGTAGACCAGTCGAACTATCGGTCAAGTCCATAGGTTGTCCCTGACCATCATCGATGGTTACTTCTGCAGTGAACGGTGGACCAGCACCAACAGCACCTACAGAATCAATGAAGTATTCAATATTAGCATTTGTATTTTCATAACCATCAATCTTGACAACATAGTGCTCAAGTGGTTCTCTACCAAGATTATCAATTGTTAGGATTGCTCTGCCAGTTGGAGTTGCAGATACATTTGTGATTGTACCAACGTCAAATACATATGCTTCTCTTCTAAATCCAATACCACGGAGAGCGTAGATACCGAAGTTGGTAGCAGAGTTGGTGATGGAACAGTAACCACCAGACTCAGCAAGTACACCGTCAGCACAGAAG
>NYYP01000043.1 GCA_002686835.1 Opitutia bacterium | reverse complement strand
TACCCCCTCTTCGTGAGCGAGGGGACGACCTTACCTTGCTGCTTACTCATTTCCTTTCTGAATACTCTGCGGAAAATGGTTTTGATCCACCAAACCTATCCTCAGACACCTTTAAGATACTTAAAAATTATTCTTGGCCTGGCAATGTCCGGGAACTTCGAAACTTTTGTGAAAACCTTGTGGTTCTCAAAAGGGGAAAAGAGATAACCCCCTACGATCTTGATCCTAGGTTTACCACATTAAGCCCCTCGGTTGATTCTAATAAGAACGAAATAAAAACTTCTCTTTCAGTGGAAGAGAACGAAAAGCAATTACTTCGTAATGCCCTGCTTGAGTCTCATGGCAATCGCACCAAAGCGGCCGAATTGATGGGCATTAGCCGGAGAACTTTACATAGAAAATTGGATCGCTGGCCAGAACTGGATACTAGATAGCAAGTTCTTAAGATTTGGCTGCTCGGGCTGGATTCGAACCAGCGACCAAGTGGTTAACAGCCACCTGCTCTGCCACTGAGCTACCGAGCAACTAAATGTATTATAATACAACGATGATAAGCACTGTCAATCCTGAGGGCTTTATTTCATCGACCAATAAATATTAAAAAGGCAGTCACCTTCTGCCCGGAAGGTGACTGCCATATGAAAAGAATCCCAGATAATATAAGAGGATTCTAAGTTTTTACTTAACAAACAAAAATATATTCGAAACTAGAATTTACTTGTAACTGAGAGCATTGCATTGATTGGTGCACCAACTGATGCTTGGTGGTCTCCATGAGCATGCGGGAAATAAAGCTCGTCAGTTAAGTTTTCAATATTCAGCTGAATGCTGGTGTTTTCAGAGAGCGCATAGGATGCACCTGCATCTACACGGGTGTAATCTGGAAGCTTTTGCGTGCCACCTTCCTTAATATAACTTTCACCCTGGTTAATGATACCAAGATTCAACGCCAAACGATCTGACACAGTGAAGTTATTCCAGATGGAGAACACATTTTCAGGAGTCTCTCTTAAACGATCACCATCTGATGCATGTGCATCAAGATTTGTGTAGCCTGCACTAATAAACCATCTCGAAGTTAGATTTCCGCTCAATTGGACTTCAAATCCACTAATTTCAGAAGTACTCATTGTGGTTGTCAATGCATCCACATAAGTTGGAGCATTTTTCTCAACCTCAAAATAAGCCGCAGAAAGCGATAAACCTACTGGTAAATCGTATCTTATACCGAACTCAGTATTTTCAAAGGTGTCAGGGTCTGTTTTGTCTGCATTATCTTTGAGTTTGGCGTATTGGTCCTTTGCTTTAGGAGTAAAAGTTTCACTGTAACTCGCGTATACAGAGATTGCATCTGTAACATCAAAAATGAGACCGGCTTTGGGAGAGATTGTTTCATCGGAATCAGAGACTGGTCCACCACCAGAAACATCAACATCCATCTTATCAAACCTAGCACCTAAAATTAAATCAAGTGAATCAGTTAAAGCGATCTCGTCGTTAATATAAAAAGACAATACATTAACATCCGCAAATGTTTCATCTGCCTGATTGGCCCTGTAATTATTAACAGTTGTGTTGTTGTCAGTATTGATACCTACGCCCCTAATTAAATTAATTGGCCTATTGATACTAAAGACTTC
This sequence comes from Opitutia bacterium, assembly GCA_002686835.1. Taxonomy (GTDB): domain Bacteria; phylum Verrucomicrobiota; class Verrucomicrobiia; order Opitutales; family Seribacteraceae; genus Chordibacter. Next base: position 5,794 of record NYYP01000043.1, on the reverse strand, counting down.
TGTGTCTGCATCAGCATTGTCATCTGGAGACCAGTCTGCATGAAAGCGATCATTGTCGTTGCTTACATCAAGGTATTCTAATCCGGCAATCCAGTTGTGTGCGAAATTGCCAGTTTCCAATTCTCCATTGAGTTCATATTGGAATGTGGATGTTTTTCTTTTAGTTGTATCAACATATCCGTCCAGAGTTACCGTATTTGCTGCAGCATCGTAAGCAGATGCATAGAAATTTTGGTACAACTTATCATGATCGCTGTAAGCAGCAGTAAAACGACCCTTTAATGAATCGCTAAGCTTGTGCTCATAAATGGCGTTTAATATGTGAGCTTCATGTGTTGAGTAGTTTTCAGTAGGATCGCCAAAAACGATATCTTTAAGAGATTTAACTGGATAACCATCGGCTCCTGTCGGAATACCTCGGTCGATGAAACGTTCTTGGTTTAGGTATTCGTAGGAGAGATCGACAATAGAACCGTTACCAAGATCATATTTTAGCGTGGGGTTGGCACCAAATGAATTACCATAGTAAAAGTCACGATGGTTAGCCAGATCTTCGCCGAACATATTCAGACGAAAAGCTGTATTTTGATCAATCTGAACATTGCGGTCCAATTGGATACCAAATTCGCCAAAGGTATCTACGCTTCCGGATATTTCGGTAAAATCTTCGCCAATTAAACCTTCTTTGGTTGCTCGATTAATCATTCCATATGCACCACCAAAACCTGATGTCAGTGCATCGGGCCCTCGCAGTACTTCAACACTTTCGACATTATAAAGTGGGCGATAGTATTGAACATCATCACGAATACCATCTCTATATAAATCCTGAGTTGTTCTAACGCCACGGATCACAGGAGCATCGCGATGACCTTCGCCCTGTGAATTAATAACTCCGGGAGTGTAATCAATCACATCACCAACGCTTTTTAAGCCTTGTGCTTTTATTTGCTCGGATGACATTACGGATATACTCCTTGGGATATCTTTAAGTTCTAAGGATGACTTTAAACCGGGAGATAATTTTTGTAATTCTTCTTTGGTGCCAACAACTCCAAGTGGGTCAAGCTCGCCGGATGTTTTTTCATCCGCGTATGCGTTTATATGGAATGATGATAGAGCAACGGCAATCATTGCCCTCGCCCATCTCTGCGACTTTTGTTTTTTCATAGGTAGTTTGTTTTATTGATACTGAGACTCAATCTCATTTGATACTGAGACTCAATCTCAATAAGATAATTTAGTCAAGAATGTTTTGGAAAAAATTGAATCTACACAATTTAGAAGTCCAATAAGTGAAACTCTAGTGATCTGGCGATTTTCAGTTTAGGTTTTGAAAGACCTTGGAAAATTATGAAAGGAGCGTTTTTATTGCACTCAATACAAGGCTCTACCGTCGTTTAGTTGAATACGATCTTCCACAAACTGATCAATGGACAGTCTTATTTTATTTGCCCAATCTTTTGATTGGAATTCACCGAATTTTTCAATTTCTTGAGCATTCTTGAAGTGTATTTGCCAGAGCTTAGTACCATCCGTCTTTTCCTTAATACGAAATGAATCCCTTGAACTAAAGATGTCATCCCAAGCTTTTCTGACCAATCTCCAATAGGTACTAACTGTGCTCCAATGATCATCTGCGGCTGCAAGGCTAGGCGAAGAGATTCTTTCGTAACGGTTAAACCCAATTTCTTTGGCTAAGTATTTGTCGGTATTTCCTTCTCTTTTAATTTTTAAATTTTGTTGTTCATGTGTCCAACCCTTTGAATTTAGGGTGATTTGATGCACTCCTTCCAGTAAGTTGTAATCTTCTCTGACTGAAAATTCACGCCTAGGTAGTGGTCTTAAAAACTTCTTAGAGATCCAGGTCGAGTATTGATTTTTGTGAGTCCAACTACCAATTACATTGTATCTAATAGAGTCATCTACTTGGTATACAGATTGTGTCCATTTTCCTTTTAGCTCATTTTCCAACAGATGCCTTTTCAACCAGCTCGAATTCCCGATATATTCAAATATTGTATCTTTTTCAAATGTCCAATCTTGCCTCCAATGTTTCATTATAAAAGGGCCTTCCACGGTATCCCCTTCTCCTTTCATAAACATTACAAGAATATGTTGAAGGCTAATAAAATTACCGGAATCTTCCAATAATTTTACATGTTCTGTGGTCCAGGAAAAGTAAGGTCTTGCAGGAGTGTAGTTTTCCGTGAAACCATCAGTTTCGATAAATTGAAAGCTAGTCCTGAAATCCCCGGTCATTGCCAAGATCGCATTACGATCTTTTTCAAATGAACTAAGTTCTTTCTGTTGAAGTAATAGCAGATGGGGAGAAGACTCTGGGTCGAGCACTACTTCAGTTCCTTTGGTGATACCTCCTCTTACCTGCATCTCAGCATCTTCAATGAATGGCCACGCAAAAGTTTGTGTAGAAGAGTTAATTGGCCGATGTTTACTGATACACGAACTTAGTAAACATAGTATTGAGCTAATTGTAATCAATCTAGCAAATATGGGACAAAACATCGTAATATAATTGAGGGGAAACCGGTGTAGAGAATAGAAATTACCACTCCTTCGGTCCTATCCTACCTAAAATTTGAAACGATTTATTATTAATTGGTTTAATTACATAGCATACCCCTTGCGGTTTTGGGTAAATTCCTGTCGCTGCCTCAAAAGGGTCATCATGTGCTACAATGATATTATTTTTATTTTTCAGGGGCTTTCTACACAAATAAGGTGTAACCCTAAGTTTCATCTCGTCTATTTGGTTTTCTGTGTAATTTTCGAAGGGTAAGAAATTGAAATCAGAATTTTTTTCATATTTTCCAAAAGCCAGCCATGCAGTTTGCCAAGCCCTGAAATAGTCACTACTCATAACATCCCCAACAGGTATATTGTAGTATCGTATAGCTTTACCAATCTGTACAGCCTCATGCCACCCTTTTTCACTTAGTACTCTCTGGGTAGAGCCATCATTTACATCTGCTTTTGTTTGGTCTGCATAGTCCTTTTCAGTCGAGGCGTGTCTAAAGTAAAAAATGAGTCCGCCTTGCTGCATTCTTTTTATTAATTCTTCTTTGTTTAACATTACTGGATCAGGTGATTCACACCGTACTTGATTGGTAATTATTGAGAAAAAAAGAGCTACTGTGATTAAAAGATATTTCATGGCACTCCTTTATTGAGACTGAGTCTCATTTGCAAGAAGGAATGCTTAGCCCAGCAAAATTCTAGCCGAAAATAAAAATTTAGAAAATTAATAAAATTCCATATAGCATTATACAATAAGGACTTAAGAAACATAAATAAATCCTGAAAAAAAATGAATAAAATGCTTTACCTTAATGAGAATGAGTCTCATTCTCATTAAGGAATTCTAATGGCAATTAACTCAGGATAATTTATGGCAAAAATCGGAATATTTTTTGGAAGTACAACGGAAATGACTGCTATCGCAGGAGAAAGCATTAAGAATGAATTTGAGAATTATGATCATGAAATCGATTTGTTTGATGTTGGCATGGTTGGATTGAGTCCGATCTCAAATTATAAAAATATTATCATTGGTTGTCCCACCTGGAATGTAGGAGATCTTCAAGATGATTGGGATATGCTATACAATGATTTTAAAAAAATAGATTTCACTAATATTGTAGGTGCATTTTTCGGAGCTGGTGACCAAATGGGGTACAGTTATAATTATTTGGATGCTGTTGGAATTCTAGCTAGAGCATTTACTGCAGGAGGTGGCGAACTTATTGGCACTTGGCCTATTGATGGATACGAGTTTGAAGAATCTTTAGCTGTTGAGAAAAATAAATTTCTTGGTCTCGCGCTTGATTATGAAAATCAGGATTCAGAATCTGAAATAAGAATAAAAAAATGGGTACATCAAATTAATAATGAATTCAAATAATTATCAAAATAGATTTATTAACCATACAATAATTAGTAACTGTTCGAATGATAAAGAGAGGCATAAATCACTAAATAAATTGAGTATATCGCTCACAGTGAACCAGCTTGAAGAACTACTTTATCATAGAAATGCTCGCCTCGAGTTTGCTTATAAATTTGGAAGAGAGAAGTTAGATATAAGTTTGATTAAAGAGGAAATATTATAAAAAACTTCGTGAAATGAATTCGTCTACTTGAGAGCATCAAGAGTCAAAACAAATTCAAATTAAGATACAAATTGATAATTGGATCAATTGGTCTCTATGATAATAAATTTTAGCTAATGAGAATTTAAAGTGCGTGATTCTAGTGATTTACGGAAATGCGAATTTCATATCACCATTATTATGCACAAAGATTCTTTTATTTAACCCCTTTTAACTTTAATGTGTTTGATTCAGGTGGAGATAATCCTAATAATATAACTTCTGCTCCTGTAGTTCAATGGATAGAACATTGGTCTCCGGAACCGAAGATCTGGGTTCGACTCCCAGCGGGAGTGCCAGCATCTTAAAAAAAGAACATCTTACAGAGTTTGTATATAAAAATGTAAGCCTGTTAAGATTTTCTTTTTTGTCATTTGTTACAGGCTTAAGTCTGTTAATCCTACTCCTGTGATTGACATTTAATTTGATGGAAATGGAAAAAATTAAACCTTAGTCATGGGTGCATACCTGTAGTATACCTCAAGCATGAGAATGGTCATGGTTGTTCTGTATAAATCAGTATCTCCATGAAAGTGTTTACCGTGAGGCCAGTGACCATCTGAAGCCTGTGCTTTAACCACAACTTGCTGGAATTTTTTATTCCATTCCCTCCAATATTTGCTGCTACCCGCACCTGTGGACTGAAAACATGCTTGTGCATGGTAATACCATTCATAAACATCTACTTTGTCCCAATCCTCAAAAAGTCGATTTTCTACAATGTAGTCCAATCCCTTTTTTGCCTCTGCGGACTTTGCATGTTTCCATATTTGTAAAGAGAGAACACCAGTCCCCGTGAGGCTATTTTTACCGGATCCAGAATCAAGTTTGTATTTAAATCTACCAGCCGAGTCTTGAGATTTTTTCACATAATCAATCGCCTTATCCATGGCATCATCGACCTGTGGGTCGGAAATTCCAGTTAGGGCGAAGGCCTTAAGTGCCTGTATACACCAACCAGATACAGATAGGTCGACATGGGCTCCCACTCCTTTGCCAAATGCATAGGCCCATCCACCATTCGGATTCTGCCCATCGATAACTAGTTTCGCTGCCCTTCTCGCGTATTCTTTGAGCTTGGGGATTTTGGTCATGGTGTAAGCTTCACTTAGTGCGTAGGTACGAATGGGGTGTGAGTAGGAGCCTTTGTTTCCAGAGGAGGTAAACCCGACCAATTTACCACTTGCATCATATTTGCCGTATTTGTCTGGGGGGTAGGATGTAAGGTAGTCAATTCCTCGCTTTACGGTGTCCCCAAACTCGGGAGAATCTTGCAGTTCGCAATGCCCCAAAAAAGCAAGTAGGGCCATAGCTGTCATGGCTTCACGATGCTCGGCATAACCGCCGTATTTCTGCCCTTTGTCGTCCTTGTCTTGTTTGCCCCATCCTCCATCCGAGTCTTGCACACTTTTGAGCCAATTCAGTCCTTTGACAATCGCATCTTCTGTCATATCCTTGCCTCCACCCGAACGCAGTCGTTCCACCCGTTTTTTGGGATCACATCTTTGCTGCATAACCTTGGGCAGACTTAAGCTTATTCCCTTGAGGGCACTTTTCATGGATTGGTTGTTCATGCTTGCCTGGGACATTTGCGGGGGTGCTGCCTCAACAACTGGGGCAAGATC
>NYYP01000042.1 GCA_002686835.1 Opitutia bacterium | reverse complement strand
TATTGATCCATGGACAGGTGCTTGATCAGGCGTCGGTGTAAATCAGCCATAATTTTGGGGTATTTGGATGCGATATTTGTTTTTTCTTTTGGATCTTTTGTCAGATTGTAGAGTTCCCAATCCGAGGACTTTTGAGGAGCTTTTTTGGAATAGCTGACAATTTTCCAGTCACCATAGCGGAGAGCCCGGCACTTATTTTTTTGTACCCAGTACATCTCCCGATCTGCGGTGGAAGAGTTTTCAAAAATTGCAGGGGATTGATCGATCCCATCCCAACTCATTTTAATTTTCGGTTCGTGTCCAACTAGATGAGCCAGTGTGGGGAGCCAATCCACAATATGGATGGGAATTTTTACTTTTCCGGGTTTAATTTTGCCTGGCCAGTGAGCAAATCCAGGAACCTTGATTCCACCCTCGTAAACATCCTGTTTTTTGCCTCGCATGGGCAGGAGTTGATTAAAGTTGGTAAGCTTGAGATCATCAGGATAGGCATTACCAGGCCAGTTTACCTGCGGGCCATTATCTGAGGAAAAAAGAATGAGGGTATTTTTCAGCAATCCCCCGTCCTTCAATGCTTTAGTGACTCTACCAATGGAATGGTCCAAATGATGCAGGGCGGCGAGGAATAATCTTTTTTCGGGGTCTTTCTCTTTTTGAATTTTACCAAGGGGGTCATTGAACCAGGCAATTTCATCCTCATTTTGCCAACGGTTTGGATTTTTGGGGTCCAGACGGGTTGGCTGATCGATAAATTCGCCCCGTTCGTCCAGAGGTGTATGGACCGCAGTATAAGCAAGATAGAGAAAGAAAGGATTGTCTCTTTTTTTGCTAATAAAGCGGATGGCATCATCGGTAATCAGTTGGGTGGTATGAACACCGTTCTCACTGCCTTCAATGAGTTGGTGGTTCCGGTGCCAGGTATGAAAGAGGGGCCCCTTGCGGTAACCATGATTGTAATTTCCGACTGCTCCCGAGAGGCAGCCATAACTTTGATCAAACCCAAAATAATTGGGCCCATGCTCAGGAGAGCTGCCCAGGTGCCATTTGCCGGAAAGGCAGGTCTCGTAACCTTCGCCTTGGAGCATGGAGGCCATTGTGGTAGTTCCTTTAGGAAAAGCGGGTGCCGTGCTGGCTGCAGTGGCGTGAGGACCGAAGCGGCTAGGGTATCGTCCGGTCATCAATGCAGCCCGGGTGGGAGTGCACTGGGACATTACATAATGATTGGTGAAAATGGCTCCTCCCCGAGCGAGTTTATCCATGTTGGGGGTATAAACCGCGGGATTGTTGTACCCGATATCCGCCCATCCCTGATCATCTGTTAGAATGACAAGAATGTTGGGCCGATTTTTGCCCAGTGCTGTTTCAATAAAACCAACCAGGATAAGAAAAAAGAAGAAGTGCTGTTTTATAATAATTTTCATTTAGAAGAAGTGAAGAATTCGATCAAGGGATAGGCTTGCTGGTTTATTTTTCGCATCGCTTGGGTGAGCAGAGGGTATGGTTTTTCCTCTTCGTTCACGATTCCGGTATTGGTCCATCCATCCCGGTAACGGAACCAGTGCCACCCCACACAATTTTTGTTTTCCAAAAGTCCAAGGGCGAAGTGCTCGTAAAAATAAGCCCGGTCCTGCTGGGCTTTTACCTTAAACCCGGCACCTTTATGAGTGGGTAACCCGGTATCCTTTGCCATGGCATAAAATTCGGTGATTAATATGGGCTTTTTCGCATCTATGGCCCATTTATTTATACGTTCTTTCTCGGGTGTCCAACGATGGTAGTAATTAATCGAGATTATATCGGTGTGCTTACCTGAGCCCAGAAAAAGAGCAGGGGAATCCAGGGCTCTCCCGTGAAAGCGGGACCCAAGAAACATATGGTTGGGATCATTTTTTTTCAGGGCCAGGGATACCTTGCGGTAATAAGTTTCCACCACTAACTGCAGGAAATCACTGTCATCTTTCGTGTTTGGTTCCTTTCTTCCCCGGTCAGCCATAAATTTTTTAGCTGCTTTATGGTTGGGGTCATTGGGGGGATGTTTGAGGTACTCCTTGACGATTCCCTTTTCGGTAAAGGTCAGTTCGTTATCAGAAAAATGTCCGAATAGCCACGGGTCATCTTTGGTGTTCTTGGCAGACTCAGCATGCTTGATGCAGAACTGGCCAAATTCCTCATCAAAAGGATAGATGGTATTGAATTCACCGGTGGTGGTATATTTGGATTTTCGCTGGTTTCTGTATCCAGGCATAAAATTCCACCTCAGACAGTAGGGCATGGGCTTGGTGATTTCTTGCACAACCGGTGCGTCTGTCCAGCAACCCAGTGTATTAAACCTGAAACCGCGAAGCATAGCGGAAGCTTTTTCTCCCCATCCGATTTCCTTATCATTGGGGGCAGTTTTTCTCTTTTTAATTCCCAGGTTTACAGAATTTACCCCGAGACTAAAAAAAGCATGCCCATCCGGATCAACCAACCACCAACGATCTTTGCCTTTTAAGGTGTGGAAAAATCCGGTTGGGTTGAATTTCTTTTTTCCCCATCCACCATATTTGTTAAGCTCAACTTTTTTCTGAGGTATAAATTTGGACATTCCCTTAAGCGTCCGGCATTCCTCAAGATGAACTTTTCCTTTATGAATGATCTCGGCAGTTTGATCACCAAAGAGGAGACAGTTGAAAACTGCGAGTATAGTGAACCCAAATAGGTTCCTCCAATTGGTCATTATATTATGCAATCAAATCTTTGACCACATGGGAGTGATCGACTCCGGTAAGTTTCCAATCCAATCCCTGATGCTTGACGGTGAAGAACTCGTGCTTAATTCCAAGCAGGTGCAACATGGTGGCGTGCATGTCGTGCACATGCATACGGTCCTTGACCGCATGATAGCCTAATTCATCGGTCTCGCCGTATCCGATTCCGCCTTTTACCCCGCCACCGGCCATCCACATGGAGAACCCTTTGATGTGATGGTCCCGGCCGATGTCACCTTTGCCCTGATACATGGGGGTTCTGCCAAACTCTCCGCCCCAGATTACGAGGGTGTCATCGAGCATGCCCCTTTGTTTTAAATCCTGAATCAGTGCCCAGGTAGGTTTGTCTGTCAGTTGACAACAAGTACCCATGTACTTTTCCAGTCCACCATGATGATCCCATCCCCGATGGTAGAGGTGGATGAAGCGCACTCCTTTCTCCGCAAGTTTACGTGCAAGCAGGCAGTTGGACGCATAGGATCCATCCCCAGGTACTGCCCCGTACATATCCAGAATGTGCTGGGGTTCCCTGGACACATCCATCAGTTCGGGAACCGAGGTCTGCATCTTAAAGGCCATTTCATAGGCAGCGATGCGGGTATCGGTCTCGGGGTCATTGATGCTGAGGTTACGATGCCTATCGAGGGCGGTGATGGTATTGACCAGTTTTTTCTGATCCTGTGCACTCACCCCTTTGGGATTGCGGACATAATGTACCGGATCCCCGGTTGAATTGAATTCGACTCCCTGGAAACGGCTTGGTAAAAAGCCGGCACTCCATTGACGGGAAGCAATGGGCTGTGGGTTTCGTCCACCCACACTGGTCATGACCACAAATCCGGGGAGATCCTCCGCCTCACTACCGAGACCATAATTTACCCAGGCACCCATGGAAGGACGGCCACTGATGGCCGTTCCCGTGTTCATGAAAGTATGGGCAGGATCATGATTGATTTGCTCGGTCACCATGGAGCGAATGATGGCGATATCATCGGCCATCTTGGCAGTCCAGGGAAGATAATCACTTATATACTGCCCGCCCTGCCCATATTTCTTAAACTTGGTTAGATGACCCTGCACTTTGAGTTCCTTGCCCTGCAATTGTGCGATGGGCTGCCCCTTGGTGAAAGATTCCGGCATGGGCTGGTTGTGCAATTGATCAAGCTTGGGCTTGTAATCAAAAGTTTCAAGGTGCGATGGCCCACCCGCCATACATAGAAAGATCACCCGCTTTGCCCGGGCCTTGGGCAGAAGATAACGAGGCTTTGTGGAATTGTTCGCCATCAGCATATTGAGGGCAGCACTTCCCAAGCTCAAGCCGGCTCCACCAAGAAAGGCCCGGCGGTTGATGGTGGTGGGAGAAAGAGGAATATTCATCGTCTTAAATTGGTCTCGGCGAGGTTTAGGACGGCTCGGGCAATGGGGGTCCAGTTTTCTTCAGCTTTGTTGCTATTCTCAGTAAACAAGGAGGCCAGGGTTTCCTGTTCAAATTCGTCCGGGGAGCGGGATAGTGCTTCTTCAAAGGCATAGGTAAGCTTGGTTTCAAAAGTATCCCCACCATGGGTACTAATTTTCTGGGCAAAGGATTTTGCCGCTTCCAGAAAGGTTGGATCATTCAGTAATACCAATGCAGCCAGCGGGGTGTTGGACTGGGGGCGTTCTGCGGAACATTCCTCGCGTGATGGGGCATCAAATGCCTTGAGCATGGGGTGTAGGAATTGTCTTTGCCAGTGCACATACAAGCCCCGTCTCCACTGTGATTCCCCTGAGTCCACCTCGTATGTCCTCTTGGGGAAATTGAGATGGCGGTAATAGCCAGTTGGCTGAAAGGGCTTTACACTGGGGCCTCCGATTTTATCCACCAGTAAACCGCTGACAGCCAAGGTATTGTCCCGCACAAATTCAGCAGGTAGTCTGCGGGCAATTTGGAAACTTTTATATCCTTCAGGAGGGATCGATGCCTGACGGTAAGTCCGGCTGAGAAGAATATCCTTAATAAAGGCTTTGAGGTCCCAGTCTTTCTCGACCAAAGTGATGGCGAGATTGTCCAGTAGTTCAGGATGTTCGGGTGGGGTTCCTTGCCCGCCAAAGTCGGTGAGGTCAGGGGCTAGGCCTTTCCCAAATAGAAGGTACCATATCCGGTTGGCCAGCACCCGGGCATTGAGCAGGCCGATCCCATCTTCGGTATCAGTGAGCCAGTTTGCGAGGTCGAGCCGGTCGAGGCGTTTTTTATTAGAATCAATTTTTCCAAGGAATTCTGGCACGGCGGGGAAAACGATGGGTCCGCTATCATCCATCCAGTTTCCTCGGGGGAGCACGCGCATTACCCGTGGCTTGACTGCCTGGGAAACCATGGTCCATCGGCCCTTATCCTCGACCTCCTTTTTCTCTTTTACTAGTTTGCGGTATTTTTGAAGTACCGTTGGTATGGCAACCTGTGCGATCTGTTGGTTAATCCGGTTAATTTTTTCCTGCCACTTAGTTTTGTTGGCATCATCAGATTTCTTGAGAGATTGGGACAATTTTGTGTTTCTATCCTCGAGGTTTTTTAACTCCGTCTGTTTTTCCTTGGATAGTGTCTGATTAATTTCCTTGGTTAAATCTTTTAGCTTTGCTGCGTTTTCATCGGTATGGATTTGAATTTCTGGAGGTCGATCAGTAGGGAGTTTGTTTCCATTGAACCCACGGTCTGCAAGATCGGCAAAAAAGGAAGCGAGGGAGTAGTGGTCTTTGATGGTGTAGGGGTCATACTTATGGTCATGACATTGGGCACAGCCCACGGTTGCACCCATCCAAACCTCGGAAACATTGCGTACCCGGTCGGCCGCATAGATCGCATCATATTCCTTGAGCTGCAATCCTCCCTCGTGGGTGGTTTGCAAGAGACGGTTATACCCGGATGCAACTTTATGCTGCACTGATGAACCCGGTAGTAAGTCGCCGGCAAGTTGTTCCCTAGTGAATTGATCGTAAGGCATATTGTCGTTGAAGGCAGTGATCACCCAGTCCCGGTAAGGAGAGATATTATGGGGCTGGTCCCCATGATATCCAACGGTGTCTGCATAGCGCACCAGGTCCAGCCAGTAAACTGCCATCCTCTCCCCGAAATGTTCTGAGCCCATCAATTGCTCAACCAGGGCTTGGTAGGCAGAGGGGTTCGGGTCTTGTACGAATGATTTTACGGTTTTGGATGCGGGCGGTAGGCCGGTCAGGTCAAAGTGTAAACGGCGCACCAAACTCACCGGATCGGCATCATTGGCCGGTGCTAAATTTTTATTTTCAGTATCATTGAGGGTGAAACGGTCGATCCAATGCCCCGACCAATCTGAATTTTTTGGCATGGGTGGATCGGTCCATTTGGGTTTTACATAAGCCCAGTGATCCGCCCAGGGTGCCCCTTCGGCGATCCATTGCTCAATGATTTCCTTCTCTTTTTGAGATAATGGTTTTCCAATTTCCGGCGGAGGCATCAATTCATCCTCATCATCTGAATGAATACGGAAAAAGATTTCACTCTCTTCGGGTTCTCCGGCGACAATCGCCATCATGTCTTCATCCTTGGCGTGCTCCTCGATGTCCAAACGCAGGTCGGCTTTCCTTCCCTCCTCATCGGGGCCATGACAGGAAAAGCATTTGTCCGATAGGATAGGGCGAACATCCCGATTGAAGTCGAGCTTTGCATATGCCCAGGTGATGGGCAAACAACTCAGAGCAATGTACAAATGTATTCTCATGCTTTACACTTGTAAATCTTGCGACCTGGCAAAATTAACTCAAGCATTTTATTGGAAACGAAGCGAGGCAAGGTTCATCAACCCATTGCTTATTCCGGGTTTGTGAAAACAGACATACAGGTCGTGTCGACCCTCGCATTTCTTTAATTCAAAATCCTGATGGATATAGTCTCTCCAGCTTCCGTTGGGTTGAACTATCGCTTTGCCGATGATTTCTCCATGGGCCGAACCCAGCCTGAGATGAATTTCCCCACCTGAGCCGCCACTTGCAACTTTGGCGGTTACTTTTTTTACTTCATCAAGATCGATATTTTTAAAGCAAATAAAATCGCCGTGTCCAATTTGGCTGACCCCCAATTTGGATAGTTTAACCCCTTTTTGATCATCGGCAGAGGAACCATGTACGGTTTTGCTACGAAGTCGGATCATTTGGGTTCCCCTCAGAGGAGCAACCGGAAGCACCCCTCTGTCCAGGTAACTGGCTTCCAGAAATAAGTTGTAGCCAGCATTTTTACTGTATTTATCAGGCTTGCTTGGCCTGATCGAGCCAGCGGTACCGGTTTGGGTAGATTGATCGTTTGTGCTGAGAGAGAAAATCCAGTCCACCATTTGCTTAGCCTCAATCAGGTTGTGTTGCGGGTGTGGCATCATCGGAATCTGGCCCCATACTCCCGTGGATCCATGAAGGATGCGCTGGGCGGCTACATTTCTTGCCTTCTTCACCCCATCATATCGCATGGCTATTTCGGTGAAGGTGGGACCGACCAGTTTCTGATGAACAGAGTGGCAATTAAAGCAGTCGCTTTTCTTCATCACGCTAAGTCCGGGTGCCAATTCCCCACGAAGAGTGGTGGGCATGAGTCCACCATTTTGAGTCCGGATTTGTTGGACCAGAGAAACACTTTTTTCATCAATTTCCGAGTCCTCCTGATCGCTCACCTCAATCTCCCAGACGAGAGGTTGGTCGAATTCAAAAAAGTCCCCGTCCCTTGGGTGTTTGAAGGCAACTTTTGGGGGACTGTTGCCCACAGAAATAGAGAGAGATGCCTCACTGTATGAACCTTTTTGGTCACGCACGGTTAACACAACTTGATGATTTCCAAAGTCGGCAAAGGTGAGGGTTGGGCTTTTCTCTTTGGATAGGATGGATCCATCCCCGGGCAGCTTTCTCCACTCGTAGGAAAGTTGATCTCCTGCATCGGGATCATAGGTTCCTCGGGTGGAAAGATTAATCACCAAAGGAGCTTTGCCCGCAGTTTGATCAGCAGAAAGTTTAATTTCTGGGGCCCGGTTGCCCCGAAGATAATCTATCCGTACGATCTGTGCGTCATCATTTTTCCCCCAGGTGGTTCCGTACTCTATCAGGTAAAGTGCCCCATCCGGTCCGAAGGTCAGATCGATCGGGCGGATGAATTTACGGTTGGGCATGAAGCGTTCGAGCTTCACTAAGTTTTCCTTTTCATCGAGCTTGGCGGTAAAAATCCAGTTTCTGGTCCACTCATAGACAAACAAAGAATTATCCAAGTGAGCATGAAACTGGGTCTTGCTGTCCAAGTTTTCATCGTAGTGAAAAACCGGGCCCGCACAGGCGGTGCGGCCACCTGTGCCCAACTCCTGAAACTCGGGTGTGCCCCGACTGCGGTACCAGATGAAGGCGGGGCGGGCTTCGGGTAAGCTAACATTTCCCTCCACATACCGGGAACGATTTACAGGTGCAAGGGGGTCGTTGGGAGGAGATAATTCTGATGTATTAAAATCCCTGATGGGGTAGGCGAAATTGTTACCCACAAAGTAGGGCCAGCCGAAATTGCCTGCTTTTTTTGCCTGGTTGATTTCGTCATGTCCGGCAGGGCCGCGATCCCCTTCGAGGAAGGCATCGGGACCGACATCCCCAAAATAAAGAGTCCCGGTTTTCTGGTTGATACTTATTCGCCAAGGATTGCGACATCCCATCACATATACTTCGGGCAATCCTTCCGACCCATCCTGGGGGAATAAGTTTCCCTTGGGAATTTCATAAGAACCATTGTCGGTAGGACGGATACGCAAAATTTTCCCATTGTAACTGTATGGATTGGAGGAGGATTTTTCCGCACTTAAGGGATGTTTTTCTGGTCGGTCATCAATGGGGGCATATCCCTTGGAATCTCCCCCTGGGCTCGTATCATCCCCAGTTGAAATATAAAGGTAGCCTTCAGGGCCAAACTCAAGTGATCCGGCATGGTGGGAACCCGTTCCATATAGTTCTTGAAATTCGAGGAGCTTTTTCTCGCTACCCTTAACTAACTCGTTGCCTTCGAGGGTGAACCGGGAAGTGCGTTGGGAAGTCAGTCCGACAGGAGAATATTGCAGGTAAACCCATCCATTTTTGGAAAACTTTGGATCGAGGGCTAGACCAATCAGGCCCACTTCGCCGCGGCGGGCGACATCGAATTTGTGAATCAGAACAGTCTCCTGGGTTTCAGGCAGAAAAACCCGGAATTCACCATTTAGTTCTATGAAAAAGATGCGGCCATCCTCGGCCACTTCGAGTTCCATTGGCTGGTCCAGTTTATCATAGATAGTAGTTGCGGTTAGACGACCAGCGTCAAATTGTTCGGACTTTGTTGTGAGTGGAAACCCAAAGATAAACATCCAGACCGATTGTAATATCAATAAAACCGTACTTTTTTTGTATGGACCATAAAGCATTCAAAACAATAAAAAATACCTTAACCGCAAACGATTAATAGCAAAATGGGGCGTAAAGTTTCTTTTGATTTGCGTCAATTATGAGGGGTTTTCTTCGAGATATGTACAAAAATTATCAGAGTTTGCGGGATTGTATTTGCAACGCGAGTCGAGGGGGGATTGAAAGGATAATCTTAACCAATGATTTTTTAAAATGACATCTGATTCCAATCTACTAACAGTCCAGCAACATATTCTCAAAGAACAACTGCGATTCTCCGGTGCATCTGGAGAATTTTCATTTCTTTTGTCAGGTATAACCCTGGCCACTAAAATTATTCAGGCCCAGGTTCGTCGGGCGGGTTTGGTTGATGTGCTTGGCGAGCATGGCGAAGTGAATGTGCAGGGTGAAATTCAGCAAAAACTCGATGTGATCTCAAACGAGGCCATTGTACAAGCACTCACCAGTCGTGCCAGTGTGGGGGTTCTTGCTTCGGAAGAAAATGAGGAGGCAATGATTGTGCACAAAGGCGACAAAGAGGCTAAGTATGCGGTTGTTTTTGATCCGCTGGATGGTTCTTCCAATATCGATGTGAATGTAAGTGTTGGTACGACCTTTTCCATCTTGCGCCGCCCAGTTGATGCCTCTTCGGATAACCCTGAAGCCTGGGTATTGCAACCTGGGTCAGAACAGGTGGCTGCAGGCTATGTCGTCTATGGTTCCTCCACCATTTTAGTGTACAGTGTTGGGCATGGAGTTCACGGGTTTACCTTGGACCCTGCAATCGGTGCCTATGTGCTGAGCCACCCAAATATGACCATGCCTAAACGTGGGAAGTATTATTCGGTCAATGAAGCAAATGCGGACAGTTTTCCAGAAAAGTATAACCGGTACATTGCTGGTTTAAGGAACGGGAAATATGGGAGGAAATATTCCTCCCGCTATATCGGATCCATGGTTGCAGACTTTCACAGAACACTGCTTAAGGGGGGAGTATTTCTCTATCCACCCACGGCCGATAATGCCGAAGGTAAGTTGAGACTTCTCTATGAGGCTAACCCAGTGGCCTTTCTTGCGGAACAGGCAGGAGGAGTGGCATTGGACGGAGAAAAACGCATCCTTGATATTGCTCCTGACAGCATCCATCAGCGGGTTCCACTTGTGGTGGGGAGCAAAGAGGAAATGGCAGATTTTGCTGCTCTTTAAGATTTATTTTACCTCGAGTAGTTCACACTCAAAGATCAGGGCATCGCCTGGCTTGATCTTGCCGCCAGGTCTTGGGTTGTCCCCATAGCCCAGTTCGCTGGGTATGTAGATTCTGACCTTTCCGCCAACCTGTGTCTTGGTCAATCCACCGGAAAATCCTTTAATTACACCATTCATAGGAAAAGATGCGGGTTGTCCCCGGTCCACCGAACTATCAAACACAGTTCCGTCAATCAGGGTGCCGTGGTAATGAAGCTTGACGGTATCGTTCATTGAGGGAGATTTCCCTTCACCTTTCTGAAGGATCTCGTAATAAAATCCGGACGGGTCTTTTAGTACTCCTTCCTGTGTGGCCAGTAATGCAAAAAATTCTTTTGCTTTTGCCTTGTTTGCTTCAGCCACCTGATTCATTTCCGCCTGTTGAGCCTGTCTGACAGTTTGCATTTTCTGCATCATAATCGCCTGAACTTTGGGCTGTAGTTGCTTGACTTCCTCGGGTATCTCCCGGAGCACAAAGCCTTTCTCGAGGCCGGCAAGAATGGCTTTAATCTGAGCCGGAGAAAAATCCATCTTGTGCAGGCCCGACCCATGAGCGATCATCATGCCAATCGCTTCATAGGTAGCTTGATCCGGAGAAGTGGCTTCTTCTTCAGCGGATAACTTGGACGAGGAAAAGCTGAGAAAAAAAGATCCGGTAAGGATGGCTAGGGTAAGGCGAAAAATAGTTGTGTTGATCATCTGCCTCAAGGTCACAGGTTCTCGCTTTTAGTCAATTGATAAGCGGTGCCTTCAGAAATTAATTTACCAGATCGCGGGTTTCTTTGTTGGACAAAATAAGCTCCTGCACTCATGTTTGAATTTTTAACTGAACTGATATGCAGCCCAAAATTCTCCTCCCTTTGGTAACCCTAACGCTGTGCTCGATTTGCACCCATACTTTTGCAGACCGAGTTTTTTACAAGGGAACGGAAGGACCCGGCAAAGGAAAGCATCTGGTCCTGGTTGCCAGTGATCACGAATACCGTGCGGAAGAAACCATTCCTGCCCTTGCCCGGATTTTGTCCGTTCATGGAGGATTTGATTGTACGGTTGTTTTTGGGGTGACCGAGCAGGGCGAAATTCAGGCAGGGATCTCCAACCTGCCCGCAATAACTGTATTGTCGAAAGCCGATGGACTGGTGATGTTTGTCCGCTTCCTCGCTCTTCCTCCGGAGCAGATGAAGCATATTGATGACTACTTAAACAGAGGCGGACCCGTGGTTGGTTTGCGCACTTCGACCCATGCCTTCAAGTACGACAAGAACCGGGCAAAGGATCCTTATGCCAAGTACGACTTCAAATACGCTGGCAAAGATTTTAAGGGTGGGTTTGGTGAGCAAATTCTTGGGCAGTCCTGGGTTGGGCATTATGGCCAGAATCACCGGCAAAGTACCCGCATTGACCTGATCCCGAAACAAAAGGATCACCCCATTCTTCGCGGCGTGAGTAAGGTTCATGTACAGGCAGGTGGTTACAACGCAGAGGCACAGCCAGACTGGGATATTCTGACCATGGCACAGCCTCTGATGTCGATGGAACCCGATGGCAAAGACGATCCGAAGAAGCCACCCATGGCCAGTGAGTGGACCCGTGAGTATACCGCCAAGAATGGAAAGAAGGGCAGGGTGTTTACTTCTCTTTACGGTGCCTCGCAAGACCTGCTCAACCCCGGGTATCGCCGCCTTATTCTAAACGGAATTTATTGGTCGGTTGGTTTGGAGAATAAAATCAAAGCTGATGCGAAGATCGATTTTGTGGGCCCATACAATCCAAGTAAATTTCAGGTCCGGGGAGAGGCAAAGGGGATTAAGCCAGCGATGTATGAGGATTTGAATGGTCCCATTCCGGCAGACCCCAAGGCAGCACTTAAAAAAGTTGAGTCTGTTACTGCCAAGAATCAAAACATCAGAAAGACGGCCCGCTTCCTTAGAATCGAAATTCCCGGGGATAATAAAATTCTTACTTTGAATGAAGTTGAGATTATCAGTGGGGGTAAAAATATTGCCCCCAATGGCAAGGCAACTCAATCCAGTGTCGGTGCCGGTGGAGTTCCCTCACGGGCAATTGATGGTAACAAAAACCATGATTATAAGAAAGGTGGTCAAACTCATACCGATGGTTTTGGTTCGACCAATCCCTGGTGGGAAATTGACCTGGGTGGTGAATACAAGATTGATGAAGTGGAAATCTGGAATCGCAAAGGCTATGAGTCCAGGCTTGATGGATTCACTGTCCAATTATTGGACTCCAACCGGAAGCAGATTTACAAGAGTGGAAAAACCAAAGGTTCTCAAAGAATCAAATTTACTTTAAGGTTTAGAACCGTCCTCGACTTTTTCCTCTACGATGGCAAACCAGAGCCCGTAGTTAAAAAAGCTCCGCCTAAGCGGGTTGAGGTGCCAGCAAATTATAAGGACGAACTACCCTTTGCTTTTCGTAAGGGAGACCGGGTAGCGATTCTGGGTAATGGATTGGCCGACAGGATGCAGCATGATGGATGGCTGGAAACCCTTTTCCAAAGTGAATTGGCCGGGCAGCATATAAGTTTCCGCAACATGAGCCTGTCCGGTGACCGTCCCAATAATTATCCCCGCAGTAAGGGCTTTCTGGGAATGGACGAATATTTGCGTCATGTGGAAGCGGATGTGGTCTTTGCTATGTTTGGATATAATGAATCCTTTGCCGGTCAGAAGGGAGCCAATCCATTCAAGGCACAATTGATTGAATTTGTAAAAAATATTCGGGCTATCCAACCCAATGGAAAAACTTTTCCCCGTATCGTTTTGTTTTCCCCGATCGCGTTTCAGGACCTGAAAAACCGCAACCTCCCCAGAGGAAAAGTTCATAACCGCAATCTCGCTTTGTATACGGAAGCCACTGCGGATGCGGCGAGGCAGGCTGGTGTGCAGTTTGTGGATTTATATAATCCAACCTTAGCTCTATTCAAAAGCACCTCCGAACCGCTAACGATCAATGGGGCCCATCTCAATGAGGAGGGCAACCGGAGGGTTGCTCAGATTATTGCGAAGGCACTTTTAAACAAAGAGGTGAAGGCAGGAGCATCACTGCAAAGCCTGAGAGATGCAGTGCTGGATAAAAACTGGCACTGGTTTAACCGTTACCGGGCAACCGATGGAAATGATATCTGGGGATCCCGCTCCAAGCTCCGCTTTGTGGATGACCAGTCCAATGCTGAGGTTTTACAGCACGAGCTTGTCATGCTTGACGCGATGACTGCAAACCGTGATGTGCACATCTGGAGATTGGCTTCAGGTCAAAGTAGCCAAGTGGATGATAGTAAGGTGCCCGCACCAATCAAAGTTGTCTCCAATGTGGGTGGCGGAAGTATGAGCTCCAGTGCAATCAAGGAAGGTTCGACTAAGTACTTGAGCCCCAAAGAAAGTCTGAACCGTGTGGCAGTGCGGGATGATTTTGAGATCAATTTATTTGCGGATGAGAAACAATTTCCTGAACTGATCAACCCGGTGCAAATGCAGGTCGATACCAAAGGCAGACTTTGGGCTGCGGTCTGGCCGACTTATCCGATGTGGGAACCGATGCAGCCAATGAATGATGC
>NYYP01000041.1 GCA_002686835.1 Opitutia bacterium | reverse complement strand
TGGCAATCAAAGATGGGTTTGTTCCTGGTTCTGCAAATGTAACCAATCCCGATCCGGAGTTGGAACATTTAAACCTTTTAAGAAAAACGCAATTTCAACAACCATCGACAGTGATGAGCAATAGTAGCGGATTTGGTGGAGCTAATGTCAGCTTAATTTTTGAAAAGGTATAAAGCACCTCTTTTTTCTCTCTACTCTAAGTTGTTTATGGATCAGGAAAAGCTTGCAGAATTAATTCTGAATAGAAGAACCCGAAAGCCCGCTTCATTCCATGCGGGAGTGCCGAGCGATACCATTACTCAAATCATCAACACCGCCCGTCATGCACCCAACCATCATCGTACCGAACCAGCGAGGTTTTATCTGTTGAACCGAGATAAAATTATACAGGTTGCTCAACTAATGGCAGAGACGATCAAAGGGGACGGACAAGATCCCATCCTTGTCGAACGAGCCTTGAGAAAAGAAAAAGAATGGAGCAATGCACCCGGCCTACTTCTTGTCACATCCTTCAGCGATTCAAACTCTGTTCTATTTAGTAAAAACCAAAATTTGATCGAGGAAAATTATGCAACCACCTGCTGCATTATCCAAAATCTTCTCCTGCTTTTCGAAGCGAGTAAAATATCTGCAAAATGGAGTACCGCTTCAGTTTGGAAACATCCTCAATTTAAAAAAACTACTGGTTTAAAAAATCCTGAGGATGAAAAATTCGTGGGTTTTATTTTTTATGGATACTCCGAACACAAACCAGCAATCAGGGCCCTATCACCCCTGCAAAATCAACTCGTTGATTATTCCGGTGAAGACTAGATTCTTCCAAGAAAAAAGTTTCATAATTGACCACCTGTTCTAAATTTATCATAACACCACTTTTGGTGATCTGGCGAAATAGCTCAGTCGGTAGAGCAGAGGACTGAAAATCCTTGTGTCCCCAGTTCGATTCTGGGTTTCGCCACCACCAAAAACTTTGCCAATTAGTATCTTAGGTTAAATCTTGGCTATAACTAGTTAAGTAGCAAAAAATGTACTTTTGAAGCAGAAATTAAATGGTCGGATGGAAGCAAGACGAGTAACCGCATTACTGGAAACTAATCTATGCCAGCAATTTAGATTCTTATATCTTGAATTGAGCAAGAAAGGCACTAATGTTTCCGAGGAAAGGTTATATAACCCTGCCTAAGTATAAATTGTTTATTGGGGATAAATTCGATAAAATTCTTATCTCCTCAAATACTTTACGAATTTAGTTGCCATAGATAATACATTTATTCGGTAATCGGTCTTTTACTTATGGCGATCGAGGATATCATCCCCCTAGACATTCTCCTAGGCAAACATGGAGAAGAAGAACCCTTACATGAAAATCCAAAGAAAAAGAAAAAGGTAGATAGGGAGGCTATGGCATCTCCCATTATGCGAATACCAAGAATGGATGTCAGGGTTGTTAGAGACCTACTCGATATTGGAATTCGAGAACTTTACGAACTACGGGGAAGAGCAGCGGAGTCAATTTTCGAGGAAGTTAAAAAAAGGAAACCAAATACCCCAGAATGGACACTGGCGTATCTTCGCATGGCCGTATATTTCTGCGAAGAAGAAAATCCTGAAGCCCAAAAGCTTCATCCCCAATTTTGGACGGGTTAGACGAATTATCTATCCATTACCATCCAGTTTGGCTTTAGCTTTCCTCGTTTGCCAAACCATAAAAAGTCCATAACCGAAAAATAGTAATCCATTGATTAAGACCAATGGATTCCCCCCATTTTTTAGCCCAACTCCGAAAAGGCAGATCCCAACTACAGCAAATACCCAACCAAAAAGAGAACGGAAATAAACAACCTTCCTAAAATGGTTGATTCGTCTGGTTTTTTCTTCTTCTGAAAATTGTTTCACTTAATTTAGAATATCTAAATGAAATACTAATTTCGGTCTAGATCAGGAAATTCTCCCCCGTTGGTAAAATTTTTATGCAAAGCAAGTTGTAGGTTTTCTTTCATAAGGTCGTCAAAAAACATTTCGGACCTTTTATGCAATCGTTGAACCTCAAGCATAGCCTGCTTACGAATGGTATTTTTACATAGTGTAAATGCCGCCAAGTCGATAAAGGTTGCATCATCATCAACAACATTGAGGTATTCCAGCGTTTCATTAGTAACCTCACCCCCTAGTTTTCTGTTTTGCACAAGAGCATCGTAAATTTTACTGCGCATGGTTGGTTGTTCTTTTTCGACAATGGTGTCAAAGGCTTCGGCATCTAAAACGCGGTAAGGAGATTCCTGAATAATAGACCTAATCCGGATTCGGGAAACTCCTTGAAGCATCACAAATGAAGTACCATCAGGATTTTTTTTGGAAACCCTAACGAGGCCTATGGTGGCAACTTCAAAAGGTGGTTCTTCCGACGATTCATCATCACATTTTTCACGCTGAGCAACGACTGCAAACATCCTGTCCTTTTTAAGGACATCCGAAAGCATTTTTTTGTACCTGTCTTCAAAAATTCGCAAAGGTAACATAGCGTGGGGAAACAACACAACTCCTCTGAGAGTCATGGCTGGAATTTGGGAAGGAATATTCAACAGGTATATCCTAACCCATAAACTTATAATATCTCAACCTTGGAGGTATTTTATAAGATAAGTTTAAAAGAAATTAAAAAATCTTACTGTGCCCAAGCAGCGTCTTTTAAATCGAGGCTAATTATATTGTCTCCATTATTAAGACTTACAGGCCTCGACCAAACCACTCCGACTTGCCCAAGTGTGGAAGCACCAATAACAAAATAATTTCCATCTGAAAGATCATCCACATTACCAACGCCTAAGGAGTTTGTCTTGATCCTTCTCAAACTTGCACGGGCCAATGCATTTCTGATTTTGGCGGCGATCCCGGGAAATTGATATCCGCGCTGAACAGAACGGGCCCAATACTCAGCATGTGACTGAATACCCTCTTGAGTAGGAGGTCTAATTCCTTCTTCACTGAGGATGGTTGATAAATCACGGTCCACTAAAAAGAACTCAGTAAAACCTGCAGGTCTTACTTTATTATCCAGAAATTGAACCTTGGCTTGTATTTGCAGGTTAGCATTACCTCCATCATCATTTTTGATGGTGGCAGGATTACTCACACTGGGAAGAATATTCCTGGGTCGGACCGACGAATATTCTGGCAAACCATCGCTCCTAAACCTTCTTGTTGGCGAATCTGAAAAAGAACGGGACCGGGTGTTTTGTGTACCAAGGTTTGTCGAAAAGTTGCTTGGATTGGAAACTTGAATCATCGAGCCTCGATTCCCTCCCCCCTGCAAAACACGAATTGCTTCACGAGCTGCAACCAATGCTTTTTCCAGAGATTGAATACGAATTTTTGCGCCTGATAATTCTTCATTAAGGAGGTCCGCTTTTAACTTGGAAGCTTTACCTCTCTCCAAAACCTCCTGTTTGATTGAGCGGGAGTTGGATAACTCATCCTTCAAATCATCAATAATTATGCGCTCCTGGTCTAATTCCACTGTTAGGGCAAGATTCCTCTGGTTAAGTTCTTTTATTCTATTTTCCATATCATCTCGTCCAGGAACCGAACTCATCGCCGCAAGCTGGTCCTTCAATAAATTATTTTGGGATTTCAAATCCTCGATTTCACTGAGCTGTGCGGGACTTATAACGGGTTGTGCACTTGGGGCACTGTTTTCAAAATCTCTCATTCTTGATTGCAAAGAAGCCAGGCTTCTGTTTGCGAATTCTAATTCATCCCGAACTCTCTGTGTTTCCAACTTCGCTTGGCTACTGGCATCATCCGCAGCCTGTAGTTGCAATTGTAACTGTAAAATTTGGTTTCGGGCGGTACTGTCTGTGCCCTTGGATGAAAGCTGTGCTAATTCTTCTCTTAACCCATTAATTCGAAGATCTTTTTCTTCCACCTGATTCACCAGACTAGCATTCTCCCGGTTAAGATTGTTAATTTGGCGTTGCATACCCTCCCCTGCCTTATTCGCTTGGTTTCGGGCATTGGCAAGCGATACATCCCGTAATCGCCTATTTTCATCCTCCAAGGTAGTGAGAGCACTCTTAAAGTTTGAGAATTCATTCATCACTCCTTGTAGTTCAGTATTTAGACGTACTCCCTCATCCCTGCTGTCTTTGAGCTTCTGTTCTAACTCCTGTACTCTTGGGTCGGCCATTTCCTGAATACTGATCAAGTCACTTTGCAAAGCCAGCATCTCTTGTTGTAACTCAATAAACCTGGGATCATTTGAGATATCACTGCTTTGGCTCGCACGGTTTTCCAATGCGGTTACCAAGTCCTCCGTTTCCGATCGAAGAAGCTCAGAATTTTTAAGGGCGTTGGTTAATTCGTCAATGCGGGCCTGTGCTTTGGCCTGTGCCTCATTGGCCCGTTGGGTTATCCTTTCAATATTATCAGTATTCGGCTCCATTGCGGCGAGTTCTTCAAATTCGTTTAGGCGAAGTTTGGTCTGCTCCAATTCCATTTGCAGTTCAAAACTCTCTGCAACTGCGAGCCTTAATTCCTCTTGCAATGCAGACATTTCCGGAGAGCGTGCGGTTGTTTTGGCAAAATCATCTTTGGCTGCTTTAAGTTCCTGCTTAAGAGAGTTTATTTCATCGATGAATAAAGCCTTCTCCTCGCTGGAAATAGTTTCTTTTTCGTCAGGTATGGATGCATTTTCCAGCATAGCCAATTCTAGCTCTGCTTCAGCCTGCTTGGAAATCATGCCCTCAATCTGTTCATTTAAATCATTAATGGTAAGATTGGCCTGGGTAAGTTGTTCTTCCAACAAATCATAATTGGCATCATTTGGAGCCACTTTTTGACCTTCCATTTGTTCAATTTTTGACAATGCCATCTCTAGCTTCATTTCCAAATCCATTGCTTTTTGAATCATCGATGGATCACTGGTCAATTCTTTGGGTGGAGCAACCTTTGGACTAGGTTCCTGGTTCTGCAATTCTAGGTTTTCAAGTTGATTGAGTTTGGATTGGGCCAAGGCTAATTCCCTCTGCAATGACTCAACTGCTTCTTGGTCAGCACCTGAATTGGATTGGAGCAATGATTTCAGGTCATCATTCTCATTTTTAAGTGCTGCTAATTCATCCTCCATTTGCACCAGTGAACCAACTCCAAGATCTCTTAGCTCTCTTTTGGCCAAGGCTAATTCGTTCTGCAATGCCTCGATCGTTACTTTATCGGTTGCGACATTGGATTGTAGTGCAGACTTAAGCTCATCGTTTTCATTTTTAAGTGCTGCTAATTCATCTTCTATTTCCACCAGTGAGCCAACTCCCACTTCCTCAGATTGTGACAATTGGTTTCGCAACCTGCCAATCTCAGCCTTTTGAGAATTCAACTTGGCTTGTAAATCCGCACTTGTGCGAAGTTGGGCGACCTGAGATCCGTTATTTGTTTCACGCAAAAGAGCAATTTCTGCCTCTAAATTTAGAATTTTGTTTTGCAGGTTTGTTTTTTCACTCTCCACCTCCTCAAATTTCGCCAGTTGTCCTGTCATGGTATCGGCAAGTTCGCTTCTCAAATTATCGACCTCAAGATTAGCCGCTTCAGCCTCTTGCAAACTTTCCTGCAAAATTCGGATTGTACCCAGAGCTTCCTCCAACTGTGCCACTGCTTGCTTTGTTTCGACGGATTCAGAAATCCCACTCTTTTTCATCTGAGCAATTTCCCCCCGGGCAGCTTCCAGCTCAGTTTTCAGCTCGGAAACAAGGATTTTAGACTCACTGGTGGTTTCCTGAAAGATTTCCTGCTCTTCGAACATTTCATTCCTTGCATCTTCCAATTGCATTTCCAGATTGTTCAGGCGGTTGGAGAACTCGTCTTGCATTTTTTCTTTCTCTTCCAATGCGACGACCAATTCAATTTTAGCTCGGTTTAATTCATCTCTCAGGGAACCTACAATTTGATCGCTTGTTTGAGTCTGAACGGATTGAGTCTCCTTGGTATCTTCTAAGACTTGGTTTAAATCCTGCAGTTGACCGGCAATAACTTTCACAACCTCCAACTCTTCTTCCAAATCTTTCTTTTGCTGGGAAAGAGAGGTAACTTCCTGGCTTTTATTGGTGAGTTCAAGCTCGCGCCGTGACAATTGGTCAAGAGACTGCTTGTTTCTTGCCTGGGCAAGTTCAAGTTCCTGAGATAATGCTTCAATCACTTCTGAGGCTCGTTTCTGCTCATTTGCAAACTGGTCCGACAAAAGGCGAATTCTCGATTCTGAAGCGGCTAAATCCTCTTCCATTTCAGTGACAAATGGAACCATCGGCATTTTCCCTTCCGAGGCTTGTTGAAGAACAGATTCAGCCAACTGGGCTTCTTCTTCAAGTTTTTTGATGGTGGTAGCAAATTCAAATTCACGCTTGGCGATATCTTCTTTTGTCGCGGCAAATTCTTGCCTAACTTGGTCCAACTCAGTCTGGGTCGCCTGCAACTGGTCCTGTAAAGCTACCACATCAGCAGAAAGCCCGTCCCTATCAGCTAAATTCCCCTTCTGTAAACGCTCAATCTCAGAGTTTGCTGCGTTTAATTCAACCAGTAGTTTGTTAACAAAGGCAGGGCTGGCCGATCTCGAAGGTGTGTCTTCCATCTGTTCCATCGTGCTTTTTAATCGGAGCAATTCTTCCTGCAGCTTGTCTTTTTCGGACATTTCAATTTGCATCCGTGCTATTTCACCCAGCGACTTTCTTAATTCCTCTTGCAAATTTACAAATTCTTCAGTGCCAGGCTCAACAGGTTGATCCTGTGCACTCTGTAGCGCTCTTTTGGCTTGTACTAATTCCCGCTCCAAATATGCAAGTCTTTCGAAATTTGCTCCACTCGCATGAGCCATTTGTCGGGCGTAATCCAGCTCCCTTCTTGTCCTTTCAAGCTCAGTTGTAATGGAACTTATCATTGCGTTCGATCGTTGCTGTTCAAGAAGCAGGCTTTGCCTTGACTGGCGTAAATCTTCCCTCGCTTGCTCCAGTTCCCTTTCCAAACGGTTTATTTCCTTACTTACACTTTGAGCGGTAGCAGGGCCGCCATCTGTGGTTTTATACAAACTTTTCTTGGCGTTATCCAATTCATCAATGATCATTTGAGACTCCTTGAGATTTGTCTGCAGGGAGACGATCTCTCGGTATGCTTTACGCAAATCAGATTTGAGTTCCGCAGAGTCAGCGGATAATTCGGTCTGAAAGCTCTTGGAGTCGTCCAGCTCTTTTTTCAACCGAGCGATGACACCATCCTCATCTGCGTAGGAACTGGGTGATAAATTCCCAAATTGATTAGGTGTGGATTGATTTACATTATTCCCAATTTTCTTGGAGTGCCTGAGAGGAAGAGCTTCGCGAGCCTGAATGACCGAGGAGATTTTTCTACCCAATGATGTGGTGGGCTGCACTTTAGTAGTTTGCTGGGGTGGTGCAGGAAGAGTCTGAGCGAACTTTTCATCCGCTTGCGTACTCAATGATGCGATTTCATACCTGAAGTCCTTGCTCAGACCGCTTACCATGGTTGAAATTGCCTCGAGCTCAACCTGAGAACCTTGCAGGTTTTCATGCAGGGCCAGTAAAGCGGAACGGGTCTCTTCTAACCGACCCGCAAAGTTGTCTTTCAAATCGGAAAAAATCTCTTTTGAATCTGCTACACGAGCTTCCGTCTCAGCGATCGATTCTTTCATCGAAAGTTCACGCTCTTGGTGACGGGTTCTAAGTTTATTGAGTTGAGAAAGAAGAACATCTTTGTCTTCTTTTGCTAATTCAGCAGAGGAAATCTTCTTATCAAGGGAGGAAAAATCGTTGACCAAAGAAGTTTTCAATTCCCTGCGCAAATTATCAAGCATTGCCTCTGATTGGGAAATTTTCGAATCAATGGAAGTGGCAATTTGATCAGCATCCAACTCTTTTACATTCTCAGACTCTTCAAGTTGACTAAAAGCAAGTGAGCCCAACCCCAGAAAAAATAATGGTAAACCAAACCAGCCTTGTTTAAATAAAGAAAGACAAGAGTTACTCATGTTGTTCACAATGGCAAAGCTTTGAGGCAAAGCAAGACCTGATTTATCTTAGTAATACAAGCAGCAACCCCATAAGAGACTTTCGGTCAAAATATTATGTAAACTATGGAGTGCCCGGGGGGGGACTCGAACCCCCACGCCTTTCGACACTAGATCCTAAATCTAGCGCGTCTACCAATTCCGCCACCCGGGCATTTTATACAAATCTAAAATGAATGATTCACAGGAAAATTCAAAACGCATCCCCCAAAGGCCCCTGCCATAGACCTAGGAAAATAGAAGCAAAAACAAGAGAAAGCATGACGGCTTTAAGTAACGCAAATCCTTCCCTCCCTGCCCAAGGATCATGCCTGGGCTCATCATCCTCAAAAACAGGGCGAGGTTGAAAACAAATTTCACGTATCCAGCCAAAATAATAGTATATCGATATCACCACTCCAATTACCATTGCCACGAGTGAAAAATAAAGTTTGGTCTCAAAAGCCACGCTAAATAAAAGTAATTTGCCTATAAAACCGGCCAAAGGAGGAATTCCCGCCAGCGAACCTATACCGACAACCAAAGTGAAACCTGCCCATGGTTTTTTCTTGGCCAAGTTTTCATAATCGGAAAATTCATGCGCTGCGTCGTCGGAAACTTTTGCCATGCCCATCACCCCAAAAACGGCAAACGAGGCCAACAAATAGGTGAACAAGTAGAAAAACAAAATCCAAACTGCCCGATCACTACTTCCGGGAAGAATCATAGATGCCATGACAGCAACCATCAAATATCCTGCATGGGCAACTCCCGATAGCCCAAGCATTCGTTTGAGGTTTCTTTGGGAACAGGCTGCCAGGTTACCAAAAAAGATAGTAAAGGTTGCAACAAATCCAAAGAGCGGCAGAAGAAAATCACTCATTCCAGCGAAGGGGCCATTAACCAGAGTGAGTAACACAAAAAAGCCCGCCGCTTTGGATGACACCGCAAGAAAGGCAGTCACCGGCATAGGAGCACCATGATAGACATCAGGCACCCATATCTGAAAAGGAGCAGCACCAATTTTAAATGCAATCCCCGAAATAATAAGGACAACCCCAGATCGTAAGAGCAAATGGTCAGGGTTTTGGGCTAGAAGATGATACAAATTATTAAAGGAGAAAGAATCGGAGGAACCGACACTTGGTAGAGTCGCTCCCCATGCCGCAGGATTAGCACCCACACCATAAAGTAAAACAATCCCAAGCAACAACAATGCAGAACTTAGTGCACCGAATATTAAATATTTGATACCTGCCTCCAAACTCTTGGCTGAGTCCTTGTGGTATGCAACAAGAGGATAAAAGCACAACGCAACTGTTTCCAAAGCAACAAAAAATACCAGAAAATTCTGGGACTGACACAGCACCATTAGGCCAGCTGTTGCCACCATTACAAGGTGATGAAATTCTCCAATGCGTAATTGCCTGGAAACTAGAAATCCTTGACCAAGAAGCGAGACAAGCAGGGAGGAGAACAAAAAGAAACTCCGCATGATGTCCTGGTGAATGCCATGCTGAAGCATTCCGGAAAAACTTTCACGGTCAAAAGTGTGCCTGATAAGAAGGTAGTCAAAGAGATGGATAAGAAGTAGAAGGAATTGAAAAAGAACCGCAAAATTACCCGCATTCCTTTGAGCATTTGAGGAATTTGAAAACAAATTGATCCCAAGAACAATCATGGCACCAAGTCCAAGCGACAGCTCGGGCCATAGCTCAGCCCATAAATTGTCGTTTGCAAATTTTATGTACATTTCCATGACAATTATTCAACGGTTGAAGGTGAAGGTGCTTCTCCATCCACCGGGCAGCAAGCAGGCTTGGCAAGAGAATTTTGTGTATCCAGTTGCGAGTACTTACCATGAATTTCCCTGTCAATCCGCGGGGAAATCGAAAGTGGCCATAATCCGATAAGCAACAAGGAACCAAGGATAAGTGAGGCAGGCAGAATTTCAACCTTGGTCAAATCTGTAATTGGTTTCTTTTTTGTCTGCTCGTTTAACTCATCACTTTGCCGACCAAAGAAAACCCGGGCCACTGCCCGCAAACCAAACACAGCAGACAGTATGATTCCCAGGGCAGCGATGACAAGAAACCAAAGGTGATCCTGTGATTCACCAAGTGATAAAAATATTCCAAATTCTCCCCAAAAATTTCCAAACCCAGGCAAACCGATGGTCGCAAGGGTCGCCGCGATGCAAAAACAGGCAAGGAGAGGGGTTTGGACCGCCAGTCCCCCCATCTCGGACATTTCAAAGGTATTCGTTCTTTTGTGAACAAAGCTGGCGAGTAAAAACATCAGTGCCACGGACAATCCATGGGCACACATTAGCATAATTGCAGAACCAGCTCCAAGTGCACTACAGGCTCCAATTCCCAAAAAACAGTAACCCATATGCATGACCGATCCATATGAGATCATAGATTTAAAACTCGTCTGGGCAACTGCCACCATCCCCACCAATAAAATATTGCCCAGTGCTAACCACATGAGCCATGGGCTCCAAGATTCCGCAGCCTGCGGAAGCAAAGGAACTGCAATCTGAATTAATCCATACAAGCCAAATTTCTTCAATACACCAGCATGGAGCATCGATACCGAAGTAGGAGCAGCATCATACCCCCGGGCAGCCCAGGTATGAAAGGGGAACAAGGCGACCAAAATCCCAAATCCAAAAAGCAAAAGTCCAAATATCTTGTAAGCTGAGGAATCGAGAAGTGATGTCTGCGAAATAGCAGCAGATAGATGTGGGAAATCGAATTTTGGTGCATCGACCATAACATTTAGGGCAACCAATCCACCAAGGGAAATAAGTGCACCAAGGGTTAAATATATGGTAATCTCCAAAGAAATACTACGACGGTCTCGCCCACCCCATAGCCCAATCATGATAAAGGTGGGAATGAGGGCAAATTCATGAAAGAGATAATAAAAAAAGATATCCACACTCGCAAATAATCCCATTAAGCCGGATAGCATCAAAGAAAGTAAAGCCAGGTAGAGGGGTAATCGATCCGCTCCTGAATGAATCGCAGCTATCCCCGCACCAAAACCAACAATACCCGCCATGGCAAAGAGTGGACTGGAAACTCCATTGAGAGCCAAATGGAAAGTGATACCGAGCTCCTGCAAGCCCATACGATCATAAAGAAACTCAAAACAGTACCCATCGGCTGAATCAAATTTCAAAAAAAGTACGATACCTGCAAAGCAGGGAAAACCAAAGATGATATAGCCCAGTTTCTTCAGAGCCTCCCCGTCTTTTGGAAAACCATAAAAAAACAACAGAGAACCCAATGCGGGCACAATGATTGATCCGAGTAAAAGCGTTGTTTCTAAATTCATAGCTTGCGGATTAATCAAAAAGTCCCGTGGCGTAGAAGAGAAAGCCCAAGGTTCCTAACATGAACCAAAAAGCATAGGCGTGAATTCTTCCAACATAACATGTCTTGGCCAGCAACGAAAATAAAGCGGTTACTCCAGCAGTGCCACGAACTAGTAAACCCGATATAAAGAGAAGTTCCATCACTTCTAAAAACCGGGCAAAAGGGTCTTGGATTTTATCGACATAGAAGCGATAAATTTCATCAAAAAATAACTTACTTTTACAAATCTCATAAAAGGCCGGAAATCGCATGCTTAGAGGGTCGTCCTGATCAACTTTCCGGTAAAATACAGAGGCAAACAAGAGACCAATTATCCAGGCAGAAGTGCCCAGGACCACCATCCACATATGGTGGGGCAAATTGGAGACTACAGCTAGGTCGGGACCAAGATAGGACCCTAAACGTGTAGGGTATAAAGAGAAGTACCCACCCACTATGGAAAGCAGAGCAAGGATGAGCAGTGGTCCAGTCATCAGAAAAGAATTCTCCACCGCCTTACTCGAATGATCTGACCTGGCTTGTCCTTCAAAGGTGATGAAATAAAGCCTGAACATGTACAGCGAGGTAAGAACCGCCCCAGCATAGAGGATGACGAAAATTGGCATATTAAAATTATAGGCCCAGAGAAGAATCGCATCCTTACTAAAGTAACCAGACAAAAAGTTAACACCAGATATTGCCAGAACTCCGATCAAAAATGTAAAAGCAGTAATTGGCATGCGTTTTCGCAAACCGCCATATTTAAAAATGTCTTGTTCATGGTGACATGCATGAATGACGGACCCTGATCCTAGAAACATCAGGGCTTTAAAAAAGGCATGTGTGGTTAAATGAAATAAAGCCACTCCCGGGGCACCCAGACCAAAAGCAGCGGCCATGTATCCCAATTGGGAGAGAGTTGAATAGGCCAGAATTTTCTTAATATCCCTTTGAGCAAGTGCGCAAAACCCTGCGTAAAGGCCCATCACTGCACCAAGCAAGCCAATCAGTCCAAGTGCTTCCTCAGTAAAAAGAAAATCAATCCGTAAAAGCAGATATACCCCAGCGGCTACCATGGTTGCTGCGTGAATCAATGCAGAAACCGGAGTCGGTCCGGCCATGGCATCAGGCAGCCAGACATGAAGAGGAAACTGAGCAGATTTACCAATAAATCCACAGGCAAGTGCCAGGCACAAAACAGTGGTGGCGAGGTTGGGGGAAAAATCTGCCAAATCTGCAAGTTCACTCAAATTAACTGTTCCGTATGTCCAATAGGTCAAAATTATCCCGATTAGAAAACCAAAGTCCCCCACCCGGTTAACAATAAATGCCTTACGTGAGGCTTTAGAAGCTTCTTCAGTGTGGAAATAATGCGCAATTAATAAATAGGAACTGAATCCGACCAATTCCCAAAAAACAAAAATCATAATGAGATTATCCGCCAGGGTGATGCCAAGCATCGAAAACATGAATATGGAAAGTCCCCCGAAATACCTCGGGCGGGCAGGATCGTTTTCCATGTAACCTAGACTGAAAATGTGAATTAAGAAACCAACGAAAGCCACCACGAAAAGCAAAAGCCGGGCGGGCCCATCAATCAAAACACCGAACCGCAACTCCCAACCGCCCATAGTAAACCAGGTGGTATCCCAGGCCATCACATCCTCGTCAAAATTAAAAATCAAGGCCAGAGCCAGTACAAGAATACCACCTGCTGTGCATACGGACAATAACGACGCAATGTTACCAGATTTACGTAAAAAAAACAGAGTGACCACTGCCGAAAGCAAGGGTAAGAAAAGCATACTTAGAGCAAGGCTGATCATCACAAATTAGTTTTTCAGCAAAGCCATATCATCAGATAATACGCTTCTTCGCTTCTTGTATAAGGCAACCAACAAAGCCAATCCCACCGCCACTTCTGCAGCGGCCACCGTCATAATAAAAAACACAAAAATCCCTCCATCCAGATTATTTCCAACCCGCGAGAAAGTAAGGAGTGCAACATTGATCCCATTGAGCATTAATTCCAGTGACATAAGCATCAACAAAACATTCCTCCGGATCAACAAACCGAAAAATCCTATTCCTACCAGAATAAAGGAAAGAATTAAAAAATGATGAGGTGTTACGGTGAGCATTTTAATAAAAATAAGGTATCACTACCCATCATTTTTCTGCTGAACATCCTTTTTACTAAGAATAATAACTCCAATCATGGCGGCCAACAGCATAAAACCAGCAATTTGAACCGGCAGCATGTATTTAGTCATCAACCCGTATCCAAACGAGGATACATTTGTTGAAAAAGGAAGGGATTGACCGGAAGTTGCAGAATCCTCAATCAATGCAGGCCAGCTTGAAGTACCCTCATTGACAAAATCATTTGAATTGCCCAGGAAAACCAACAAATAAACAAGCAAGGCGGCTGTAAAAAAACCAAAAATACCGGTTTTCCAGTTTGTGATCTTCTGCTTGGCTGCATCTGGACCGACATCGAGCAGCATGATAATAAACAAAAACAAAACCATTACCGCACCCGCATATACCAAGACTTGCAAAACTGCCAAAAAGAAAGATTCCAATAAAACAAAAAGGGCAGCGACTCCAACCAGGGATACAATCATGAACATTGCCGCAGATACTGGGTGCTTGGAAAAGACCATGCTCAACCCACCTCCGACTGACAGGGTGGCAAATAGCCAAAATAGTAAGTCAACCGTGCTCATCATTCTTGATAAATCCAGAAAGCTCAATGTGCATTGCCATCAAGCTCAGCCTGTTTTTTCCTGTCCCATTTGTAATGACGATCGGGCAGAGTTCCGCCCAGTTCGTAGAGCTTTTGCTTATTATTAATCATTTCTTCCCGACTGTACCCTGAAGAAGAATACTGCTCCTGAAGAAAAATTGCTTCCTCCGGACAAACCTCTTGGCAATAACCACAGTATATACAACGAAGCATATTAATTTCGAATTCCTGAGGGGCCTTTTCCACATGCTCACGATCTTCCTGATCTTCAGGCACACTACCAGGAGTTATACGGATCGCCTTAGGGGGACAAACAAATTCACATAATTGGCAGGAAACACATTTTTCCCGACCATTTGGATCTTTAACCAGTGTTGGAACGCCCCGGTAATCATTGGGTATGACAGGTCTTTCCTCTGGATACTGCAAGGTGACTTTGGGTTTGAACATATTGCTGAAAGTTGTCTTCAAACCAGTAACAATCTGAGGAAGGTAAGTCCTTTCAGAAAGAGATAATGGTTTGCGCTCCAGTACAACTGTCTTGGCCATAATAGATCAAAAAAGGGAAGAAGGCTGATCAATCAAAGTGACGATCAAAACATAAATGATCAAATTCGCCAACGCTAATGGCAACAATTTAGTCCATCCAAGGTGCATAACCTGATCATAACGAAAACGGGGCAAAGTCCAGCGAATCCAAATGAAAAAGAAAATAAGAAAGATTGTTTTGGCAAGAAACCATCCAACCCCAAGCAAGGTCCCTATCCAGTTGGGAGGCCAAGGGTCTGACATAAAGGGAAGAAAGTGCCACCCTCCCAGAAAGAGAAGGGTGAAGATCGCCGAACCAATGACGATATGGGCATACTCAGCAACAAAAAAGATACCGAATTTAAAACTCCCGTATTCTGTGTGAAAACCGCCCACAAGATCAGTCTCAGATTCAGGCATATCAAAGGGAAGCCGGTTGGTTTCCGCAAACAAAGCAATTAAAAAAATGAGTGCGGAAAGGGGCTGAACAAGAAAGAGCCAGGCACTACCCTCCTGAAAATTGGCAATCCCAGAAATGCTTAAGCCGGAAGTTTGGGCTCCCGGCACAGAAACCCATAAAAAAACTGGAAGCAAAGAGAGACCCATCGCTAATTCGTATGAAATCATCTGGGCCGATGATCTTATCCCTCCAAGAAAAGAATACTTATTGTTGGATGACCAGCCTGCCAGGGCAATGCCATAAACTCCCAGAGAAGAAACCGCAAAAACGAAAAGAATTCCCACTTCCAGATCAGCAAGGGCTAAAGTGGTAACCGATCCGTCAGGCCAGTACATCTGACCGAATGGAAGCACGGTCATTGTAGTCAGAGCAGGAACAAGTGCAATAAGCGGTGCTAAATAATAATAGAACTTGTTTACATGCCCGGGTACTATTTCCTCCTTGAAAAGAAACTTCAACCCGTCGGCAAGGGGCTGGAAAATTCCTAATTTTTTGAGCAAAGGTCCGATTACCGGGATGTAATCAACCAAAGGTAAAACCGTCCGGTTAGGGCCAACTCTACCCTGCATCCATGCACTAACCTTACGTTCAGCAAGCACAGAATATCCCGCCATTGTCATCACCGCCCCTACCATCATCAGTGCAAAGAAAACCTTCAAACCGACAGAAAACCAGATATTTTCAGGCAACCAGTCCATCATTTTGCTGCAAGCATGGCAGGTGGGTAATGCAGTGCGGATTGTTCAACAAAATTAAGATGCGACCAGGCGGATCCATCCAATTGAACCACCGCTTTTTTCACTTCTGAATATAAGAGACTGGAAAGAACAGAACCCTCAAGGTTATTGACCAGTCCCCATATGTCATCGAGTTCCGATGGAGTGCCGTCTTCCTCAGACAGGTGTTTTATAATTTCAGCAAGTACTGTTACTTGGCTTTGCAGACCAGCAGGTCCGGGTACGGACTTATCAAAAGCCTGGATGATAAAGGATCGGTTGATAAAGGACCCGCCTTTCTCGAAGACCGATAACCCGGGAAGAATTACATCAGCATGTTTTGATGAGGAGTTGGAGTGAGTTCCCAGATAGACCACCGTAACATTTTGCAGGTTTTCTTCATTGATCCCGGAGGCAACCAAATCCTCATTCATAACAAACACCGCATCAAATTCTCCACGGGATAAAGCATCGTTTAATGAATTGAGATTATCTTCCGGATACTGGTCAATCAATCCTGTGACAAGTGCCCCACGCAAATTGGGACTACGATCAGCAGAAAGCAGGATTCCATCATCCTCTCCAAAATGTCCACGAAGAAAAGTTCGCGCATTGGTCGAATCAATTAATCGTTTGGTCAAAACTTGCTCCTCCACAGTAGAGTGGCAACTTGCAACCACCGCGATTCTTTTCCCACTTAAGGAGTCAACCACCTGGGAAATGGCGTCTTTGAGAGGCAAATCCTTCCCTCCGGCCGATGGCCGCAAAATTCGGTTTTCAGCACGGACAGATTTGTATAATTCACGACCACTGTCTGTCATCCATGTATCGTTAACCAAATCATTCCGACGGGGCGTAATGCGCTGAATTATGCCTTCCCTGCTAGACACAGTAGTATTACAACCCGCACTGCTTTCAGAACATATGCTGTTTGTCTCCTTTAGAAACCATACCCGCATTTTAAACCTAAAATCGGTGCTGGTTAATGCCCCGACGGGACAAATATCCACAGTATTAAGAGAATAATTATTGGATAATTCTTTCCCGGGAAAGCAGGTTAAGGTCGAGAAACTTCCCCGGTCTACAAAACCTAGAACATCATCCTTGGCCACCTCCTGGGAAAAACGGATGCAACGAGAGCATAATATGCACCTTTCATCATCAAGGGTAACCCTTGGCCCCAGGCGAGTCCTTTTGGGCTTAACATTCTTTCGCTCTACATACCGGCTGTACCCACGGCCATAATCGGTGGCAAACTCCTGCAGGCGGCACTCCCCAGCCTGGTCACAAATGGGACAGTCCAAGGGATGGTTAACCAGAAGAAATTCCATAATTCCTTCCCTACACTCGTTGACCAAGTCCGACTCAGTACGTAAGTGCATGCCCTCAGATACATTGGTGGCACAACCAATTACCGGCTTGGGCACCCAACCGATCTTGGCACGACCGTCCTCTTCAAGGATTGCCTCACCAGTAGCCCGATCCCGCATAGGTGTGCCCATTTCAACCAGGCACATTCTGCAATTTCCAGCCACGCTTAATTTGGGGTGATAACAGTAGTGAGGCACTTCATGCCCGTGAAGAGCAGCAGCTTCAACTGCATTGATCCCATTAGGCACCTCAACCTCCACCCCATTCAGGGTAATGGTCACCAACTCGTCTTTGGAAGGGGATATCATAAGTACCAAGCCTAAATTAATTGGAGTGATTTAGGATTTCTCTCCTCCTGAGAATCGGTTGCCTTTTTGATAAAATCATCCTTGAACTTGGTGACAAAGCTTTGGGTTGGCCATGCTGCAGCCTCTCCAAATGCACAGATTGTACGACCTTCAATTTGATTAGCCACCGAGAGGAGCAGGTCTGCATCCTCTTCCCGAGCACCGCCCGAACACATACGCTGAGTGATTTTACGCATCCACAATGAACCCTCACGGCATGGGGTGCATTGCCCACAAGATTCATGGGCATAAAAGGCATTGATATTGGCCATTGCTTCAACGATATCAACTGTGTCATCCATCACGATAATACCACCCGATCCAGACATACTTCCCGCCGCCATGGGGCCATCGAAATCAAGGGGGATATCTTCCAGTCCCCAATCGAAAGCAGTACCATCTTTTAAGCTACCGGAGAATCTTTCGTCTGCCCGTAAGACTTTGGCAGAAGAACCACCCGGTATGACCGCTTTTAAGGTGCGACCCGGACGCAATCCGCCACATACATCAAAGATCATCTGTCCCAAAGTAAGGGCCCCACACTCAAATTCATAGTAACCAGGCTTCATCACCTGTCCAGAAACACACCATATCCTGGTGCCCGTATTATTGGGTTTTCCAATCTTGGAAAATTCTTCCCCTCCCATTTCTACAATATGACGGACATTGCAAAGCGTTTCCACATTATTGACGATTGTCGGACACTGATAAAGCCCAAGGACTGCAGGGAAATAGGGCGGTTTAATTCGAGGATTGGGACGCTTACCTTCAAGCGATTCAATCAAGCCGGTTTCTTCTCCACAAATGTATGCACCAGCACCCCGGTGCACTACCAGGTCGCATGAATACTCAGAACCCAAAATATTTTCCCCACAATATCCACCGGCCTTGGCTTCATCGATTGCACGGTTCAAAATGCGTGCCCCCTCATGAAATTCTGCACGAATGTAAATAAAGGCCTGTTTTGCACCAATTGCATAGGCAGCAATCATCATGCCTTCGATCAGTTGGTGCGGGTCCTTGTACATAATTTGCCTGTCCTTAAAGGTACCGGGTTCTGACTCATCCGCATTGCAAATAAGATAAATTGGTTTGCCAGATTTCCGGTCAAGAAATTTCCACTTCATACCGGCGGGAAATCCAGCACCTCCACGCCCCCTAACCCCTGACTTGAGCACCTCCTCGGCCACCTCCTCGGGCTTCATCCCAAAGGCTTTTTTGAGGTTTTCATACCCCCCCACACCTAAGTAAGAACTGATTCGGTTAGAATAGGCAGGATCATCCGTGTGTTTAAGAATAATCCGTCTTTCTTTGGGAGATTGCTCGCTCATACGAAATTCATCTTACAGTTTTTAAGATCCTTGGTTAAGGGATTCTTCATAGCTTTTGAATTCTTCACCACCCTCTAATTTTCCATCCAAGAGAAGTTCAGCAAATTTTTCGGCACTTTCACCCTCGATGTTTTCGTAAGTTTGCTCATCTACAATGACAACAGGCCCCTGTCCACAATCTGCCAAACATTCCATGAACTCCAAGGAATACTCTCCATCTTCACGAACCTGTCCCTCCTTTACCCCAAGTTTTTTCTCAAAGGTTTTGCAGGTCGCATAGGAACCCCGCAAGGCACAGGGTAATGTACGACAAACCCGGACATGCTTCCTGCCCCAAGGCTTGTCGCGAAGCATGGGATAAAATGTGATCAGCTCTTTGATATTTATAGGTTGAAGTTCAAGGCGCTGAGCAATCCATTCACAGGCTTTGTCATTCACTGCACCCAGTTCATCCTGTACCAGATGTATAACCATAAGAGCAGCACTCCGTTTTTCCGGGTACTTGGGCACGACCTCATCAATTTTTGATAAAGTTTGCTCGGATAAATTAAGAGAATTATCCATTTTACCGATCACACTCCCCCATTACGAAATCGAGACTGCCAAGAATAACGGTAATATCGCTGAGCATGTGCCCAGGAACCAGTTTCTCAAGAATGGAAAGATTACAAAAACTAGGAGCCCTGATCTTCAAACGATAAGGTACCCCACCTCCTTTGGACACCAGGTAAAACCCAAGTGCGCCTTTTGGATTTTCTGCCTCAAAATAAACCTCTCCTGGAGGGACCTGAGGTCCTTCGGTAACAATCATGAAATTTTGGATAAGTTCTTCCATACTGGTCATAACTTTATCCTTGGGCGGAGCGAAAATCTTCCGTGCATCTTCAGCATACCACAGTCCGCCTGGCATTGATGCAATGACTTGTTTGATAATCAGGATGCTTTGCCTGACTTCTTCAATTCGTACTAAGTATCTGTCGTAGCAGTCTCCTTTTGTTCCGATAGGGACATCAAATTCATACTTTTCGTAACCACTGTACGGTTTGTCTTTACGCAAATCCAGGTCCACCCCGCAGGCACGCAGGTTGGGACCAGTTATACCAAAGGCAATTGCATCCTCCTTGGAGATGGTGCCAATTCCCTCAGTACGATCCAGGAAAATCCGGTTGCGGGTAAGCAACTTTTCTACCTCATCAACCGCTTTAGGGAGTTCATCAACAAATTTCTCCACCTTGGTCAACCAACCATCAGGAAGATCACGGGCAACACCTCCAATTCGGGTGTAACTGGTGGTAAAACGGGCGCCGGTTAGTTCCTCAAAGAGAGTGTAAAGTTTTTCCCGCTCAGTGAAAGTATACATAAATGGTGTCCAGGCACCTGCATCCATGCCAAAT
Organism: Opitutia bacterium; assembly: GCA_002686835.1. Classification (GTDB taxonomy): domain Bacteria; phylum Verrucomicrobiota; class Verrucomicrobiia; order Opitutales; family Seribacteraceae; genus Chordibacter. The sequence continues at coordinate 38,999 of NYYP01000041.1, read as the reverse complement.
ACCCCCATTCCCAAAAGGTGACTTGAAATGCGGGCCATTTCACAAATTAAAACCCTGATAGCCTCACATCTTTCAGGCAGTTCCACACCGGCAAGTTTCTCCACCGTAATTGCATAGGCTACATTGTTGGCCAAAGGGGCTAAATAATCCAGCCTGTCGGTGTAAGGAACAAACTGGTTGTAAGTCATATTTTCAGCTATTTTTTCATCTCCACGGTGCAAATATCCCAAGACCGGTTCGCACTTGGTAATCGAGTCACCATCCAATTCCATCATCAAACGAAGTACACCGTGTGTGGTTGGATGAGACGGCCCGACATTCAATGCCATTCTATCCCCATCCAAATGGGAAGCGGCTTGTGCTCCAATATCACCAACCTGAACTTCTTTGATCGTCGTGCTCATATCGGTTTTTCCATATCTTCCGTCCAGCTTTCGTCTTTGGCACGGGGCTCGGTCTCACTCATTCTTCCTCCACCAGCAGAGACGAATGGGCCACCCATCATTGGTGCAGGCTCGACATCTGCTCCGGTTACCTCAGATACATCTGCAGCAGGCAAAGGAACATCAATGCCAGCCAAGGGAAACTCCTTACGCAAGGGGTAATAAGGATAATCATCCCACATTAAAATTCTTTTGAGGTTTGGATGGTCCGAAAATTGAATTCCAAACATATCAAAAGTTTCGCGTTCATGCCAATTGGCGGCAGGGAATACTGAACTTACCGATGGAACAACGGGGGTATTATTATCTGAACAGTCCACATGAACGCGTAGGTAGTTCTTGTGGATTAATGAATATAGATGCAACACAACCGAGAAACGAACATCTGCATCGTTGCCGTGATCGATAGCAGTGACATCAACTAATAGGTCAAATGTTTCCTCATCCCGAAGGTGGGTACACAACTCTACCAGCGAGCCTGGTTCACAGGCAAGGGTCAGACAATCTTTTTGGTGCAATACCGTAAGATATTCACGCCCGGAAAGGAGGGACCTGACGAAATCTTCGTCAATCATGAAGTCAGGAAAGGCTGGCGGTTTCGGGCGTCTTGGACAGATTTCTTACTGCCGGTTCCTTCCCGATTTTGTCCTGTAATTTCATCATCGCATCCAGTAAAGCTTCGGGACGCGGCGGACATCCACTCACATAGACATCAACAGGCACGACATTATCAACACCTTGCATAACTGCATAGGATCGGTACATACCACCAGTGGAGGCACAGGCACCCATCGCTACGACCCACTTTGGATCACCCATTTGGTCGTAAATACGACGCACAACTTCGGCCATCTTGTAAGTTACCGTACCCGCAACGATCATACAATCGGACTGGCGGGGAGAGAATCGCATGACTTCCATCCCAAAGCGTGAGATATCATAACGCGAAGCAGCAGAAGCCATTAATTCAATGGCACAACAGGCTAGCCCCATGGGCATAGGCCAAACAGAATGCTTGCGGATCCAATTCACAACTGCATCGGCACGGGTGACTATGACCTCTCCCTCGACCTTACTGTTGTAACCAACTTCGTTTGATACCATGGAATCTTTTCTAGATGAATTATTCTAACAAGCAAACCAGAAAACGATTCAATAAGCATTCTGAAACTTTGCTAATTATTATAAGTAAGCCTGATTGTTTTGAACATTGACGGGGGAAGAATCCTGGTCCATACAGTTTAGTCTATTTTCGGTGCCTTGGAGAGGTGACAGAGTGGCCGATTGTGCAGCATTGGAAATGCTGTGTACCGCAAGGTACCGCGGGTTCGAATCCCGCCCTCTCCGCCATTCATTAAATTTTCCGTACTATGCGTTACGGACAAATATTTTGGCACTACCGTTAAAACTTGCTTCGGCCAGATCTAAACTCGCTGGGGCGACAATTGGATCGGGCGAACCTGGAGCAATAGCTTGTCCTGATACCAAAACCGCAATTTTCCCATACAAATTGGTTGATTCTCCATCTGCAGGTGCCAAAACCTCTCCATCATTTAACCACCTACGCAACTGTATTTGACTCCATCCATTGTAAGGCTCTTTCGCCCCCAATAAGTTTTCTGCAAATCGCATCGCAGCAGTTTTCCAAAGACTGCCAGAAAGTTGCGGGGATTCTCCCATGATTTTTTGCATCACCTCGGTGGTCAACCATAGTGCATTGACGGTCGAATCCGCAATGACAGTGGCGGTTCTGGGAACACCAGCCAGGACTGCCATTTCTCCAATAACCGCCCCTCGACCCATAATGTCCACAACCACATCCCCAATTGAAACCTTCACGCTTCCCCGGGTTATCACAATCAATCCATCGCCGGAATCCCCCTGTTTCATAAGGGCATCACCCGAATTATAAACGCGGGTTTCAGAAGCATTCAAAATTTTGCCAATGACATCGTCACTCATTCCCTTAAGCCAGGTTACTTCACGGAGTACTTCCTCAGGTTCAGGAAGCCTCAATTCAAGAGGACTTTCCATCACATTTTTCATCCTCTCCTCCACCGCAGTTATCATACGGGTTGCCTCATCGGCCTCCAGCATTCCCTCTCCTCGCATCTTCCTTATCGTAGCACGCTCATGGTTCAATACCGAGCGTATCGCATCCTTTGTCTCAATCCCGACAGTGACTTCGGGATAGTTCTCGTGCATATTACGAATGTATTGAAGTCCGCGCAATCGGTTCTGCCGAATTTCATCTTTTAATAAGCGGGCAGTCTTTTGCTGCTTGTCGGCATCACCGGAATCGTCCAGTTCACGAACAAAGGAGTCCACCATTTTGGCCATTGCTTGCTGAGCAATCACAAAGGCTTTGGATGCATCATATCCAACTGTGATTTTATCGGAAAAATATCTTTTCAGGAAAGGTAAATCCTTGAGGGCTTCACTTAGTTTACTGACCGTACAGATATCATCCAGATAAGTTCTTTCTGTCATCGGAACTTTTCCCTGAAAATCAAGGAACTCGCTGAGATTATTATCCAATTGGGCTACCGCACGAGCCGAAAGCAACCCAGACCGGAACTGAGCCCAGTAACTACTTCTTTCCTTCTCCAGCAGTCTCCTCCTCGCCTCGGCTAGGGTGTCCATTGACTCAAGTTCACTGGCAGTTAACGGGTAGCTCACTGGATCAGGCAAATAATTCCTGACTAAGCCCCAATTGGCACCACTGAGAAAACGGTCGTCCTTGAGTAAATCCATTTCTTGCTCGCAAACATTGGAAATATTTCCGGTGGCATTGGAAAACATCAACTTTTTGACAGCAGGTAGTTCAGTCAACCCGAGTTTATTAACCAAAACTTTCACGGTGGTCGCATTGACCAGCAAGGTAAGCAGAACGATTCCGGAAATCAAAAAGAGAAACTGGTCTCTGACTCTGGCTGATATTCCGACTAGGGAAGCTTGTGCAATCGCCCCTGAACCCTCACCAAAAATCACCACTTTTTTCTTACCGCTTGCTAATTGTTCACGGAGAAGTGCGGCCGATTTTGAAGTCTCTTTGCCCAGGGTTTGATTCGCAATTTCGCTGGACTGTGAGATACCCACTATCCTGCCGTTAATAATGTCAGCCTGGGCAAACGAGTTGGCCGCCATTCCATAAAGATTAAGATTTGGATTTGGTTTTGCATGGATCTGGGCTTCATTGGCATCCACCACAAATACAGATGTGGTCTTTGAAGAATATCCTTTACCACCCTCTGAAATTTCAAACTCGTATCTAAAATTCTCGGTGTATACCACTAGAGCCAAGGCCAACCCAATGGCTCCCCGCAAAGCACCCCACCATACCACCACCGCATCTTTTCCGGGCAATCCATACCCTGCCTTTTTCATGAAGGGATAAAAAATTCCCATATTGATCGCCCTGACCAAATGTATGCCAATATAAACAAAGAAGAGAATGAGGAAATCCATACCTGTGGGGTGTGCTTTTTGAGCAATTACCACCCCGACAACAATGAAAATAATCACATTCGCAGCAAATGCAGTAAATTCCCAAAATTCGTGCATGAAGTGCTCAACTTCTGGGCTTATCCGGGTCCGTCCGACCCCAGCCATAACGATCCCCAATGCCACCAAACCCAACACCCCGGAAACATGGAAGAAATGTTCGCAAACAAAGAAAACGGCATAGGCGGTAACTAAGACGACAGTAATTTCAATCAAAGGATCATTAAAAACCTTTCTTACCCACAAGATCGCAATCAACCCAATGAGCACGCCGACCAAACCTCCGGCCGCCCCAATTTTACCAAATCCGACCGCAGCACTTCCAATGAAACTTCCGGTACCAAGAAACTGTTCTGCTCCGGTAACCACTCCAATTAACAAAACAAATGCGACAATTGCAGTTCCGTCATTGAGCAGAGATTCACCCTCGATCAGTGTTCCCAGTTTTTTGCTTGCACCCAACTCTTTGAGCAGGGCAACCACGGCTACTGGGTCGGTAGCACTAACCACCGCACCAAACAACATTGATGCCAAAACGATAAAAGCTCCAGAATCCACATTCCAATCTTCCAGGACTCCTCCCGAACCACCAAAGGCTAGAATCAATCCCATGAAAGCAAGCCCACTCATGACGGTGGCAGTAACAATGCCAGGACCAGCCATGTAAAAAGCATTAAGGAAGGATTTTTTGAAAGTGTGGACATCGAGGGCAAAACCAGCCTCAAAAATAAGGATGGGCAGAAATACATACAAAATGAGATGACCGTCCAAGTTACCTCCCCAAGAAATAGCCCCACTTAATGTATCGACAAATTTGTCCCATAATCCAAACGAATGCTCCGTTGCATGGGCATTATCCTGAGCATGTCCCCCGTGAGGACCATACGCCCGGTTAAGACCTCCCATTGCTAACCCGATCAGCAATAAAAGCACGGTAAAAGGAAGGGGAATCCGCTGGAGAAAGTGTCTCGTTGCCGCTCCAATAATGAGTGCAACAATGAGAAAGAAAAGACCGTAAAGATATCCACTGTCACCAGAAGATGCCAGCATTGGAATAAGGCTTGAAGTTGTCATAGAATAATGGAGGGATTAAAAATTAGTTGCCTCGAAGTAGTCGACTGGGGAAGGGTCTTGCAGGCGGGGAAACCGAAGAGGAGCCAGTCTCGGATGGGAGGCTTTGCGGGACAGCCGGACTTTTAAAACGTTTTGGCGAACGACCGAGCAATTCCTGTAAGGGTGAGTTGTTGGGTAATTGGTAATTTGTTTGGAATTTCCCTGTGTTTTCAGCATCAGAAGAACTGACTGAGGGATTGAGATGGTTCTGATTTGTGACTCTTTCAAAATTATCGCCCTCTTTGGACTTAACTTCGTTGGCATTGTATGACTTTCCGATAACCAGCTTTTGGGAAGAGGCCACACTTTTGAGAGCATCATCAAAACTGGAACTGTTGGAAAATCCTGAAATAAGGAAAGAAGTCTCAAATAAATTACCCAGATCTACGGTTAACTTATCACTTAATGTATTACTGCTTGATTCGGTAATCACTAATTCCCCGGGGAGCAAGGAAAGGGAATCATTATTTTGAGTCACAAGGCGCAATGTGCCCAACACACCCACACATTTGAAACCGCCATTAGTTTCCACTTCGAGTAAGCATGAACCTGCCCCTGATATTTTTAAGGATGTTTCGGGTCCGGAAATAGAAATTACATTTTTAAAATTTCTCGAACGGATGAAAAGAGAACCGTAAAACATTTTGATAGATTCGGTACTGCATTTAAATATCGTCGAGGAACCAAAGCGGAAAAGGTAGCCTGCCGCCAGAGTCTCAATCCCACTCTTTGGACGAACAGAAAGTTTTATGTCATTTGGCAAAAAGGAAGAACTGGTAATTGGCTGCTCTTCTTGGTTGCCGTCCAACAGCATGACCCCCTCCCCTACACTAGATACCAAGAGATGTGAAATTTTACCGGAAACATAATTAATTCCTAATGTCAGAATTATACATACAATAGTGCAAAACTTCATCTTTGTTGTTCAAAGATAAAATCTCGTGCAGGTCAAACAATCAAAATAGCTTAATTTTTCAGAGCAATGAATGTAGCCGGCCCCTAGAGGGCAATCTTGACTCCCCTTCTGAGGTATGCAGGTACATCCAAATCCTCTCCCTCATACATATTCCTTTGGGTAAGGTCATCAAAGATACCTCTTTGGTTTTTCTCCTCCATAAATGAAAATGTATTTTGTTCTAACTTGGATTGCTTGTTGCTGCTTTTACTATTGGCACCCGGTTTTACATTTTGCGATTTATTCTTTTGGTTTTCCAACTTCGAGCGATGTGACTGTTTTGGGGGCGATGCCAGTTCCATGACCTGTTGGGCAACAGGAGCCACATCCGCTGATTTAATTAAGGGCTCAAGAGCCGTAGCCCCCAATACGGTAATCTTAACTTCGTCGCCAAGATTCTCATCAACATGAGCACCGAAAACAACTTCTTCCCCAGCTTTAAAAGAATCCCTAATCTCTTTCGATACCGCCTGTAGTCCACTCATACTTAGGGAAGTACCACCTTGAATAAAAATCAATAATACGTCCGCAGCCTTCGATACATCTGGCATGTGCAACATGGGACAGAGCATTAAATCGCGCAAAGATTCCCTCAACGCATCTTTACCATTTCCTTTGCCATATCCGAAAAGAGTGCGCCCTGCCCGGGCGGAAAAGACTTTTCGCAGGTATGAAAAGTCTACATCGATCATACCCCGCTTAAAAACCAAGTTGCAAATGGCACTAATCCCCCTGCTTACATTGCGACCAGCCTCGGCAAAACACTCCAGTGCGGTGGCATCTTCCCCACCAATTTGAAGGAGGGAATCGTTGGGCAGGGGCACCACCGCATTGGCATATTTGCGGAGTTCGGAAAGGCAATCCTCCGCCTGTGAATGCCGAGATTTCTCCCAACTAAAAGGCAGAGGAGCGAATGCAAAAACTAAGGCACCGTGCTCGCGGGCAAGCCTGGCCACAACTGGAGCAACTCCACCTCCGACTCCTCCTCCAAGACCCGCAAGGAGAAAGACCAGATCCACACCGTCCAATTGCTTGCGAATCTTATCTTTTTCTTCTTCGGCTAATCGTTTACCCAGGGCAATATCTCCCCCGGTTCCCATTCCTCGGGTATGCCTTTTTGAAAAACAGAATTTTTCAGAAGCAAGCGATTCAGATACGGCTTTCATATCCACATCAATCACCAAATTATCAACGGAATCAAAGTTATCGAATCTCAGTCCGTCGACCAAAGATATACCAGCTCCCCCCACCCCAATAACCTTGGCCCTTATTCCATAGGAATTTTCACTCGAACATTGCAGGTTTTCTTCTTCAAATAAGATATCTTGATTCATGACAAGGTGGGGTGTTTGAGGTTGGTAATCGTTGGTTTTGGGGCAGGCCTAAGGAAATCATTTAAATGCCTAAAAAAGTTCCTACCTTTCTGAAGAAGCCAGCGTCTTCATTGGTATACTTCTCTCCGGGCAGACGGTGATCCTCCAACCCATAGTGAAGCAGACCAAGCACGGTTGAATTTTCTGCCTGGGAAAGATCATTTCCCAGTCCAGATGGAAAATTTGCCTTGGACACAGGCACACCAAGCACTTTTGCTCCAAGTTGCTCAATGCCAGGCAGCCTCGATGCTCCGCCAGTCAATAAAACTCCCGACCCCAAATCATTTGGATTCAGCAATTCACCAAGTTCCTTACTAATAATTTCAAATAATTCAACGGTGCGAACATGAATAATATCAGCAATTGCTTTTCTTGAAATAGTTCGATCCCCGATGGTTTTATTCCCTATTATCCAAAGATCTTGTTCGGAGTCGGATGGGTCGGACTGTGCTTTGCCATACTCCAATTTGAGTTCCTCTGCATAGGGCTCCAACACCCGTAACCCCATGGCTAGATCTCCAGTCAGATGATCCCCTCCCACAGGAATTACTCCGGTAAAAGCAATATTCCCGCCCCGGTAAAGTGCGATATCAGTAACTCCGGCACCAATATCCACGACCAAAACTCCGGCCCTTCTCAAATCGGGCCCGGCCACTAGGGTGGCGGATGCAATCGATGAGAGGATTAAATCGTCCACCTCCAAGCTGTATTGATGGGCAATATCAAGATTCATTCTAATCGCAGATTCATCTCCATCAATTGACCAAAATGCTAACTCCACATTTTGCCCCCTCATTCCAACTGGATCATCAACGGGCCTTCCATCCAGTTGAATGGGCATACTAACATGATGAACATAAGACCTTCCCATCGCAGGCTGTTTGCGTTTGGCCTCCTCTGCGGCACGCTTGAGATCGGCAGGTGTCACTCTTCCATCTGGTGACGCCACATTGGCACTGCCTTTTAGAAGAGCCCCTCTTAGGTGTGACCCCGTTTGGGCCAAATAAATTGAATCGACCGTGGTACCGGACATTTTTTCGGCCTCATCGATGGCCGCATGTACACTGGACGCGGTTTTTCGGAAATCAATTATTTCCCCTTTTCGTAGTCCCTCATTTTTTCGGAACGATTTCCCGACAATATTCAGACTTTTATCCTCCGAAAGCTCGCCAATCAAAACTTTTGCAAATGAAGTACCAATTTCTACCGCACCTATTATTTTACTCATTTCTATGGAAGTTATAATTTTTGTAATCTTGCTTAAATCTTTGCAAAAACTGATCGACCATGGGACAGATCAATTGAACGGATAAAGTGAGCTTGTGAAAACTTGGGCTCATCCAACAGGTAGCGAAGTCTTCTTAATTGAGAAGCATAATTGGATGGATGAAAGCGTATCTTTCCCACCCTTTTCGAATTAACGGTAATGTTAGCACCCGGATCCTTGTCACTGGGACGATGGTAGGAGACCACTGTCCAGTCCCGGAAGATTTCTGGGTATTCCGACCTTGCCAGTTCTAAAAGTGGAGCGACAACTGGTATATCCTTAAGCTTTTTATACCCCTGGTCATCAGCATTTCTTTCAATTATTGCTGGAGGAATCTTTAGGGAAGGCAATAATCTCAACATCGAAGGCGAATACTCTGCCCCCTCATACAAACAACCATCCGCTGAAACTAACCAGTCTTTAAACTTAACTTTACTATCCCGCAATCTGAGCACTAATAGAGGTTCCCGCTCCTGAATGGAAATTTCCAAAGTTGTTGGAAATTTCCTTTTAACTTTAACCGATAATATTTGATCCTCCTCCAGTAAATTGAGCTGCAACTTCTTGAGATTAATCTCGGCCAGAGAAAGGCCCCTCAGTGGCCCCATCCAGTTAAGAAACCATTTATGGTTCAATGCTCCATCGGAACGAAACACCACCCGGTCAATCGGTTGCGAAGGTCCCGTATAATCACTCTGTCCAACCGCATGCACACTTGTCTCGTTTATCTGGAAACTTAAAAAGAATCCGCCAAGTAATAATATGACGCTGCCAATAAATAACCGACTGGCCATGATCAATCTTTTGCGAACTGCAATGCGAGAACTTGATTTTCGCGAAGAACTGGGCTTAAGGCTGCGCCAACTGACTGGCATTGCGAGATCGTTCTTTTTTCTTTTGCTCATAAATTCAGGCGGCGGGCGGGGTTTGCCCATCCATTGAAATTCCTAAAAAGCGATTACGGGCAGGAGTAACCAATTTTTTTGTCAGTTGGTCAAAATTATAACCGCAAGAACTAGCACTTTTGGGGAGTAAACTGGTGGTGGTGAGTCCAGGAAGAGTATTGATTTCCAAAAAATAAGCATGACCATCTTCACAAATCATGAAGTCAACACGGGCAAAATCTCTGCAACCGCAACTTCGGTATGCGTTCAGGGCAAACTCTTTGATTTCAGCCTCGGTTTCTGAATCAATGACAGCAGGAAACCGATATTCGGTAGACCCTGGAGTATACTTTCTTTTATAATCATACACACCTCCCACAGGAATCACTTCCACAATTCCCAATGGATGTTCCTCCAGTATGCCAATGGTTACCTCACGCCCAAAAACTCTTTCCTCCAATAGCCAACTCCCAGGTCTTAACTGGCTTAAGGTTTGAGTAAGTTCATCTTCCCCGGATACCAAAAACAATGACACACTGCTTCCCTGATCTGTTGGCTTGATGATTAAATCATTGCCCAATCCTGAGATAATTTCAGAAGTAATTAACTCGGAAGGGTTGTGAAATTCTATCCCGCCCGGCACTCGAACTCCATTCCCGGACACTCTTTTTTTGGCCTTAAATTTGTGCATACATAGACGACTTGCATCCGAACCGCTTCCACAGTATTCGATACCTTCAGTGTCCAAAAGTGCCTGCAGTTCTCCATCCTCCCCAAATTCCCCGTGGATAATAGGAAAGATGATATCACTGTTTGCACTGATTCCTGATGGCAGCTCCCGTTTTGTTAAATCGATCAATTTTGTGGTGAAGTGAGGGGACAAGGATTCGAACAAAGCTCTTCCGGATAACAATGATATATCCCGCTCAGCACCAACGCCTCCAGCCAGTATGATTATATTTGGTTCGGTCTTCATTTTGCCCTATGTATTCAGGAGAGGAATTCCTTCCATGAATGCCCCAGTAAATTAACCTCAGGCTCAAGAATTACTCCGTGGGTTTCTTTTACCCTTTTCTTTACTTTTTGAATTAGTTGGATCACTTGCTCAGTGGTAGCTTCTCCCTCATTTACGATAAAGTTACCATGAACATCAGAAACGACCGCTCCGCCAACTTTCTCGCCCTTTAGACCGGCCTGCTCAATTAACCACCCTGCGGGATGGGAGTCCGGGTTACGGAACACACAACCAGAACTGGCAAGCTTTGGTTGGTTCTTTCTTCGTTTACGGGACATTTTTTCAATCACTTTGCGAATTTCCAAATGTTGAGCTCGTCCCTCTGCTCTAAGCTTTGCCCTCAGGGCAATGCCATCATATGCTTCACGACAGTAGCGGTAGCCCACTTCCAATTCGTCCCCCGAAATTTGTTTAATTTCACCATTTGGCATCAGGAACTTAACCCACTCGACCAAATCAAAAATCTCCCAACCCATAGCTCCGGCATTCATCCTCAGGGCACCTCCAAGTGTGCCTGGTATTCCTTCCAAAAATTCAAATCCGCTAAGATTTTTGGCACAGGCAAATTTACATATTTCTTTGAGTTTGGCTCCTGCACCGACGATGATGGTATCATTTGTCCGAAGGTCAATTGACCGCCAAAACTCTCCTCTTAAACGAATAACCAACCCGGCAAAACCCTGGTCAGGCACGATAAGGTTCGATCCGCGTCCAATCATTGCCCGTTGAATATCGAAAAAATTACATGCTTCGACAAGGGTACTCAGATCTTCGATATTGGCTGGTTCGGCATACCATTTGGCAGCCCCCCCTACCCCCATGGTTGTCATGGAACCAAGGGGCATGTCCCGCACCATTTTCGATTGGTTCGAGATGCGTCCCTCGAGAAAACAACCAAAGGCGTCATGCTTTACACCCCCGGTCTTCTCCCAGGCCGAAAAAGCATGTGCCCACTTGGTTATACTCCCTGCTCCGAGAAAGATAACTTGATCACTCGTTTCTTTCTTTTTGCTCCCCAAGGACATTCTCAGATCATAAAAATTATGAAATATTTTTGCGGCATCGCGCAGGCGGGGTGGCAAATATCCTGTTAACGACTCCACCGCACCTGATAAATCAAATTTCTCGAATGCCCCGTAGGTAGGAAGCAAGTGAAGTTCATCCGCAATCGACAACTCTTCGGCAAAGGAAGATGCCAATGCTTTGGTACGGGAATATCGATGGGGCTGGAAAACTACCTTTAATTCATGATCTGGTAATAGCTGACTCCTGAGTTTTAATAAACTGGCAATCTCCGAGGGATGATGCGCATAGTCCTCAACCACGATCCGTTCTCTCGATTCATACAGAGTGCTTTGCCTTCTTTCCATACCTGGAAATGTGCCAAAATTGATCCCCGTAAAATCTAATCCGAGTACATACCCAGTTTGCAAAACAGCATTATTATTGGCCTCCAAAAAGCGGGCAGGATCTTTAGGACTAGCAAATGAATGAATCGATTTCCCATCTATTCCTTCGATAATCTCAGGCAATGGTTTTGCGTCACTATGGATAATGGTATCCTTGGTGCGCGAAAACAGTCTTCTCAAAGTTTTAGCAAAGGACGATCGATCGCTGTATTGATCAACATGGTCCCAATCACAATTCAGGCAAACTGTAATCCAAGGCGAAAAGGAATCGATCGAGCCATCACTTTCATCCACTTCCAAAACCACCCATCTTGACTTGGAATAATGCCCTGCTGGCAACAAAAAGTTTTTAAACTGGGCACCAACGAGATGGGAAGACTCAAACCCACATTCTTTCAGTGCCCATGCTAACCTTCCGGAAACACTGGTTTTTCCATGACTACCCACCACGGCAATAACCTTATGACGGGCAAATAAATTGGCCAAAAATTCACCACGTCGATAAAAGGGAATTTCCAAATTCTTAAATTTTTTGAGCCGTGGATCATCGTGCTTAATCGCAGAGGAATGTACAATGCAGTCCGGTTTTTTAGTGGGATTAAGTTCGTCAAGAACCTTTACCCCACACTTGATCAGGTGACCACGGTTCGGCTCGCAAAAGCAATCGTCATAGGCTTCAACCCTTACACCTGCACCTTTTAGGTAGAGAGCCAAGGGTGCCATGCCCATCCCGCCGGCACCAAGTAATAAAACTTTCTTGGGACGTTTCATACTCTCGACTCCAAAAGTTCTGCGGAAACTTTTGATCTTTTATTAACTCTCAGGTCTTTCAAAAGGTCTTTTGCCAAAAGGGAAGATACATCATCATGATCCAATGCATATAGATTCCTTCTAAGCACGGCCCTGAATTCCTCGTTAAACATGACTTCCCTTACTTCGAGGAGCAATTTGTCGTTGATATTTTCTTCCAGACAAACCAAACCGCCCCCCTTGGCTTCCAAATAATTTGCATTGGCGTGTTGATGCCCGTCCGCCGCGTACGGATAAGGAATAAGAATGGATGGAACCCGGCACTTTATTATTTCAGCAATGGAACCTGCTCCTGCCCGAGAAATCACTAAATTTGCCGCCGACATCAGAATATGCATCTGGTCGCTAAATGAGACAAACCGACTGGTGATTGTTTCCCCACCTATTCCTTCAAGTTGAACCGTCCCTGAATTCTGTTCCCGCAATCCAGTCAAGCAATAGACTGAAATCCCATCCTCTGCCAATTGGGCCAAGTTATTTTTCACCCACTTATTCAGGGAGGAAGCCCCCTGACTTCCACCCAGCACCAATAACAATTTATCGGTCATCGAAACTCCCATGCATTTACGGGCTCGCTCCATGGGTATTCTTCTGAAGTCTGACCTTAATGGATACCCAATATGGGAAATTTTTTCCGCGGAAATACTTGGCAGGGTCACTCCGCGTGGAAGATAGACTCGACTGGCACGACTGGCCAAAAAACGAACCGCTTTGCCGATGACTCGGTTTGCTTCATGCACATGGAAAGGAATACCAATGGTTCGAGCAGCAAGAGCAGGTCCAGCAGTGGAAAAACCTCCAAACCCGACCAACACATCCGCATCAATTTTCCTGAAGAAGATACGGGAACGAACAAATGAAAGAATAAAGCCTTTAAAAAATTTTAATAAACCCCAGGGAGTTTTGATCAAAGGAACTCCTGGCATCGCAACAAAGGTGAGTTCCGGATATTTTGATGCCAGTCGTGAATCCACTTGTTTCTGACTGATAAAGAGCCAAGTCGGACAGCCTAACACTTCCAAACTTTGGGCAAGGGCAATCCCAGGAGTCAAATGCCCCCCTGTTCCTCCACAAGCAATCACAATATTTTTCATAATTCCCTGGCTTGAATGGGGGAAGGATTGTCTTTCCTCCTCATGACATTGATCACCAACCCAACAAAAATAAATGTCACAACCAAGTTAGACCCACCGTAGCTGATAAAGGGAAGTGACATGCCTTTGGTAGGAAGGCATCCCGTAACCACACCCATGTTGATGATCGCCTGAAGAACAATAAAAAGAAGAGCACCCATCGCCAGCAGATAATCATTCATTCTCGAGATTTGGCGCAACTTCATGCCCACAGTAAAAAACATGATCAAAAATGCCACCAAGATGGTGAATGTGGCAATTAAACCGAGCTCTTCTCCAATCACCGGAAAAATAAAGTCCGTGTGTGCCTCTGGCAGGAAATACATCTGCTGACGCCCCATCCCAAGACCAACACCTTCCAATCCACCCACTCCAAAAGCAAGCATACCCTGCCATAATTGATAGGCACTATCATTGGCATTTGCCTCCACATCCAAAAAGGAGGTTACTCGCCGAATACGGACGGGATCGAAATAGACCAGAATTGAAAATGCAGAAACGGCAAGTCCGGCAACAGGCAATAACCAACGAAGGCCAACTCCAGCCTGAAACATCAATGTCGCCCCTACAGCTCCACATAAAAAACAGGTGCCAAAATCCGGTTGTAAAATAATCAAACCACAGGCACTGCCAATTAGTAATGAAGGCAGGATAAAACCCTTCACAAGGGTACCAATTGCCCGTTGTTGATCTGCAAAATATTTCGCCAGAATTAAAACGATGCCAATTTTAGCGAATTCTGACGGTTGTATTCGTAACGCTCCAAGTCCGATCCAACGTTGAGCACCATTTACCTTAACCCCAACTCCCGGCACCAGCGTTAAAAGAAGCCCAAGCATGCACAGGGCAAAAATAATCACCGAACGATTTCTCAGCCACTCCAAGTTAACCATCGACGCATACAAACCGGCGAGCAAGGAGATGACTACCCAAACGACCTGCTTCAATAGCAGATCCTGAGCACCACGAACGGCACCGGCACTAAAGAGCATAACCAGACCGACCATGGTCAATCCAATCGAGGCAACAAGAATATATGCTGTTACCCAGTTTGCTGTCCTATTTACCGTTCCTGTAACTGCCAATAGAACCTCCCTTTCTCACCACACCGTTCGCTCATCTTTTATTAAGGCGCATCAATAATCGGTCTATCCTCACTGGAAGAATCATTGAAGAAATCCTGTAAACTCCCTCCCTCTTCGACAGGGACTATTGCACTCTCATTTTTCAAAGCGGGGGTGGCATTATCATTGCTTCCTATGCCCTCGCCCTGGGATACGACCAGTGGCTGCCCTGCTCGGATCAGACTGGGGTTGGACAAACCATTCCATTCCATGATCTGAGCCATTGAAACTCCATATATCGAAGAAATTCGTGATAAATTTTCCCCTTTCTTAACAATGTGAGTGGTGGCACCTGATGGAACAACCCTCGGAGAATTCTCAACTGCCTGAACACTTTCAACTGGTTGACCACTTCCATTACCGGGCACCACTAAAACTTGCCCTGGTCTGATAATCGAGGACATGGACATTCCATTTGCTTTGAGCAATTCGGACAGCCTCACCTTCAGGTTTCTGGCAATGCGCGATAAGGTATCTCCTTTTTTTACGGTGTATGATCTTCCATCCAGTGACGGAGACGGAGTGTTTTCAACAACCTCAGTGGATAGATTGGTTTGAGTGGATTCAGTCATACCGGGGATCATAATTTCCTGACCGATGGACAACCGTCCGCTTTTATCAAGATTGGGGTTGGCATTGAGCAAATTGGCCAATGATACCCCATTTTTGCGAGCAATGCCCCAAAGAGTGTCTCCCCTCACAACTTTGTAAATGGCAAGATCTGATGGTTTAAGGTCAATCGGCAGTGGTGCAATCTCTTCGCTCGGAACAATAATGGAAGGACTGGGGGGAGTGGATGCGGGTTCCTGAGGAACAATGAGTTCACCCGGTGAGGGTCTCTTTGGTGCAGCAAACTCCTCGGTTTTAGTTTCCTCCGCCTTGGTTTCCCCCAAGGGTTGATCAACACCCTCAATTGCCTGGTTGAAGGATTGCTCACTTGGTTCACTGGAGACAGCACTTTGCTCCGACTCCGGGACCTTTGCTGTTCCACCAGTTGTCTGGCAACTTGGTTGAAACATGACGAGAAGAATAACCCCAACATGAAGGGATAGAACAATACCGAATACTTTTGATAGTTTCATTTTTCTTAGTAGCTAGCGTGCAAATTATTAACAGGTAATTTCGTAGTGACTTGGCAAGCACTCTTCAAATCGAAAACGAGGGATTCATAGGAATTTCCTCGTTCGATATAATTTGAAAACATATCAAAACTGGCAAATCCAGGACTGAATAGTACATCAACATATCCCTTGGCGAATTTGTATGCTCTAAGAACTGCACCTTTAAGATTATCAAAAACCTCTGCCTTTATTCCTCTAAGTGCCAGTTTTGCGGCCAGTTCTTCTGCAGTCTCTCCAATGAGAAACGCACTTTGCAAAAATGGATGTAGATGTGCACAAAACTTCTCAGTCTCCTCCCCCTTACTTTTTCCTCCCCCTATCCAAATTACAGGATTTGAAAATGTCTTACACGCAGCAAGTGCAGAAGCAAAATTGGTCGATTTTGAATCATTCCAAAAACTTACTCCGTTAATAGTAGTCACTTTGTGCAATCGGTGAGGATGAGGCTGATATCCCTGCAAAGCTTCGAAAAATTCTGCTTTTGCAATTCCCTGCTGCTTAGCCCAGTGGACGGCAAAAGCTAAATTCTCTAACTGGGGAATACTCTTGTGAAAGCTGGCAACATTTCCTGGCAAGTCTCGACATGTAAGCGCTTCAATTACTTGAAACTTCGGATTCAATTTTATGCCAAACTTCCGGGCAACAGCCCAAACGGATGACCCAATCATAACATTTTCTGGATGCGCACAATTATCCGCCAGCTTTAATTTGGCCATAAAATACTCCCTGTCCGAACGATGATAATCAAGATGATCGGAAGAGAAATTCGTCCACAGTACAGCATCCGGATAAAAGGAACGTGAAGTCAGCGACTGGAATGAACTGGTTTCATGAAATATAATTTTTTTCCTCACTGAATCGCCGGCAACCCCATCCGATATAGGAACACCAATATTTCCTAGCACAATCGAGTCCATATTCAATCGCTTCGTAATATGGCCCAAAATACTGGTGAGCGAAGTTTTCCCATTAGTCCCCGTAATCGCAACCACCTCCAAGTGATCTGAATAACTTAGTCCCAGATCAACTTCCGAGAATACAGGTATATTTTGATCAACCGCCAATTTTAGCCAGGCATGATCAGGTCTAAAGCCTGGACTTTGTACAATGAAAGAATAGTGCTGAGCGTGCGATTCGGTAAAGATACGATTCTTTTCATCAAACAGATCAGCAACCCTGCCTTTTGCATGGAGTAATTTTTGAGCAGCACGACCGCTAATTCCGTCGCCCAAAATAGCCACTGGGCCATCTAAACTGGCGAGTGAATCGTTGTGCAAATTCCGTTTCATTACCTCAGCTTTAGTGTGGCCAGTCCAATTAATGCAAAAAGGAGGGATAAAATCCAAAACCTTATCACCACCTTTGTTTCTTTCCACCCCTTCAATTCAAAATGATGATGAATGGGCGACATAAGAAAAATTCTTTTTCCACGCATTTTAAAGGAGGCCACCTGCAAAATTACCGATGTTGCCTCCATCACAAAGATTCCACCCACCAGAATCAGAGTTAAAGGTTGATGGATCATTAATGCAATTATTCCAATCAGTCCTCCTATAGCAAGTGAGCCGGTATCTCCCATGAACACCTCTGCAGGGTGAGCATTGTACCATAAAAACGCCAAACTCCCCCCCAGTAATGCAATACAAACTATGGCAAGCTCTCCGGTTCCTGGCACCCAACTAATTTTTAGATATTCAGCGATTAGAAAATTGCCTGATGCGTAAGCCATTATTGCATAAGTTAAAGCTACGGTGACCGTACAGCCTATGGCCAAACCATCCAAACCATCGGTAAGATTGATTGCGTTACTAGTACCGGTCAGTGTGACCAAATACAAAAGTGATAAAGCACCAAGCGAAAGAATTGGAATACTGGACGAGTCTGGATAACTAATGAATGGAACCCAAAACTCCCTCATTTTATGGGCACTCCCCAAGGATTCCTGCCCTGCTCCGTTTAACATACTTGCCCACGGACCCAGCAACAGAAAAAGAGCAACTCCAGTCGCACCCAACTGACCCAGCAACTTATACCTACCTGCTAACCCCTTGCTGTTCTTTTTGGAAACTTTCAAAAAGTCATCCGCAAACCCAACTCCGGTAAGAAGCATGTAAGTGACCAATGCGGTGCAAACATAAACATTTGGTTCTGCCCATAGGATAACGCTAAAAAACACGGAAATAAAAATTAACATACCCCCCATAGTGGGAGTATGGGTCTTATCCATGTGCAACTCCGCTAACTCCCCCACCTCCTCCTTGTCTCTAAATGCCTGCCTGGCACCAATCTTTTGAAGAAGACGAATCAAAGATGGTCCGATCCAAAAGCCTAACACCAATGCAGTTATGCCAGCACCCAGTGCCCGAACTGAGATATATTGAAAAAGCCTAAGCGGCCCCCAAAATTCCTCTCCAAACTGTAACCAACTTAGCATGCGATTTTAAGAGGTTCCCGTTCTTCCACCGCCCATGCGGGAATCAATTCTTCAAGTTGATAGGACCGGCTTCCTTTTAGCAAAACAACACCTTTAAAATCCTCAATTAACGGCCTTGCAGATTCAGTATCATTTAAGATTGAGATCTGTTCATTACTGGCCCCATTTTCTATCATCCCATCAGCCAATTCCTTCGCATACTCACCGATTATAATGGCCTGATCTGTGGGTGCTAAATTTATGGAGCGTCCAGTTTGAATGTGCAATTCCTGGCTCAAATCACCCAATTCATTCATTCCTCCCAAAACCAGCAACTTCGCTTGCTTGCGGTATTTTTCAAAAAAGAATTGTATGGAGTCCAACATCGACGAAGGATTTGCATTGTAACAGTCTAAAACATAGGAACAACCTCGGCCTACGAGGCATGAACCTCGTAGACCAGAGGGCCTATATTGGGGTAGGCGTTCGCAAATTTCTTGATCTGAAACTCCCAATTTCCATGCAACCACGCATGCAAGCACCATATTTCGTATCATGCCCTCAGATGTGTGTTCCACAGGGATAACCAGAGGTGGACACCCACAACGCTTAATCAATAAGTTAAGTGAGTGCCCACGCTCGTTTGTTTCAGTCGAAATTTCATAAAGTACTTCATTTCCGTCCTCTTCTGAACTGGAAATCTTTTTCTTTTTTACCACCACAAAGGATCGGTCTCTCTTCGCTTCGGAAAAGGCATCGAATTGGAGCAATTCCTCCGGAAATACTCCAATGCATGATTTCTTTGCCTGTAACCAAAGTTTTATTTTTTCATTTGCCACGGTTTGAATTGTTCCTAAGCCCGCTAAATGAGAATGATCGATGGATGTAATGATACAAACATCCGGATTAATCATCCTGGTTAGGTCATCCATTTCCCCGGTTTGATTGATCCCTGCCTCAATCACCGCATGGCGATGGTTGGTTAATGACAACCTACTCAAAGTTATTGGAACACCGAGATGATTATTGAAATTCCCTTCGGTACAATGAGCACCACTAAGCAATAATCTTAAAATTTCCTTGGTGGAGGTTTTTCCACAACTACCCGTTACTCCCACTACCTTACCCCCAAAATTATCCCTGTGTTTTTGGGCAATTTGCTGAAATGCGACCAGGGTATTTGGCACAACTAATTGCGGGCAATCCACGCTTTCTACATGGTGGTCGACAAGTGCTCCCACTACTCCGGAGGAAACTGCCTTTTGCAAATATTGATGACCGTCTCTTTGTGCCCTAAGTGCTACAAATAATTCGCCCAAGGCAGCTTTTCTCGAATCAATACAAAAACCTTTGAGTAAAGAATCAGGCCGCCTGGTCCATTCGCCTCCACTCCAACTGCTTAGGTCAACTGGATTAAAAGACGCCATTACCCCCCATAAAGTTTTGCACTCAATAAATCACCTGCAATGATACGATCATCAAAGGGGATTGCCGTATATTGAACCTCCTGAAAAGACTCATGCCCCTTTCCTGCAATCAATACACAGTCGCCTTCATCAGCAGACTCCAAAGCTAAATCGATTGCACGCCTTCTATCTTCCACAAAATAGATCTCAGCTCCCTTGCAAACCCCTTTTTTCATATCGCCAAAGATGGACTCGATATTTTCGGTTCTTGGGTTATCAGAAGTTGCCCATATCTGGTCTGCCGCAGCACAGGCAACGCGGGTCATTTCCAATCTCTTCCCCTTGTCTCGGTCTCCTCCGCATCCAAAAACCACCCTGACTTTGCCCTTTGTACATTCCTGGAGCATTTCAAGTGCATTGCGCAAGGCATCGGGAGTATGGGCATAATCCACTACCACCCGATAGGGTTGTCCTTTATCCACAAGCTCCATCCGACCGCTTACTCCATGAAATTTTCTAAGCTTTTGGATTGATTTTAAAACATCCTCACCCATGGCATGCATAATTGCAAATGAGGCTAATACATTTGAAACATTGTATCGTCCAATTAATGGGCTTACCACCACACTGTTCCCCAATGGGCTTTCAAGGATAAATTTTGAACCTTCAGAGTCTAAAGTAAGATTTTTTGCCCGGAAGTGATTTCCCTCTTCCAGACCAAATGTGAGAACCCGAACCTGGGGAGGTAATTCCTCAACCAAACGTCTTCCATATGGACAATCTCCATTAATTACGGCCATCTTGGGTAAGGGTCCATTCAAGCCATTAAACAGCTTTCTTTTCTCTCTGTAGTATTCCTCCATACTTCCATGATAATCCAAATGGTCACGGGTCAGATTCATAAAGGTCGCTATTTCCAGATTGATACCACTTACCCGTGCCTGATGAATCCCATGCGAACTCACTTCCATCACTGCGCTTCTGCAACCTGCTGCCAACATGCTTTTTAACATAGGATACAGGTCGATTGCTTCCGGAGTCGTTCGGAAAGAAGGGACATCACGATCACCCAAATTATACTGTACAGTTCCGATTAGTCCCACCGGTCGTCCGGGTTCCTCCAATAAGTGTCTAGTCAATGTACTCACTGTTGTTTTTCCATTGGTTCCAGTTATTCCCACTAAACTCATCGATTCGTCAGGAGAATCATAGAACTTCTTTGAAAACCGTGCTAATGATCTGCGTGCATTATCCACCGTGATATTGGTTACACCATGTGGCAAGTCGAGATCCGGTGATTCAGAAACAACCACTTTTGCCCCCCTGTCTAATGCCTCTTTTAGGTGTAACTCACCGTTGGTTCTGCTTCCAGGAATTGCAAAAAATGCAGATCCAGGCACAACTCTTCTGCTATCTGAACAAATCGCTTTGATTGTGTGACTGAGTGATCCTTTCTGAGGAATGGATTCTTGGTCCATAACTTCTCGCAATATCCGGTTGGGCGTCACCCGGGACTTTACGCTTTCTACACTTATTACTTCCTGGAGGTTATTTTTCATAACTACTTGTTTTCCAACTTTAGACCGCTTAGATAACTTATTTCTTTAGGATGGGGTTGAATGCCAAAATAACTGATCAACCGATTCGCAATTTTTCGAAATGATGGCCCCGCTACACTTCCCCCATACCCCAACCTGCCCCTTTTCATCTTAGGTTCATCAACCACAACAGTGATAACTGCCTTGGGATTATCAGCAGGGAAAAATCCTGAAAAAGATGCAACATGGTGATTACTCGAATATTTTCCGTCTATAATTTTTTGAGTTGTTCCAGTTTTCCCTGCCACATCAAAACCAGGAATCATTGCAGAACGGGCGGTCCCTTCATTCCCTACTACACTGACCAGCATATCCGTCATTTCCCTGGACACTTCTTCATCAACAACCCGCCTAACCGGTCTTGGAGGAAAGGGAACCACCGTTTTTCCGCTTTGATCAAATACTTTACGAATCAAAGTTGGTTTCATCATAATTCCATCATTGGCAATTACACTCATGGCACAGTGCACCTGCATCGGAGTCACAGAAACTGCATGACCCATCGGCAAACGGGTGATGGTAAGGCCATCCCAGTTTTTTGGTTTGTGCAAAACACCCGATCTTTCCCCAGTCAACCCCAGGTTAGTTTTTTGACCAAACCCAAACAACCTGGAATAATTATAGAGTCTGTCTGCACCCAACTTCAAACCCACTTGTGCGGCCCCACGGTTACTTGATTTCTGAACTACTTGATGCAAAGATATTTTGCCCAGTGGATGATGGTCCTTGGGTAATCGTAATGATTTTTTTCCAACTTCATATCTTGATACCGAACAATCAACAATATCGTCTGGTCGGATAATACCTTCGTTTAGTGCACCTCCTACTGGAATGATTTTGTATGTCGAGCCCGGTTCATACAAATCTGTAAGAATCCGGTTCCTTTGGTTTTCCAGAGGGAAATCATTGAATAAATTTGGGTCAAAGGTCGGTCCGTTAGCCATCGCTAAAATCTCTCCTGTGGCAGGCTGGCTAACAATGATCGACACACTTAATGGTGAGTATTTCTCAAAAAGGTTCGATATCTCCTCTTCCACTGAGTCTTGTATGACCCGGTCAATCGATAATTGTACATTAAGACCATCTTTCGCCAAAAATTCCACCGACCTAAACTGGGGCATCTCCCTTCTTCTGCCATCACGCTCACTCTCAATCCATCCATCCTGACCCTTCAGGTAGTAGTCCGCCATCAACTCAATCCCCATGCAGGCCTTTCCCTCTTTGTTCACATACCCCAAGACATGTGCCCCTAATTGTTGGTTGGGGTAAAAGCGTGAATGTTGATAATTCCCATAAACGCCGCCAACCTGGAGTTGCTTAACCTGCTTGTAAGTAGATTCGTCAATTCCCTCCTGCAGCTTCACCCACCTGACAGGGCTTAGTTTTTGCTCCCCCTTGGTGGTAAATTTTTTCGTTACAGAATCGTAAACAGTTTGATAATCCAGCTTGAGCAGTTGAGCAAGCTGGTGAAGTTTGCCCTGATCATCCTGATTAAATGCATGAGGGTCCACCCCCACCACCACGACTGATTTTGTGGTCGCCAGCAAACTGCCTTTTCGGTCAACAATGTCACCTCTTCTCGCCCGTTCCTGGATGAAATTTTTACGGGCATTAGCCGCAAGTTCACTGTATTTATCTGATTGCCAAACCTGCAGATGCAGGAGTCGCCCCCCGAGGGTGCAAAAGGTTAGGAGTACAGCAAAAAAAGTAAGGTAGAAACGATAGGAAGAAATAAAAACATTTTTCATCCTATTGTCGGGTTAAGATAGCCCTCCTGTCTAAATTATTACTTCTTGCAATTTCGGAATGCAAATAGGAATCCATTTCCCTTTCAGTCACATGAACTGTCCTCCGCACGGAGGGCACCCGCAACCTTCCCTCGACAAGTTGTGCCAGCATCGAAGGCCTGAGCATTCTCGATTTTCTCCCTCTCAGTTCCCGTAATTCGCGTGCCACCATCTCTCTTTGATCTTCTAGGTTTCCACAATTCTTAGCGGTAGCGGAAATCTCCATACGTAACCAAACGATGGAGATTGCCCCGCTTCCGAATAAAGAAACTGCAAGAATTACAAACATCCACCACACCCGATTCATCAGTCTTACAGTTCTGGTTGCTTAACTTTAGTTAAAAATCTCAGACGAGCAGACCTACTTTTGGGGTTTGCCTCGACTTCCTCTTTGGTCGGAAATATTGCCTTTGATCCATTCAATTCCGCATAAACAGTTCTTTCCTGCTGTGGCCTGCTATCAAATTTACTCACTGGTCGACCCGCCATTTTTCTCATAAATCTCTTTACGATTCGATCCTCCAGCGAATGAAATGAAATAACCGCAAGTACTCCGCCCTCCTTCAGGGCTCGGAATGATTTGGGTAGCGTCACCGCAAGTGCTTCCAATTCCCCATTAATCGCGATCCTTATTCCCTGAAAAGTTTTCGTGGCAGGATGAATACGCTGGCGAAAACTCCGCCCACCCACGGCATCACACACAAGTTCTGCTGCACTCATCGTACGCAGAAGAACACCTGTACCCCGGGCTTTTATAATAGCGTCTACAACACGCCTCCATCTCCTCTCCTCACCATACTCCCGAACAGCCCGCACCAAGCTTTCATACGAAGCCGTCTCCAAAAACTCGGCAGCACTGATACCCTCACGAGGATTCAACCGCATATCAATCGGGGCATCCAAGCGGAATGAAAAGCCTTTTTCTGGCTCCATCAGCTGAAAAGATGAAATCCCAAGATCCATCAATACCCCATCAAGTTCTGCGGGAGAAGATACCTGATCAAGGTCTTTGAATGAAGAATCAAAAAAGCTAAACCTATCCCCAAATTCTTTCTCCAGATCGATAGATCGCTCCTTTGCATCCGGATCGCAATCCATAGCCAGCAAGGTACTTTCTTCCGATGCCTCCAGAATAGCCCGGCTATGCCCACCTCCCCCAAAGGTCAAATCAGCAAATGTACCTCCCTGCTCCGGCTTCAAGCAAGCCATACACTCATCAAGCAGAACAGGAATATGCCTCACCGTAGATGGAGAACAAACAAACTCAACCGCACCACAATACATTCCCACCCCCCCCGAGGTCACATTTGTAAGAAAAAGAGGCGCGAGAGAGCAGGGGTTGCTTGGCATCAAATCCCCTTCTTAGGACGACCACCCTAAAAGTCATCCAAAACTTGTAACCAAGCATCATAACCCCAACTCCCTCATCGCATCGAAAATATTTCGCTCATCCTCAGCTGGCCGCTTGGTGTAACGATCAACAGACCAGATTGCAAAGGCCGAGAAATTCCCAACCAAGACCGCTTTGCCATTAATTCCTGCATGAGCCAACAGTTTGTCGTTCAAATTTATCCGCCCCTGTTTGTCGCACCCAAACGAATGAGCTTTGGAAAACAATTCCATCATTAGGGCCTGAGCCCTTACATCGCTCAGGCTTGCAGTTGCCACCTTTTCCTCCAGGCGGCTTACCATTTTCGGTGGGTAAACCGTAATGTATCCGCCTGGGTTTGGCAAAGCGAGGTAAGTATTTTCGCCCCCTGGTATTCTCCATTTCGAGGGTATTGTCACGCGGCCCTTGCTGTCCAAAGCATGGGTAAACTCCCCCACAAAGAAGGTTGTCGTGCTTGTTTCCATTACCTTCGCTTAACCATACAATTATTACCACTCTTCTCCATTCTTTGCCACTTTAACCCACCACGGTCAAGTTTTTTTCCAAAAAAATAAATTTTATCGAAGAAAAACCGAATTCGGTAATTGATTGATTTACACTCATCCACACCCTTTGATTTATGAGTAAAAAAGTTCGGGCAGATGAATTGATGGTTACCTCGGGACTCACCGAAAGCAGGACTAAGGCACAGGCCTACATCTTGGCGGGTCAAGTGAAGTGGAAGGAAGCAAAAATTCAAAAATCCAGCCAGATGCTACCCATTGATGCAGAACTATCCCTTGAAAACCAAATGCCTTATGTTGGCAGAGGTGGTCTGAAAATGGAAAATTTTCTTCTGGAGGCAAATTGGCCGGTCAAAGGTGTCGATTTCCTGGACCTTGGTGCGTCAACCGGAGGGTTTACCGATTGTCTGTTACAAAGGGGAGCCAAGTCAGCCACTTGCGTGGATGTTGGCCGGGGGCAGTTGCACTACAAGTTAAGAGTCGATCAGCGGGTGACAAATCTGGAAAAAATGAACCTAAAATCCTTGACACAGGACGACCTGCCCTACCCCCACTATCCTTTATTGGTGATGGACTTATCTTTCATCTCATTGCGAAAAGTCCTCAGACAAGCTTGGGGATTCCTTGAGAACCAGGGCCGTCTTGCCGCTTTGGTAAAACCTCAGTTTGAATGTAAAAAAGAAGAAGCCGATATGGGCCGCGGCATAATCAGGGATGCAGACATCCACCAAAGGGTACTAAATGAGATCAAGCAGTTTGCCCGCGAGGAACTGGCTGGCTGCACCCTTCTTATTGAAATATTGGCACATCCATCTGGTAATGATGGGAACAAAGAATTTTTCTTGGGCTGGCAAAAGTCTCTTTAAAAAACAATCAAACCAGACAAAACACCTACTCGGAAAGGTTTACCGACAGCAATTCATTGATTGCTTCATCCCGGGAAAGCATGCCCCTAGACAGTTCCAGGTTCGAGTCCATGGAATTTTTTTGGTCTTCTTCGAGTTTCTTTCCGCGAATGGAGTAAACCTTACCCAGTAAACCAAAAATTGCACTTTCCTCATTTCTTTCCAATTCGACCCACTTTTGCCCAACCTCTAAGGATTCAGCACCATCGAGGACCTTATTTACTGCAGTTCTTTCATTTTCAAGTTGGGCAAGTTGGTCCCGTAAAATGTTTATTTCTTCATCCGCTTGAGCATTGCTTGGCTTTTTTTCGTCCTCACCTGCTGATTGAGTATTTTCCAGCTTGTCTAGCTTGGATCTTAACGATCTTTGCCTCGAGTCAAACGAGGCTCGGGCAATGCTCTGGTTTTTGACCTCAAACCTATACTTTGACAGAAAAGAATCTTTGGCATTGGGGTCGGACAACAACTTATCTTTAATTTCATCTACCTTTTGGACAAATTGAGTATTTTTGATTTCCCTGATGTATTCTTGGCAAATGCTGGAAAAGGGAATACTTCCAAATTCTGCTTTACTTTCCTCAGTCTTACGATCGAGCAGAAAGACCAAATATCCACTTCTTGCCTTTCGTACCGAACGGGTAAAAAACTTGCTTTCGCTCAAAGCTTCGACCTCCTCCAAGGGTTCTCGATTCGAGCGTTGCTCACTCGCCCGTCGCTCCAAGCCCAGGACCATGGCCTGAACATTCATATCCCTTGATGAAAATGAAATTTTCCGCTGTTGCCCACCGGACTCCTTCAAAAAGTTTTTCAGTTCGGAAGAGTTTCTCATAGTCATAAAGTCAGGATAGCTCTTCCTCAACCGATCCGAAAAAAGGTTTAATTCATCAAGAAAATCAAGAGCTGCATCCTGGGCCAGACGTCCGGCTTCCCTGTTGGCATCTGCAAGATCTTGGGTTGCCACCTTTTCTCTGACATCATCGACAACATCCTCAAATTTCACTTCAGGCAGGGATGTTTCATTCTGTTCATTACCTTCCCCATCTTTGAGATCGGGCATAAAGTCCAAACGATTCCTCTCAAAATATGACCTCAGCCTGGCATCATCAACGGGCGGTGGGGAGACAAGGTAGTTTTTACTGGGAAAAACCATCGCAGTGGCAAATGTGCGGGGTGCCTCCATAAATGCTTTCAGGTCATTGTTCTGCTCATAAAATTCGGTCAGCTTGGGGGATAAATGATCCTGAAACTGGACCACTTTAGTGGAAGTTGTAAATTCAGGGGCGGCTTGGGGCAATTTGTCCTTCTTGAGTTCCAGTCGGATATCGCTGCCTTTGTCAATAAATGCCTGGATTCCAAAATCAGTGTCATTAATTGCATTCTTCAAACGCTGGGCAGACTGTTTGGTATTCTTGCCGGTGGGAATGACAATAACTGATCCATTCCTATCATCGGGTGGGTTTCCAAATTCAAATTTTATTTTTCGTCCGTCATAGGAAAACACCAATTGATCACCCGCTTTGGGAGTCTCGCTAATCTTTATTTCACCCCATATAATTTTGAGCTCAGCAAGATCATCTGCTGAGACCACCGCAACTTCTCCATCCCATGCAAACGCATTTTGTTGGCTAAGTATATCCACCTCGCCGGCAAGGGCGAATCCACGGTGCGTGTAAACACGGTCCACCAGCATGTTCCGAAAAGCAGTATACAAAACTGACTCAAGTTCATTGCCTGTCATTCCAAACCTGCCCCCGACCATCGAGAGAGCATTTGATCGATTATCTTCCGATTCCAGGGATGGATCAATACTTGTTAAAAATTTGATAAACTCGGAGTTGATCGCAGGATGATTGATATTGCTAGGCAGGAAATTCCAGGCATCCGCCTGACCGCTCAAAACCACCCGGGTTTTAATCGATTGGTCTAAAAAGTCCGCATCGTATGCACCAGAACGGGCAATTTCGCGAACTTTAAAATCCCTCGAAAAGTTGGGCCAGGCCTGCATATATTGGAACAGTCTTTGCATGGCTTCCTGGTCCACTTCTTCGGGATTGGCACGAAAGGCCGCCTGTATTTGTTGCTGCAAACCCTGGATGTAAGCATTATCCGCTTTCTCCACTGTCTGCTGAGTCGGACTGATCAAAACCCCTAGAGCACCAGCTGCCCGTGTTGTAACATTTAAAAAGCGTCTTTGGTCCGGATTGTTCCAATCATAGCCAAAGAATTCTTTCTTTTCCCGCCCGCCGTCTGACATTAAGTCAAATACGGATGAACCTTGAGACAGGTACAAAACAAAGGAGACAATGACCAATAAAAGAAGCAGGACAAAAACAAATTTTCCCTTTTTTGATATGAAGTGCTGGAGTGCGGTTATCATAGGACTATCAATAATATTAAAAAGCCAACCATGATGAAGACAGGTCTGGGAACGTCAAATCTTTGCAAGTGTTTTCCGTTCTTACTATTTGGCAACAAGCTCAGGCCGATCCGAAAAGATTAAGGAACTCATCCAGCTCTGTCTCTTCGATCCATCCTCACGGACAAAGGGTCTCATCACCACCATTTTTTCAAGAACCAGAGCCTCTTCTTTCTCCGATGACCAACTCATAAAATATTTGTAATTTTCTTCGGGCATATCCTCTCCCTTTTCCATCCTCACGGTGGGCAACTTGATGGTCACGGTTACTCGATCCCCCACGCGACTCCATTCTCCGGAGCGTGCTTCTGAAATTCCGGCACCCTCCACAACAGCTCCGCCTCTCGGTCCAAAAATAATTTCTATGGGATAGGAAGCTTTTCTTGATTTACCAACATTCCTTACCAGCAGAAGGGGTGAACCATCATCATTGGTCAGGCCTTCCTTTGATTGAAACGCATGACGCACCCCCCTTTTAATCAAATAATATTCGGAGGGCTTTTTATCATCATCAAACCGGACAACTCTTTCACCATCCCCGATTTCCCAAACCCCGGAGCGTTGAACAGGCCTCATTTCAGGGTGCTCAAAAAACAACCTTGCCTGCATTGTTTCTGGACCTTGGGATAGAGACAACTCCACCCTGCACTCTTTCCCCCCTGCAACTAAATTTCCTTCGAAGACTTCATGCACCCAATCCTTTACCTCCCCCACATACTTACCTTCCGGGTCTTGTGATGTGCAGGAGCAAAAAAACAGAATTCCCACAGAGAAATTGAGGTAAAATATCTTAATTACAGAGTGGGTCATCGGATTAGTAGTTTTGAAAAAACTGCCAGAAAACTCAATCATTTACCGTACTTACAACTGGTTCAGAAACACGGAGAATTATTCTATGATACATTACACTGGCCAAAAGAAACCCAAGTCCGATAAAGACTGACCAACTGGGCCCATCTGCCTGTGTTTGCTTAAATAACAGCCGGGCTTTCTTAATTAGTCCACCACTTCGATGAATTCGCACCTCTGGAAATAGATGGGGGCTATCGCTCCCCCTTTGTCCAGGCAGGAAAACTTCCCTTTCATCCACACGCTTAATCAACTCCAAACAATTTTCCATTCGGTTATAACTCAAATAATCCGACCATATATAATAATCATCCTCAGTGGTGGATCCTTTGCCAATAAACTGCCAAAGTTTTTTTCCTGATTCTTCCTCATTTGCTTTTTTAAACTTTCGGAACTTCAACCGGAACATGCCATCCACTCGCTCCCACTCTCCGGCAACATCCTGCCCACCATCACCATCCTTGTCATAGGAAGCCGGTAAAATACCCCATGCCTTTCCTGACCAAACTCCAAACCCCAACTGGTATTTGTCCGCTGCACCCTCAACCGAATATTCCATCCAGGGAGAGGGATTGAAAAACAAATAAATTTTGGAAAATAAAAAGGTAAATAAACAAAGGCACCCGATCAGTCCCGTAATATTTCGGCGGAAATTCGCCGTGGCAATTTTCTGGTCTCTCTCCCATTCGATCTCTCTTTTCCTTCGAATTTCATCATCGCTCAAGCCCGATCCCTGCTGGGAATTTTCACTCCGGATGCCATAGGCAGCCAAGTCCGTAACCCCAGGGACTGCTTCCAATGATTGGGGAATAGTTGCAAAAGTATAACCCAGTGCTTTTTCAGACCATTTTTGCCAATGTACCCAATCTCCCTGTGCATTCTGGCTTTTTTGAGTCACATATCTTACCAATCCACCAAGTGCATTAATATCCCATTGTTCTTCAGCAAGATCTCCTGCTCCGGCAGCAACTGGACGATACGCCTGGCTCTCCTTTAGGGATTCCTGAAATTGCATACTTTGCGAAAGAAATACTGTTCCATCACTGGGGTCTTCATTTAATGGTCGAAAACTGACCATTTTGGACAATGCAAACTCAGTGGCCCAAGCCTCAAAAGTCCCATCATTTTTTTGACTGATTAAAATGTTATCGGGCTTAAGATTGCCATGGATCACCCCCGAGTCGTGTGCCAGGTTTAGCCCGCAATGCAAATCGATCATTATATCCTTCAACTGATCCGGCCCGATACGACCGGGAAAAAACTCCATCCAATCCTTCAGTGACTTAAGATTTATTTCCCTGTTTTTTTCCTCTTCAGTCGGAATTTGCTCTGTTGCCCCTTCAAACCAATCATAAGCTATCCAATGTTTCCATTTCATTTTTCCATAGCTAAGCATGGGCCAGATCCCTCTTCCTTCAATTTGTTCGATTGCCCGACATTCCTGGCTAAAATAATCAGAAAACCCTTCCTTTTCAGAAAGATCACGCTGAAACAGTTTTAAATAGCTGACTTTTCCCTTTTCTTCTCCGGCACTTCCCTCCCCTTTATAACTCTGACCACACGAACCTTCTTTTATCCAACTATCTACATGAAAAGGACCGATCCGTGTGCCTGAAGATAACATTGAAAGAAATTATTTCACCCTATTTATCCCCACTTAAGTTTATTTCGGAGCACTCGGAAGTGAGAGTGTCCAATTGTTTCCATGAGGGGAAAACTCTTACGGGAAACAAAAATTTCCAAAGGAAATTGAGGGGTGGTGGTAAAGGCCTCCCGTCCATCGGTTGAGACATCAGCACTGACTGAGTCGTCCTCGCATTCGATCTGCAAACTTATTCCTGCCGGAAAGACCAAAGGTCGACTCGTGAGACTGTGAGCTGAGATGGGAGTCATCAGGATTACTTCCGCTTCAGGATGAGCAATGGGACCACCGGCAGCTAAATTATAAGCAGTCGATCCGGTGGGGGTCGAAAAAACGATACCATCGGATGCATAGTCCGCCACTCGTTCATTTCCACAAAAAACTGAAAACCGGCCCAACCGACCAGTCGCCCCACTTTTTACCACCAAGTCATTGAGGGCCAATTTCTCGTTGCCCTGATTTTCACGGTATCCAATGAGGCTTCTTCTTCTTATTTGAAATTCACCCCTCAGTACAGGGGGTAAGGAACGGGCCAAATCGTCAGGGTAAAGAGTTGCTAAAAATCCAAGTTTGCCCAACCCGACTCCTGCCACCGGGACCTCATATTCGATGGCTTGGTCCAATAAATTCAAGAGGGTACCATCCCCCCCCACGGAAAAACATGCATCCATGTCTTTAAGAAAATTTGGGGGGCAGGGAAACTCCTCAGTCAAACGTGATTTCACCCCATAATCATCACATATTTTTTCCAGTGAATGAGCCACATCTCTGGCCCCCGTTTTGGACAGGTTGGAAACAATCGCAATATTTTTAAGCGGATTCATCTACACAAACACAAAAAATAAGGTAAGTCCTTTGGTCGAATCGGTCAAGTGCCCGCAACCCATGGAATTTGATCCACACTTAGAGGTTTTTCCGTACTTACCTGCAAGCAGGAACCAGTGGGGAAATGTTTACGAAACCACTTTCTTTGTTTTGATACCAGTTGGCGGGTGGATTGAACAATCGAAGAAACCAGATCTTTTCGGGGCCCACCTTCCTTGATAAACTTAATAATTTCTCGGTACCCCACCGACTGGGAAAGACTTGGATGACGCAG
This sequence comes from Opitutia bacterium, assembly GCA_002686835.1. Classification (GTDB taxonomy): domain Bacteria; phylum Verrucomicrobiota; class Verrucomicrobiia; order Opitutales; family Seribacteraceae; genus Chordibacter. Next base: position 6,840 of record NYYP01000041.1, on the reverse strand, counting down.
GATACCAGCACGAATTGCTTGTTCGGCCTCTTCGATCATTCCTCCATCAATCATACTTTGCGTTCGCAGATTGATTCGATCCATAATCTCATCATTCTTCCGGTCCAACCATACCATTCTCTTTGTAAACTGGGCATATGGAATCGGTAATTTTTCGAAATCTTTCTGGAGATCAATCAGGGAACGCTCAGACTGCAAACACCTCTCCAGTGCCCGAATGACCCGGAGAGGGTTTCGGGTATCCAGATTGCCCAAACCTTTGGGGTTGAGCTTTCCCAACTGGGCAAGTGTGGTATCAAGTCCATATTTTTCATAGGTTGTATTAACATGGTTGCGCACTTCATCTGATACCTCCAAAGCATCTACAACCGGTTGTAAAAAGCCTTGCAGAAAAAAACCACTTCCACCGACCACCAAAACTTTTTTTCCTCTCGAAACCATATCTTCAATGACTTCATTTGCATAAGCATGGAATTGACCGACATCAAAAACTTCGGACACATCGGCAAGGTCAAGCCCGTGATGAACCACCCTTTTTTGGTCTTTTAAACCTGGTTTGGCTGAACCAATGTCTAACCCACGGTAAAAAGAGACAGAATCGCAGGAAATAATTTCGGCATCATTCCTTTCGGCCCACTCCAAAGAAAGCTCAGTTTTACCGGCCGCGGTTACCCCCGCTAAGATCCATAGTTCCTCGACTTTGTATGCCACGGAACTACCTACTTTTTCGTCTAATTTTTCAGGCAGCGGTTAAACCACCCACCAATGCTTTGGATTTTTCTCTGATTGAGGCAAGCATACGCTCGGGATTATCCAAATTTTGGGGAATGCAATTTACCAAAGCACTCCCGACCACCACACCATCGGCTACCCTGGCAACCTGGTGCACCTGCTGGGCTGTGGAAATCCCAAACCCAACAACAAGTGGAATATTGATCCTCTGTCTTATTGCAGCCACCCGCTCAGCCAGATCCAGGGCCAGATCATCGCGCTCTCCAGTTACCCCCTCCCTTGAAACATAGTAGAGAAAACCGGAAGCACGCTTGGCAATTTTAGAGATTCTTTCCTCCGGTGTGGTCGGTGCAATAATGAAAATGTTTGCTACCTCCAAATCTTGACACGCCTCAATCAGTTCATCCGCCTCTTCCGGGGGAAGGTCCAGGGTCAACAAACCATCCACTCCAGCAGCTTTTGACTTTTGTACATATTCTGCCACACCCTGAGAAAAAATCAGGTTGTAGTAGGTGTAAAATACAATGGGAATCTCAGAAAACTTACGGATTTCCCGAACTAACCGAAAGACATCTTCCTGTGTGCATCCCGATTCCAAGGCACGCTGGGCTGCCAGTTGATTGGTCAAACCATCTGCCAAAGGGTCGGAGAAAGGCACCCCTAATTCAATTATATCGATTCCTTGATCAATCAATGTTTTGCACACCTCAAGAGATTGGTTAAAATCGGGATCACATGCACAGACATAGGCAACAAAGGCTGCCCGTTTCTCAGCCTTGCAATCAGAAAAAAGTTTCGCGATTCGGTCAGAAGTCTTCATAAGGAAAAGAGCCTTGAATAATTTCCTATCCAACCATTGCTGGCAACGGTAAACAACTTGTTTATTACGGTGATTCTTCTGTACCGATTGGCCTTCCCAGTACTAGCACTGCTGGCATCTCCCTATTTTCTCTACCGCATGCTAAGACGGGGAGGATACGGATTTAAGCTTTATTACCGACTCGGTTTATTCCCCAAACTTCAAAGAAAAAAAAGGGGAGCGAAAAGAATCTGGATCCAGGCAGTCAGTGTGGGCGAACTTTCGTCGATTGCGAAAATAATGGAAAGTCTGCTCAAGGATTCCAATATCGAGATTGTACTAACTGGCACCACCAGTACCGGCTTGCTCATGGCCTCTCAAAAATATCACAGCCGTATTCTTGCCCACGGTCCTTTCCCCATGGACTGGTGGGTCTTTAGCCGTATGGCATGGTGGAGAATTCAACCAGATCTCATCATCACAGTGGACAGCGAGCTTTGGCCGGAGCACTTTTATCAGGCCAGCCAGCATGGGGTGCCCGCTCTGATCATCAATGCCCGTCTTTCTGACCGGACTTTCGACCGGTTATGCCGCTCATCCACGGCAAGAAAACTGCTCTTACCCAAAGGTTTGGAGATTTTAACCACCTCTGAAAGACAGTCTTCCCGCTGGATTGAAATTGGCATTGACCAGTCACATGTTCAGGTAGTGGGCAACCTCAAAGTGGATGCGGTATCTTCCTCTGTACCCAGTGATGTTTGCCCAAAACAATTGAGAAGTGAGTTTGGATTTGCTCAGGATTCTCTAATCATTGCCGGTATATCAACCTGGCCAGGCGAAGAGGAATTACTGATTGAAACCATGGAGTTAGTAAGAGGTGAGCAAATTGATGCTCGAATACTTCTCATTCCCCGGCATGCAGAAAGGCGAAAAAAGATTGCTTCCATGCTCGAGCAAAAAGGAGTAACTCATCATCTACGCACCCATGCCAGGCAGGCCCCGCAAGGCACCCTGGTATACCTTGCCGACACCACTGGAGAGCTTGGCACCTTAATTCAGTGTGCGGATTTAGCACTTGGAGGAAAGACATTGCCTCCCAACCAGGGCGGACAAAACCCAATTGAACCTATTGCCCAGGGTATTGCCCTTGTTTTGGGCCCGAATTTCCAGAACTTTTTTCAAACCTGCGGAGATTTACTCGTTCATGATGCCATCCGCACTACCGAATCTGCAGAGGGTGCAAAACAGGCCTTAATTAACCTTGCCCAGAATCCAGAAGAAAGAAAACAGTTGTGCTTTCAAGCCCGGCAGTGGATTGACTCACAAGGTTCCCCGTCCGAGCTAACGATCGAGAAAATCTACTCTCTTCTTTCCTCTTCCGCATAGAAAGTCCGACTGATTTAAGCTCGTTGACTTGCATGCTCGAAATGATATTGCTATTGAGACTCAGTCTCAATTAATTGCCACTTCTTCATGAACCCAGAAAATAAGCATTTCCGATTCGTCCTGGCCTTGTTTCACGCCCTTGCATTATTGACTACACTCTCCTGTTCGAACCAACAGGAAGAGAAGGCTGCTGATCCAAAGGTAGAAAAGAGCTCAGAACTCTCGCTCCAAAAGGTGGTTATTGCTCTTAAAGCAAATAAAAATCCCGAAAAAATGTTGGCAGAAAAAGAAGCGATTGAGCAGTATCTCTCAGCAAAGTTAGCCCGTGAGGTGGAAGTCCTGATCCCCACGGACTCCTCCGTGGTGGTGGAATCTTTCCGTAACGGAACGCTGGACTTGGGGTACCTTAGCTCCACCGATGCTGCCCGTAATCTCGATCAGGAAACCGCATCCATTCTTTTGATTCATTTAAAAAATGGCCTCCCCAGTTACCAGAGCATTTGGCTCAGCCTCAAAAACAAAAAGTACCAATCAATCGATGAACTCAAAGACCTACCCGTCGCCTTTGCCAGCCGCTCAAGCACATCGGGCTACTTGATACCGGTTTGGGATCTTTGGAAACGCGGTCTGGTCGGGCCTGATACTTCGCTTACCGATTTTTTCTCCCTCACCATTTACGGCACCGGATATGTATCAGCGGTGGAAAAAGTACTCAGTGGTGAGGTAGAGGCTGCCGCAGTTAGTGATTATGTTTTGACCGGGGACAACAAATACTTGAACGATCATCAAAAATCCCGCCTGCGAATCATTCAACAACAAGGCCCGGTTCCTTCCCATACTATTTGTGCGAGGACCACCCTATCCCAATCTGACCGGGCCATTCTTCAGGAAGCACTGTTGGCCATGAATCAAGAAAACCCCAAATTACGTGACCAAGTCTTCAACGGCGAACTGATTGTAGTCGACCAGGACAAACACCTGCAAGTCACTCGCGAGGCCATCGATCTGCAAAAAACGCTCAAGCCCTAGGGTTTCCTTCGCTCTTTAATCAACCGATTGTGTAAGAATGCCTCCCCCCCTACTGGAAACCCAAAACCTCGGACTTTGCCTGTCTGGGCGCTGGCTCTTTCGTAATCTTACCCTGTCCATTCCTCCCTCCTCCTTTGTTGCCATAAGCGGACCATCGGGTGTTGGAAAAACCAGCTTAATCCGTATTTTAGCCAGAGAACTTTCTGCCACCGAAGGGAGTATTAATTCCTGCCTACACCATGGGCAACACACCTCGATGATCTTTCAGGACCTGCAACTAGCCAATGGGGCCAGCAGCCTTACCAATGCCCTGGGTGGTTGCCTCGCCCGGCATTCCTCGCTCAGAACCCTTTGGGGATTTCCTGTGCATGAGAAAGCAAAGGCCATGGAATGGCTAACTAAATTTGGACTGGAAAATAAAGCCCGCCAATGGGCTTCCACCTTATCCAGGGGAGAGCGCCAACGCCTGGCAATATGTCGAAGCATGCTCTCCTCCCCCACTCTCCTTCTGGCCGATGAACCGGTGGCCAGCCTGGACTCTGACTGGGCAAATCGTACCCTTGATATTCTTAAATACTCGCAGAAAGAAAGGGGTGGAAGCTTGGTCTGCTCCTTACATGATGAGGGCCAGGTTCAGCAATTTGCTGACTTTGCCCTCCGTTTAGATTGGGAAAGCCCCACTCAATGGACTTGGGAAAAAATCTCCCGCTCAGATGGATGAATAAACAGGATTTACCATGGCATAGCCGATTTGACCTGCTCGGGGTCACCTTTCTGCTCTTCCTGGCCGCTTCCTTGGGCGCTCTTCCGTCCATCCAGGGGTCCGGACGCGACCTTGATTACTGGGGTAATCTTTCCCATTTTGTCGCCCGTTTTTTTCCCCCAGACTGGTCGATTTTTGAGAGAACAATGTATGGTCTGCTTGAGACCATTCAAATTGCCCTGGTCTCCACCCTGCTCGCCGTTATTCTTTCCTTCCTTATTTCCCTGGGTGCATCCCGCAATGTTGCACCGGGCTGGGTGCTTTGGCCCACCCGTATGCTTCTCAATATTATCCGCACCATTCCCAGTTTGCTTTGGGCCCTTCTGGCGGTGGTGATTGTTGGTTCCAATTCACTGGCCGGTGTGATCGCCCTTACTCTTTACAGTGTTGGATACCTGGCCAAATTCTTCAGTGAAACTTTTGAATCAACTGACCTAAGTTCACAAAACGCCCTTAAATCCCTGCGGGCCAGTCCATTGCAGGCCTTCCAGTACGGACTCTGGCCCAATGCCCGGCCTATTATCTGGAGCCATTGCTTATGGATGCTCGAATACAATGTGCGATCAGCCAGTATTATCGGATATGTTGGGGCAGGCGGGATTGGCTTACACTTAAAACTCTATGCGGAATCTGCGGATAGTTGGAACAAGTTCTCCCTCGTTCTTCTTTGTATTCTGGTCATTGTGACAGTTCTCGATTTTGCCGGTGAAAAAATCCGGAAATCCATTCGCGATAAACTGGAGGGCACCCCTAAGTAAACTTACCAATTCATTTTTTTAGAAGAGGTTCGATTCCTTATAATCGGCAATAAATTCTTCCAGGACCTCTTCCACCGCATCCAGGACATAACCTTTGTCTCTATGCGCATTGCCAAAAACTCCATACTTCCCTTGGGGTAGTTCGATCACCGTACCAACCTTGCGTGGATCATACCCATAGGCCTGGGCCATCTTTTTTAAGGATACATCAACACTAAAATTGGTGCCCTTGGAATGAATGATTAAATCAACCTCCAGGTAGTGGGAGTTATATCGTGGACGATCCGGTCTGATTCCAGATTCCCAGAGTTTTTGACGGACCCTGTTAAGCACATCTTCCTTGGTCACTCCTGATCGGTTCGAGGGAATATCTGAAACAATGGGCTCCAAAGTCCTGAAATCTCCATGTACCTTTAATCCAAAAAATTGTCGTGCGTCGACCTCCCCAAGTGGCAGAAAACACAAGGCTAACAGTAGACAGGTTACGGGGTTGCCCACACCTCCCCTTCCTGCACGTATTTTCCTAACAATTTTTTTCATTTTTGGATTCCTCCATGGTTACCTGTTGATTTACCTGTTCGGGTCGCTGCTTCCATTTCTTGGCAAAACAACCTGACAAAAAAAAAGAACAAATAATTAAAATAAAGTATACTTGCATATTTATACTAAATAATAATTGAAGAGCAAAATCAAATTTTTTGGCAAATAATTAAAAATTGCACCGGCGAGAACATTGACAACTGTTTGAATTGTCCCAATTGGTATGGAAATGAAGATCCTCGCTCCACTCGCTTTGCTCTGCAGTCTTTTGGCAACGCCCAGTTATGCCTTTGAAACTTCGGGCCATGATTTATTCAGTCAATTGGAAGATTATTACATCGAGAAAGGAATGACGGACAAAGAACTCTTAAACGCTGGAATGGCTTATGGATATATCAGTGCTATTTTCGATTCCCACCGGGAAAATTTCACTATCCCGGCAGATGTAAAACCAACTCGTTTAGTGGCTACCGTTTACAAATTTCTGATCGACAACCCAAATTTGCGCTACAAAAAGGCAAACATTCTTGTGCTCCAGGCAATAAGTGAATCTTTTCCATTGGAAGAAAAGGAGACAAAAAAGGACGGGTAATTAAACAAATATTGCGGCCGAGAAATTTAAGATTTTTGCCGTCTTGTAATGCACAGATGTAACTTTGATCCCATAGGATCTAAGATTATCGTCTAAGTTTATAGTCTGTCTTTGGGCAACTTAGCGATTGCCTTGCATAAATACCCAATTAATTCCCTTGTGAATGAGTCCAAGGGCAATGATAAGACCAAGAATGACCACATAGGGTTTGAATCCATCTTTCCCTTCAATAATTGCATCA
>NYYP01000040.1 GCA_002686835.1 Opitutia bacterium | reverse complement strand
TTTAAATTCAGATTTCGAGGATGGAGTCGCTTTTTTCTGACGCTGCATCAGTTTTTGCATTTGTTTTTGTACCTGCTGTTGTTGTTGGGCAGCGGGTGGTCCGGCTTCTCCAAAGTCAGAATCCCCCTCCTCTCCAACCTGTACCACAATGGTCCAGGCTAACATAAAGCCAATTATACCAACGATTATGCCCAGTGAGAGCAATAAACTGTTAAGTAAACGGTATTCCCGAAGGTATTTCCCAAATGCACCCTCTGCCGGAGGAACTTCAGTTATTGATTCTGCATCCTCTTCAATTTCGAATTCGCTATTATCTTCGTACTCGGCTTCTTCGTGATGCTCAGATTCTTCATCCATGACTATTAGAGGGTAGGGAAATTATGAAACTAAACTTATCGATACAGAACACTAAAGGTCAAGCAAGCACAGAAGACTTAGTTTTTTAGATAAACTTCCCATTTTCTGACTCAAGCAAGTTGACTTGAAAGAAATTGGGGCTTTTCTTGCATTACAGTCCAGTGATGTTGGTTATTAATTTTATCGGGTTATTTTTCTTTTTTTTAATTTTCACCTCGAGCGTTCGGGGAAATGATTCTGCAAACTATCCTGATATTATCCAAGTCGAACCGGGTATTTTTAAATTTGGACAGATCAGTATAAACAGGACAACGCGTGAAATTTCATTTCCAGCAGTCTGTAATCAAACAAGTGGGCTTATTGAATACGCCCTGGTCAATAAGAACGGAAAGGTACATGAATCCCTCTTCAGGACTTCGATAAATCCAAAACTCATTCATGCCACTCTTCTATTGCTGAAAGAAACACCCCGGCCCGAATTTTTCAAAAAATTAGATAATAGTCCCCAAAATATTTCCGGATATAAGTCCATTCAAATTTTTTCCGAGTGGGAGCAAAATGGAACAAAAAAAATCGTAGAGATAAGTGAGATGGTTGTAAACCAGACAGATGGTAGGAATTTAACAGAAAACAGTTTTGTTTTTACAGGATCGAAAATGATAGAGGGTCTTTATTTGGCGGAACAGGATGGCTCTATTGTCGCGGTTTACCATGACAGTCGGGCAACCATTAATTGCATGGATGAACTGAGTGTTTCTGACGATGTATGGATCGCAAGCAATATCCATATGCCCCCAAAAGATTTTCCAGTAGTTATTCGGTTCCAATTGCAAAAAGACCCTTAATTCGTAGCCTAGAGTTTATGTATCGTAGAAAATGTTCATTTCTTTGGCTTCTATACATAGCCATCATACTGACAAATTTTACTTCATCCTCCCACGCCTCTCAAAATCGTTCACTAAAGCTCGAGATCGAACGATCCCTTGATAAAGCACTCTTATGGTTACATAATGAGCAAAATAGTTCTGGTGGGCATTGGGGCAGTGCACAATACCCCGCATTGACTGCGCTGGCATTACGGGCCACTCTGGGGCACCCTGATCAATCGGAGTCCTCGAAGTACCGGGAACAAGTGGATCAAGGCTTCAAGTTTTTACGGTCAAAAGTCCAATCAGACGGTGGGATTTATGGCAAAGGACTGGCTTCCTACAATACTTCAATCAGCCTGATGGCTTTTCTCCAAAACAAAAACCCCGAGGACGAATCAATTATTCGGGGTGCCAGACGATTTTTGGTAAACCAACAGTCTGACTTTGATAAGAAAGGAAAAGCAGATAATCTTTTTGATGGGGGAGTAGGATATGGCTCAACCTGGGCACACTCGGACTTATCTAATACCCATATTGCGATGGAAGCTCTTTTCTATGCCAAGAAAACTCTTGGTAGTAAAGAGGGCGATCCTTTAGGCCTGGATTGGCAGGCAGCCATAAGTTTTGTTTCGAAATGTCAGAACCTCCCCCAATCAAACACCGAGGAATGGGTGAGCGTGCACAAGGAAGATCATGGAGGCTTTGTTTATTTCCCTGGTAAAAGTATGGCGGGTGAAAGAACAGACGAAAATGGAACTGTTTCCTTACGATCTTACGGAAGTATGAGTTATGCCGGCCTACTCAGTTTTATTTACGCGGAAATGAAACCTTCTGATCCCAGGGTTCTTGCGGTTAAGGATTGGCTCAATCAAAACTATCAGATCGATGAAAACCCAGGTATGGGCAAACAGGGACTCTTTTATTATTATCACACTATGGCCAAGGCTCTGTCTTTGGCAGGTATAGATTCATTGAAAGATTCATCCGGAGAAAAAAAGGACTGGAGACAAGAGCTTGCCCTCACCCTTTTTGATTTGCAGTCAAACGTTGGTTTTTGGATAAATGATTCGGGGAGATGGTGGGAAAAAGACCCCGTGCTTGTGACCTGCTACGCTATGCTCGCCCTTGAGCGAATTTATTATGCCCTTTAGCATTGCCATGAAATTGGTAGCGGGAGTTACTCTCTCCATTTCTGCTTTGTTTGGAGTGCCCAATCAATTCCCAGAGTCTGCAGGGTTTCCATCCCTTAAGGAAGAAGGCTTCTTTTCTGGTTTGCGTGTGGGAGATACCCGAGACATTGTTCTGCAAAAATTGCAGGACCATGGATTTCTGGGGTACAAAGAATTGCAATCCAATCTCATAAAATCTCCCATACGGTGGGATGGTCATGCTTATGAATTAACCTGCAAATTCGAGGAAAAATCCCTGACTCTTTGCCTTATTCAGGGGGAGGCAGGATGGCAGGACTTTTTTTATGAGGATATTGTCAGGCCTCAATGGGATGCCCTTCGCAATCGGGTGATTCAAAGCTATGGTCAACCTAGTAAAAAAGCACCATTTCCAAATTTATTTAATGTGCCATTAAATGATGAGGGTGGTTTCGTTACCGACCGATGGGACCTGGATGACCGTTTGATTATGCTCTGTGTGCAAGCCTACACCGAGCAAGACTGTTGTACCCGTCAAGTCCTCGACTTTTCTTGCTGTACCCTCTTAATTCAGCCAAAATAGAGGCATATTTCGATCACTATTCTAAAAATCTTTTTATTGATCAAATCCAGAAACGGGAATGGGCATCTTTTCAAAATTTAAAAAAGGCTTCAGTAAAGGTTCGGCACTCCTGCAGGGTGCTTTTGAGCGGGTAACCGCAAGGGGGAGGCTCTCAGAGGATGAACTTTTTGACTTGGAGGAGGCTTTTTACTCGTGCGATTTTGGTCCAGAAACAACCGAGGATATTATTTCCAGGATTAAAGAGGAGCATAAAAATAATAAGGATTTTCGTGGGGAGGATATTAGAAAAATTGCCCGGTCTGTTTTAGTAGATGTCTTAAAGGGATCTGAAGGTAGGCTGGAGGAATCAAGCGGGAGTAAGCCAGAAGTAATCTGTCTGATTGGTGTGAATGGCTCAGGTAAAACAACCACCTGTGCGAAACTGGGTTACCGGTTCACCGAAAATCATAAGAGTGCATTGCTCGGAGCATGTGATACTTTTCGTGCTGCTGCGACCGAGCAGCTAAAGTCTTGGGCATCCCGATTAGGCATGGATCTGGTATCTGGCCATCATGGGGCAGATGCCGCTGCCGTTGCCTTTGACGCTTACTCCTCCGCCCAAGCAAGAGAATGTGACTACTTACTTCTCGATACTGCGGGTCGATTACATGTCAAAGATCATTTAATGGAGGAACTGGCCAAATTAAAAAGGGTTTTGCAAAAGAAAGATCCCTGCTGCCCCCACCATGCCTGGTTGGTGCTTGATGGCTCAACGGGAACCAATGGTCTTGCCCAGGCCAAAATTTTTCATCAAAAATTTGGACTAACCGGGTTGGTCATCACCAAGTTGGATGGCACTTCTAAAGGAGGTGCATTGGTATCGGTCTATCGTGAATTAAAAATCCCTGTTTATTTTCTTGGATTGGGTGAACAACCAGATGATTTACAACCATTTTCTATTTCATCATATATCGATTCCTTGCTGCCTGAACTCGTAGAAATTTCAGAGCATTCCTGAGAGTATATCATGAAACAATTGGCACGGGAGCTACAGGTTAATTTAGGCGAGCGCAGTTATCCCATCCGCATCGGTCGGGATTTGGGAAATGATATCTCCGGTTTTATCACTGCATTAACCAAAGAGGGTAGGCAGGGAGCCGTGTTAATAGATGATCATTTTTTAAATTCGCAACCTGAATTTTCTCAGCAAATCATTTCGGGAATTCCTCATTTGATTATTCCTTCCGGAGAGGGCAGTAAATCGGTCGAACAACTTACCAGGGGATGGAATTTTCTTACTGCTTCCAAAATTGACCGTAGTGGATTTCTGATTGCAGTTGGGGGTGGTGTTGTCGGTGATCTTGCTGGATTTGTGGCGGCTAGTTATCTCCGTGGTGTTTCTTTCTATCAAGTACCGACCACACTTTTGTCCATGGTTGATAGTTCAGTTGGAGGCAAAACTGGTATTAATTTAGAAGCGGGTAAAAACCTTATCGGTTCTTTTCATCAGCCCGATTGTGTGTGGGCAGATCTAGACCTTCTCAATTCACTGCCTGCAAGAGAATTTTCAGCGGGTATGGCCGAGGTAGTCAAATATGGCATGTTAGCAGATCGAGGCTTGTTTGAACAATTGCTTGATTCCTCTGTTGCATTATGTCCCAGTTCACCAGCATTGCCGGAGCTCATTCATCGTTGTTGCTCGATCAAAGCCAAGATTGTACAGGCAGACGAACGGGAAATGAGTGGCTTACAAGGGGGAAGAGCATTATTAAATTTAGGCCATACTTTTGGCCATGCCATAGAAAAAGTAGCTGGATATGGGACATACTTACACGGAGAGGCTGTAGCAATCGGTTTAGTTTGTGCCTTCCGGCTTTCTCAATTTCTTGGAAAATGCACTAAACATTCAGAGTCTGATATACTAAACTTACTAACTTCATATAACTTGCCTTGCCTTTTGAAGGAGCCAGTGAAGTTGGCAGATTTAAACTTGGCAATGTATGCAGATAAAAAAGTAAAACGAGGGGTTTTACGATTTGTGGTGATGGAAGAAATTGGAGATGCATACTGCATAGAGGGCGTACAGTCCGACTTGGTTGATCGTGTATGGACATCGGTAGGGGCGATTGCTTAGTATTCTAACCAATCAATTTGATGATCGAGCAGGATCTGGTTGAAGCCTACTTCGAAAGCAATGGATTTTTAGTTCGTCAAATCCCGCTGACTTCAGTTGGGATAAATGCCAAAAAGAAATTGGTGGCTCTTCCAGTTATTACGGTGATGAATCCACGTGCAGTCGCAAATGACACACAACTGGATACTAGGCTTTTTTCTGCAGACTTATCTAAGATTCGATCTGCAAAAGTGGCGACTTTAGGATGGGCAAACAGCAGTTTTACTGCAGCCTCGCTATCCAACGATGCTCAATTATCCAAGTTTTACAAATTGGAGTTGGATGCCACTCGTATAAAAAATTGTTTTTCTATGGATTCTGGTTGGCAGGGCTCAGACATGTTGAATTCATTAAAAATTCTAGTGGTTCCAGCATTACCTAGAGGTAATGATCGTTTGCAGAAGCTAAATCTTCGTTTTGAGGAATTGCAACTGGATGGTGTGTTAACTCTTCGTTCCATTATAGAAAATTTGCTCAGACAGTCACAACCTTCTCTCAGTTATGAAGGGCATGAGGTCTTGCAGGCATTGCGACTGGTCAAGGCTTATGGTTTGTCCAAAGATCCACAATTAGAAATCTTTCCGGAAGATTAATATAAGCTGCACATTAAATGAAAAATTCTCAAATCCATCCCAGTGCAATCGTTGAAAGTGGAGCAGTACTCGGAGAAGGCGTAACAGTGGGACCATACGCTGTTATTGAGGATGGTGCAAAAATTGGTCAGGGCTGTCGGGTTTTATCCCATGCTATTATAAAAAAACATGCAGTGATCGCAGATAATGTGGAGGTGGGGCACTTTTCGGTGATTGGGGGAGACCCACAACATATGGGCTTCGACCGGTCAATTCATTCCTCAGTTTTCATTGGAAATAGCACAAGGATAGGGGAGGGAGTAACCGTTCACCGATCTATCGAAAAGGATGGGAGAACTTTGGTTGGAGAGAATTGTTTTCTTATGGGGTACTGTCATATTGCCCATGATTGTGAAGTTGATAATAAAGTGGTTTTAGCCAACGGGGCTTTGCTTGGAGGTCATGTCAGTGTTGGTCAGGAATCTTTTGTTGGAGGAGGGGCAGCTGTTCATCAGTTTGTCCGTATTGGCAAAGGTTCGATGATTGGAGGATTAGCGGAAATATCCCTCGATGTGCCTCCCCAGGTTCTGGTTTCAGGCAGAAATGCAATATCAGGACTAAATTTGATAGGACTGAAGAGAAGGGAAGTTTCTCGTTCAGAAATATCTGAATTGAAACAATGCTTCCGCAAAGTTTTCAGTAACTACAATGTTAAAAGGAATGCGGAGGAAATTCTAAGGTCGGGCGAATGTCCCTCTTCTAAAATTGCCCACGAATTCCTTTCCTTTTTTGCCTCGGGTCAGAGGGGGTTTGCAAAATATTCCCTCAAAGACGGGCATTCATTGAGATGAGTTTGCCATCCACAAGCTTCGATTTAGTTTAGTGTGAATCTTGCTATGTTGACCGATAACGATTATCTACAAGCCAATGAAAAATTGGTACGATTGACGCCCCGGGCTTCGGAGAAAGTTGCCAATCTGATCGAACGAGAAAAAACAGGAATATATTTGCGTATTCGTATAACCGGAGGGGGCTGTAATGGACTTTCCTACAAGATGAAGTTCGTCGATGAGGGAAAGCCTAATGATTTGTTTGTTGCCAGTGAGGGTGCCCGGATTCTGGTCGATTCCAAGACTGCACTTTATTTGAGAGGAACCACACTCGACTACTCCGATCAATTGGTTGCTGGAGGATTTAAATTTTCTAATCCCAATGCAAAAGCGAGTTGCAGTTGTGGTGAAAGCTTTAATCTCTAGTCCGAAAGATTATAATTAAATCTTGCAAACACTCCGACTAGATAAGATAGGTAACTATTGTTTAAAAATACCCATATCCCTTATGCATAACTCCAAATAACCACATGGCACCTTCACCTCGTGGTAAAAACAATAGGCGGTTCAATAACCGCAATTACATTAGAAAAAACGATAAGATCCGGGCTCGCGAAGTTCGCGTGATAGGATCGGATGGCGAAATGCTGGGGGTTATGCCTCCCGAAGAAGCTGTCAAAATTGCTAAAGCGGAGGGGCTCGACTTAGTGGAAGTAGCTGCTAATGCTCACCCTCCAGTCTGCCGTATTCTTGAATTCGGCAAATATAAATACGAACTTAGCAAAAATAAAAAGAACAAAGAGAAAACTGCTAAACGTATAAAGGAGGCAAAGTTTAGACCCCGTATTGAAGAGCATGATTATGTGACCAAGCTCAGAAGGTCAGAGAAATTCTTACATCAAGGGAACAAATTAAAGATCACCTTGATGTTCCGTGGTCGTGAAATGGAACATATCAATATTGGGATGGATCTGGTAAACCGGGCGATTGAGGATCTTTCAGGTGTTGGTCGTCCGGATGATGAACCCAAACTAAATGGTCGGTTTATTATGGTTAATTTGTCTCCTCTTCCTCAAAATCGTAGAGTTTTGAAGTATAACAGTGCTGAGGAAGCCGAGTCCGAAGTGGAGGATGAGGATGATGATGCTGAAGAAGCAGTAGAGGAATTGGCCCAAGGCTAAGCTTTATTGAACCCCGGTGTAATATGGGGCTGAAATTTTTCTTATTTGTCGGATTGGGGGGAGGTATCGGTTCGGTTTGTCGGGCAATCCTTGCTCATTTGCTGTCCGGTCAAACCCTGCTTGCCACGGTGTTAGCAAATTTGGGAGGGGCATTCCTCATTGGATTTCTTGCAAAATGGGGAACAAACTTTGGAAGTGGTGAAGTTTTTCGAGCTTTTTGGATAGTTGGAATATGTGGAGGATTTACCACATTCTCAACATTTGGGATGGATTTGTACGGTCTTTTGCAGAGAGGCTCTTGGATGTGGGGACTATTCTATATAATCGCCAATTTTATGGGAACCCTGTTGCTTATTTGGATCGGCTTTAGGACAGCACACCTGACCTTTTCTTAAGCTGTTGGCACTTGGAATTGCGGTAAGAATAGCCTGTTGTTTCTTGCTCTTCGTTACTAACTTTGGAATCTTAAAGTAGTGCATCATTTGTACCGCAAAGCCTTTTTATTTTTTGTACTCTCCTCCCTCTGTTGGGGTGGAGTGGCGAGTAATCCATTTTTGCGACCGGGTTCGAACAGACCTCCTCCAAAAGTTAATACGCCGCCCCCTCCTCCTAAGCCTCTCCCTAATCCTGCTTTTGCTAATGAGGTCGAGTTCCGAGGATATTTTCTTTTGAAAGGAATTCCTCATTTTTGTATCTTTAACAAAAAGGCAAATTTTGGTGAATGGATAAAGCTTACCGAGAAGACATATGAAGAATTCCAGGCCCAGGCATTTGATTTGGAGTCAGAAACCCTGACCCTGGCATTTAATGGTCAGAATTTTACCCTTACATTGGAACAAAGTAAAAACTCGGGCAACCTTCCAAATGCTTCATCAAGTTTGCCTAAAGTGAACCTCCCGCCCAATTCCTCTGCCTCGACAAGTCCACGAGTCATGCCACCTCGCCCTAAATCTGCACCGAAATTGCCGGAGTGGTTGGCAAGCCGGGTATCCTCAAGGGCTTCCTCAGTTCCTGCCAGTCCCAATCCTTCCCGTTCCCGGGGGTCCAGGTATGTTCCGCCACCCAGAAGTTCTACTGTTCTTTCCAATCAGGTCGGAGCATCGGCCACATTATTCCAACCTAGTACGAGCAATTCATCATTCCGCAATTCTTCTCCCGCTGATCTATCCGCTCCATCTGTTCCTGCTAGCAATCCAGAAGTCAATTTCCCAAACCCTTTGATTGAAGCTCCAACTGATACATCTTCGACTTCCGGGCCCGAGCAAGACAAGGGTGCCAGCGAGAATGATCAGTCAGATTTAGATGATCTTCCACCTCCACCCCCTCCGCCAAATATTTTACCTCCCTCTCCTCCACCCGAGATCTTGCCTTCCCTGGATGAATAGATTTACTGGGTTGCTCAGTTTGTGTGTGCTTCTTACATCCCTGCTCCTGGGGGATCAAAGAAGAATCGGTAAGAGGGGGGACTTGGATTGGACAAATTACTACCAACTGGGAAATAATTCCGGAACCTATTTGCCATCCGAACTATACCCAGACTTATCGGTAGTGGGTGCACTTATTTCAAGTACTGGGGCATTGGGCACGGCCACCTTGGTGGCCCCAAATTACATTGTTACCGCCGCTCATGTGGTAAAGAATGACTTGTATGAAATTCCAGACCCAAACGACTGGAAGTTTTATTTACATGATGATTTTGGTGAAGCCAGTAGTTCCCAGATATATTTTATTGAAGAAATAAAAGTCCATCCGGTTTGGACTGCTCGCCAAACCACTTCCAATTCCTTGGGGGATGGGGATGAACTGGGGGTTGATCTCGCACTTGCCAAACTTAGCCGTTCAGTAAGTGGTATCTATCCCGCCCGTTTACCAAGTACGAATGATGACCCCTTGGGCTTAAGGGCTGTAGTTGGAGGATTTGGTACTTTGGTGGAAGGAGATTCGGGAAATAAGGATCCATCCAACGATAAAAGAGTGAGTGGAGAGAATACCATCGATCGTTCTGTTGCTAAAGTCACCAAGCTGGGAGTGCCCGAGGATCAGCGTGGGGGGGTGCTGGGTATAGATTTTGATTCACCGCAGGCCCAGCACAATACATTGGCCTCGGGCAATTCTGTTGAACTGTTAGGTTCTGGGGACAGCCAGGCAACACCTCTAACTCTTGAGGCAAGCACAGCAGTGGGAGACAGTGGTGGTCCTGCCTTTGTTCGTACTCTTGGGTATTGGAGGCTTCATGGGGTGGTCTCCTACGGGACCAGTGAATCTGAATATGGTGATGTCACAGTTTATACGCGACTTGCTTCGCACTATGACTGGTTGATTAGTGAATTACCCGATTGGCCGGATTCGAAAATTTTTGAGGGATCGGGGTGGTTGGAAAACCCGTGGCTTGGTGCATTTGTTCCCCATTCGAGTGCCTGGTGTTTTCATATCAATCTTGGATGGCTTTACATTCCTTTTTCAAAAGGTAACTCATTTTGGGCATGGAGTAATTTGGTCCAGCAGTGGATATGGTTATCAGATCAAGCATACCCGTTTATTTACTGCTACTCTCCCAGCAATTCGTTTTGGATGTATGTCTTGCTTGATTCTTCCAATGGCCAATTGATTCGGGCTTACAATTATTCTTCGACTGAATGGGGAAATTATGGCGGCTAGTTGTTTGGCTTGTAATTGATTTATACTTGCTCGCTATCAATTTCAGCTACTGGTAAAGAGTAAAGATTAATGAGACCTTTTGTATCTCTTTTGACCCGTCGTGAATTGCTTTGGCAATTTTTGGTTCGCAATATCAAAGCCAGGCATCGTGGCAGTATATTGGGTGCTTTTTGGTTGGTGGCCAATCCCTTGCTCATGCTGGGACTTTATGTCTTTGCTTTTGGGGTGGTTTTTGGCGGTCGGTTTACAGATTCTGCAGATGAATCCACCATTGATTATGCCTTGGGAGTATTTCTTGGATTGAATGTGCTAGGCTTGATATCAGGAATTATTGGAGGATCTCCTGGTATTATCGTAGGTCAGCCAAATTTTGTAAAAAAAGTAGTCTTTCCCCTCGAGATTTTGCCCGCAGCAACCATGGGGGCGCTGGCCTATGATTTATTGATAAGTTTTGGATTATGCCTGATCGGTGTGCTCTCGGTGGGACCTGGCCTTACCATTTCCTGCTTTTATGCACCGATCATTTTATTTCCGGTATTTCTGATTGCTTTGGGCTTAGCTTGGTTTTTTTCTGCCCTCGGAGTCTTTATCCGGGATGTTGGGCAGATTGGTTCTTTCCTGGGATTAGCCTTGCTCTATTCAAGTGGTGTCTTTTATTCGGCGGCTAAAGCGGAGGCAACCGCTCCTGGTATTTGGCAGTTTTTACAATGGAACCCGCTTCTTCAAATTGTGGATTCGCTGAGGCAGGTAATTCTGTGGGGCGGAGAACCAAACTGGTGGGGAGTCGGATACTCCTGGATCTTTGGAGTAATTGTACTTTTATTTGGTGCCTGGTTTTTTGACCGCTTGCGCCCGGCATTCGCAGATGTGCTCTGACTCCTAAGCCAGTTCGTATAGCCTTTGGGCTATCTTTTCCCAGCTGTGCTTGGCAGCCCATGCAGCACCTGCCTCTCCCAATTCTTTTCTCTTTTCAGGCTTTTCGATCAAACCCTTCAAGTTTTCTAGCAATTGATCGGGCTTATTGGGATCGCACAGTAAGCCCGTTTTACCATCCAGTACCGCATCTTCAACTCCGCCCACCCGATGTGCCAGAACCGGCAAGCCATGAGATGATGCTTCTAGGTATACAATCCCAAAGCCCTCCACACTACTAGGCATGGGCATAGAGGTAAGGGCAAAAATATCTGCATTTTGGTAAGCTTCCTTCAGATCCTTACTTTTTAGATCTCCAAGAAATTTAACATCGCACCCGACTTTGCTGCTTTTCTCAATAACTTTTTTGGCATAGCCAGGTTTGGTTTGAGGACCAACAAACCAGCAAGTGATGCGTTCTTTTATTTGACTGGGCAATTTCTCAATGGCTTGGAGAAGTAGTAACTGTCCTTTTCTTGGATGAATTCTTCCCACACATAACAAAACCAGATTTTTTTTTGAGTAATCCTTGTTTTCCACTGGGTTTGGTTTGGGAAGAATGTCCCGTGCTGGTGCACCTGGAATTAATAGGATTTTATTTTTTATGTCCGGACAGAATCTAGACAGTCTTTCCTTGTTTAACTTACGCAGTAAATAAGGTTCTTGAGCATGCAAAAGACTTAGGAGTGATAAGTGATGGTAGTAATATTAAGGTTAGGAGCTTCAGTACAGAACCCAGGAAACTTAATCTACCTACGGACTCTGATTTTAAGGAAGTTGTTAAGGTTTTGATGTACCCGAAGCTGAAAAGTCGGAA
>NYYP01000039.1 GCA_002686835.1 Opitutia bacterium | reverse complement strand
TTTGGTGATTATGGTTATAGAAATGCTCCTGGTAATAGTACCAACTGGTGGAACAATGCCTTTGAAAATATCACAGGAGACTTCAGAATCAGGAGAAACAATAGCGGCAATACAGATCGATTAACCGATGGTGTTGGTTGTGTCATGAATGTCACAATCGAACCAAACCAAAGACCAAATGGTCAATTCAATAGGTCAAAAGTTAGACTTAATGCATACGTTAATGGTCAGAGAGGATCTGGATATCAAGTAGATGACGAGTGTTCAGTTGTTGAGTGGGATGACCTGGCAGGAACAGGTAATAGAATTTTTAAAGTTACATCAGTTTCTCCAGCAATTGAGTCTGAAGGATTCAAGACAGGAACTACTGATGCTTGGTTCTACAATAATGCTGGTTCTGATTTTTGGCAGGACACAGGGAGTGAGTATGATTATTGGGAAGATGATCGCGATTTTGTAGAAGAAAATTTCCAGATGCAAGGTGGATCTGGTGCTGGTGCAGTATTTAAAATTCGCATGCAAGGCGATGAAGGTGGCAGAACAAAGTGGAAGATTCTTGCTATCATCAACCCTGGTGAAGGATATCAAGCGGGTGATAAATTATCCTGGAACTTCAATACACCATGGCGCATTACAAATGGGCATAATGGGAATATCTCACTCGAAGATGATAATGGTGATGGTGTAATTAGGGTAGATGGAACTAGCTTTGGTGCATTGCAAGCTGGTATGGAAGTCGAAGGATCATCTTCAGACATCAACTTCAATGGAAACTTAAGATACAACATGATCAGAGAGACTGAAGGTTATGTCTTAACCATCGATGAGTTTCAGGCACACTCTCACCGTGTTGACGCTAATGTATTGAATTACACTGGAAACTATTCTACTGATGGTCAGGGAATGACAGGAAGTCTTGATACTTCTTTCTCGGCTAACTCTGATGGATTCAATAGTATTGATGAAACAACTATCAATATTCCTAATGGAGATGCAAACCACTCTCATAGACTTCAGAGACCAACAGCGTATAACCAAAACTTTGTTTACAATTATAGTCCATTCAATATTTCTACTGACAACATGCAATCATACATTGATGTTGATGTAGAACGAGTTGATGTATTAAATCAGGTTGTTACTCCATTCATTATGGTTCATTACATCATCAAGTTCTAGACGGGAAGTAGAAAATGGGATGGCAGTGCTACATTTACACATCGTCTACCAATCATTACGTTAGTAATGCTGTAAAATACATCTGCTACATGGCAGTTGGTGGAGGCGGCGGCGGTGCTCGCCCTGTAGCTGGTTTTGGTAGAAGTCCAACGGGAGGTGGATATAGTTGTGCTCCTGGCACGATAGGATATGGTGGAAACCCAGGAAATCTAAATTCTGGTGGATCTGGTGGTTATGGAACATATTCATATGGTCAGAGTGGTTATATTAACTATTCTGGTGGTGAATATGCTCGTGCTAACTCTGGATATGGACCATATGGATATGGTGGTGCTGGTCAGTGGAGATCACCTAACTTTACTGGTGGCGGTGGTGGAGGCGGCGCTAGTCGCATTTGTCAAGCGCGTGGATGGAATGGTGCTGTACCTAATAACTCGTACTACTTACGTGTTGGCAATGGTGGTCAACAGGGTGGTAATGGTTATAGAAGATTTGGTAGACATGGTGCTGTATATGTTTGGCAGCAGAACTATGAACAACCTTCATTGAGTTTATCTGTTTCTCCTACTGCTATCATCGAGGGACAGACTGCAACTATTTCGTGGTCTGCTGGTGGAGATGTAGATGGAGTTCGTAGTCCTGAACTGGGACAAAATCTTGCCACATCAGGATCTGTGGTGGTGTCTCCTAGTAGTAACCAAAGGTACACAGTTGTTGCATATAATCCTGTTTATGAGAGATCACGTTTTATTGATCTCACTGTATATCGAATACCAACTGCTACACTAACAGCAACACCTTCGACTATTGTTGTGGGTCAATCTGCATCTCTAGACTGGACTTCTTCTGATGCAAATAGTGCTAGTATTAACCAGGGTATTGGTTCTGTAAATTTAAGTGGATCATTAACTGTCTCTCCTACTACAGATATAACATATACACTTTCAGTTACTGGTAATGGTGGAAGTGGTAGTGACACCGCTACTATTACTGTGTTAACAATACCTACCTTAAACGTAGTAGCACCAGTATCAGTGGACTATGGACAGGATATAACAATCGAGGTTAGTGGTACAAACACAGATCCTTCTGGAACTGGTGTTACTCTTGTGACTGTGCAGACTGATGAATATGAGGGACCTGGTTCTACACTTTCTCCTATTAGCATACCAAACACCACAGGAAATTCTTTTAGCACCCAGTATGTTATTCCTGGAAGTAGTCTTCCCTATGATACTGTGGGACCAACAGCGTTGGAATTACAATTTACTGCTGATGGATATGGATCTCTGATTGTGGAGGTAACCAAGAATATTGATATTGTTATTGACATGACTCCTGATGCTATTGACATTCCGTCGTCGGAAGATAAATTCCTTGGTGAAGAACCTGTCATTACTCCTGATGTACAGGTCACATCGGAAAATATTGTGATCAATGATATAGATATACCAGTGGAAATTAAAGCCGATTCACCTATTCAGGTTGAAATCGATGGTGATGATAACTGGGTAAACATAAGACAAATCTAATGCCAACATTTTCTAACTACAGCCCAGGAACTCATTCATACACAATCCCTGCAGGTGCGACGGAGGTATCTTTTAGCGTAGCAGGTGCAGGTGGTGGTGGATCAAAACCTGTTGGTGGAGAATGGTATCACGATGACGGTGGTGGAGGTAGAGCAGGTAACTTTACTATTGGAACTAGATCTTATCAATACACTCTAACCTTTTATATTGGTGGAAAGGGAGGAGACGGATTTAATAATGCTGGTGGCGGCACAGGATCTGGAGGCGGTGGTGGTAGTTCTCCAGTAGCAGGTGGTGGATCTGGTCACCGTTCTGGAGGTGGTGGCGGTGGTGCCAGTGCTGTTTATGACAGTGGTGTTAATAGATATATTGCATGGTGTGGCGGCGGTGGTGGCGCTGGTAGATTCCACGCTGATACAGGTGTTAGTGGTGTTGGTGCTCAAGGTGCTGGTATCGGTGGTGGTGCAATCAGCAATCAAGGTAGTGGACCATCTTGGAGAGGTGGTGGAAGCGCACCCCGTGGTCACCGTGGTGGTGGCGGCGGTGGATCAACACTTGGTGTATTTGGTGGCAATGGTGGTCAATCTACTTCTAGTGGATATAGTGGCATTGGTGGTAACTCTGGTTGGTGGGACCAGGGTGACATCGGATGGATTACTAACAGTGGATATTCAAACAAAAATAATGGATGGGTGATATTAACATATACTCTACCCCCACCAGCAATCACATACTTCCATTTTGTACAAAATGGCGCAAACTCAAACACTGTTACTTTAATTGAGGGGGATACTGTTGAGATTGCATATGCTGTGGATGGCAGTAGAAACATGAGCTCTATCAATCTTACTGATATTGGTTCAATCTCTACAACTACAACATCTAATTCTTATACAGTAGCTCCGTCAGGTGGCAGTGGTGGTAATATAGTAACGAAAACATATACTTTAACAGTTGTTGGTAGTGGCGGAACTGTTTCCGAATCCATTACAGCAACAATATATGAAATACCAACTGTGACCCTTCAGAGTAATGCACCAGGAAATACCATTACTCTAGGTCAGCAAGTAGAATTGTCTTGGACAACAGATGGATATGCATCAACAGCACAGTTATCTCCTAACCTTGGAGCACAGAACTTAAGTGGAAATATAACTTTATCGCCCACAGAAACAACCACATATACTTTTGCTGTTGGTGGTCTTGCTGGAAGTGCTTCAGCTGAATTAACTATCACTGTCAATCAACCACCAGCGGTAGATTTGATTGCTCCGTTTACTACAGACTATGGTAATGATATTGTTTTGCAGTATGATTATTCAAATGCTGTTAATACATCAACCGAGACAACTAATGTTGATAACTCTGGACCAAGTGTAACTACAACACCGTTGACCTACGTATCTGTTTCTATAACAAGATATATTCAACCTGGTTTGAGTGGTACAGAGGGTCATCCTCTCGAATCTTTGAAATATATTGTTGACATTAGTGGTGGCACCAACCCAACTATGACCGTGGGTATTTTGGATACCCAGATGAGAGCAAGTGGACTCATAGATCCTAATGCATCGATTGCACTGACTTCTGGTTATCCGAAGTTAGTATCAGCAAATAGATATGAAGTTGCTTTTGACATGATTAGCAGTGTGAATTCTTCTCAAAGACAAGCGACGTTCGTTAGAAGTTTCTTCTTAACTATCACTGCCGATGGTGGATCTCCTGATGGTGGTGCTTTAGAGATGCAGAAAGATGGTGGAGGATATGTTCAAATTGCTACGCTCGGTGGAGGAACTGCTGCTGGTACATTCACTGTAACTGCTGATCAACTGTATGATGAGTTTGGAGCACGTACAGTAGATTTTAGATTGACTGTTACTGGTCAGGGTTCATTACAGGGAACTGACAGTGCTACGACAATAATTAATATCGATGAGATGCCAGATCAATTAAGCATCCCAGCATCTGAAGATAAATTCCTTGATGAAGAACCTGTTATCACACCCGATGTACAAGTTACTAGTGAGAATCTAGTTATTGATGATATAGATATACCAGTAGAGATCAAGTCTGATACACCAATTCAGGTTGAGATCGATGGTGATGGAACATGGAGAAATATTAGGAGTATCTAATGCCGAACGTTAATATTTCTTGGCAGAGAAGTGCTGGGGACGAAAACTACATTTATGGCATGCCAGGCGGAACTATTGGACCCAATAGTGGCAGTAGAACTGTTAATGTTGGATATGGACAGGTATATAACTTAAGCAGTAGTGGTAGTGGTCCTGGTTATACATCTTTGAGAAGACTAAACAGTCAAACTCTTGGTTTGGATGATAGACAGGGATTTTCAAACACCACAACATATACTACTGCTTATCTCTACAGATATTATAATCCTACCAATGGTGACCATTTTTCTGGTTTAAGTTCTTCGGCACCAGCTGGTTATGTTACTGAAGGAATACTTACTAATGTGTTTGTTGGTAACCAACCACCAGGAACTGTTGGTTTAGTTGACGCCGAGGGACCAGGAAAACCTACAAGCACATATACTGCATATGTTTGGCCATGGAACGCTACTTCGTTTAACATTGGTGGCACTAGCATTCAACCGAGACTGATATATTCTCTAACGAATGGATATGATACTATGTGGTCTACTTCATCTAATGAAGCATTCCCAACATATCAGTTTGATCCCAATGCTGGAAACGGTAGTAATGGATATGCATTCTACGGAGCAAACTCTCCTACTACTGTGTCAGTCAGTCAAAGTGCTGGTGGTGATGGTGACTTCAATGATATGATTGTGTATGTGAATGGTGGTAGTTTCACTGGAGACTCCACATATACTGGACCACCTGCTACTTATGGTTGCATGGATTCTAATGCTGTAAATTATGATCCTAATGCTAACGTAAACAGTTTGTGTGTATATGCCAATCCAAACCCACAGTTAACTATCAATGGTTCAACTTCTACTCAAACTATTGTTGAGGGTGATAGTATAACTGTTGCTTGGTCTGCTCAAGATACAAACTGGATGTATAGTGGAACTATTGATGGTCAGGGTGCGCCAGGAACACTGTCATCTACTTCATATGGAAGTGGTTCTTTTGTTGCTCAACCTACATCGGACACAACATATACTTACACTGTAACTTATGCACCACCGACTAAAACAGATTCGTTTAGTATATTTGTTGATGTAAAAGAAATCCCAGAGATTGTTGCATCATTCCCTAATGGTAGTACAATTTTGCGTGGTAATACCGCAAGACTTGAGTGGACTACTACTGGTGATGCTACAACCATGTCTATTTCGCCAGGTTTTGGATTGCAGAATTTGAGTGGACAACTGGATGTATCACCTACAGAGACAACAACATATACTCTGTATGCATCATCGCCAGGATATGGTGGTAGACTACAAGATTCTGTATCACTAACTCTTACTGTTCTCCAACCACCATCAGCAACTCTTACTATTCCATCTACACTTGACTGGGGTGACTCTGGTTTTCAAGCAACACTTGAGTTTGAAAATGTCACGTCATATGATTTGACAGTTGAATACACAGATCTAGATGGTGTTATGATCACTCATCCTGCATTCACTGGTGCAGATCCATCACAAACCACAGTTAATTTACTGATTGGTGATGAATCTTCTGCTACAGTACCTAGATGGAACAACAGAGGATATAGTAATGGTAAGGTAAAACTGAAAGCATACGGTAGTAGCAATCAGTTTGTTGAAAAGGAAGCACTATTTAATATCAACATTGACCAAATGCCAGATGCTATCGACATTCCATCATCTGAAGATAAATTTCTTGGTGAGGAACCAGTCATTACACCTGACGTGACAGTTACTAGTGAACAGATAGTCATTGATGATGTTGACATTCCAGTAGAAATCACAGCTTCTTCACCTATTCAGGTCGAGATTGATGATGGTGGTGTGTGGTACAGCGTCCGCCAAACTTGATAAATACTACAGAAATAGTGACGATCGTGGGCAGTAAATGAGCTTTTCATTCGGATCAAACCCAGTATACGTAGATGAAGGACAAACGATCCGCTTAAGGTTCAAAGCTCCTTCTGCATGGGATACAACGCAAACGGTTACTGTTCAAATTGGTGAGCAGACAACACTCTGGTATATCATTACGATACCAGAAGATTTTGCACCAGATCCATTTGCATTTACTGACCTTGAAGATGTAGATAAGAATACTTTATTCACCTGGGCAGATGGCACTAGAGTAGGTGAACCGCCGATTGTCATCAGTGGTCTAACCACAAACACAGAAGCAACTGTTAATGTTTACTCTAGTTTCTACAGTGCTAGTGTTAATGATTTTGCAGTAAGAGTCCAGCGAGTAAGTCAGGGCGAGACTGCTTACGGTGCTTGGACTATTCCTACACTCTCTAGTGGGATGGTTGTCAGTAATACTGACAAACTGCAAGTTAGATTAAGATCTAGTCAGTCTGAAGGGCAACAAACATATCTGTCTCTTGCTGTTGGTGCAAGAACAGAAAGGTGGAATATCACTACTTTTGTTAGACCACCTAACGTACCAGAACCATTCCCTAACTTTACTGATCTCACTAATCAACCATTTGATAGTAGAGTATACAGTGAGATTTTGAGAGTAACTGGATTGAACGCCCCTGCTCTCGTGGTCACTACCAACAATGGTTTGGCAGGTGTCTCTGATGGTAATGATTTCATCACTGATGATAATAATTTTGATGTACTAGCAGAGAATGGATCGGCAGTTACATTCAGGGATGCGAGTACAACAACAGTAACAATTACTAATGGACAGTATCTACAACTAGCATATGATACTGGTACATCTGCTAATACCAGTAATGAAATGCTACTCTCTATTGGTGAGGGTATTAATCTATCTACTTGGAATGTTACCACTGGTAACTTCCCATCAACAACACCAGACGCATTTAGTTTCCCTGATGTAACTGATCAACCAGTTGATACAGAGATTGAATCTAATATCGCACCTGTTAATGGTATTACTGGTCTTGGTGCTGGTACAACAGTACAAGCAACACTAGTTTCTACTAATCCTGGCAGCAACTATCTGACATCTCGT
>NYYP01000046.1 GCA_002686835.1 Opitutia bacterium | reverse complement strand
ATACATAAATACCCTATGGTTAGCCGTAAAAATTACGATTCTTTTGAACAGAAAATCAAAAATGAAAACCTAGGCGATAATCTGCTTAATGGGCTCGGCGCCCTCCACACCAACCAAGCTTTTGTCCAGACCACCATGAAAGAAGGTGAGGTTATTGGGATCCAATCCAAGCTGGTTCAAAATAGTAGCGTGCAGGCGGCGGACATGGAACTTATCATCAACGGCCCGGCTTCCAAGCTCATCGGTAGAACCCACAGATACACCGCCTTTGATTCCTCCCCCAGCCATCCACATGGTAAAGCCGTATGAGTTGTGATCCCGCCCAGTACCCTCCTTGTACTCGGCAGTGGGTTGGCGGCCAAATTCACCCCCCCAGACCACCAGGGTCTCATCAAGTAGTCCGCGTTGCTTTAAATCCTTCAGCAGTCCGGCAATCGGTTTATCAGTATTTCCCGCATGGAGCTCGTGGTTTTTGACAAGATCTCCATGTGCATCCCAGTTGGCATCGTTGTGATGACCACCTGAATATACCTGAATAAAGCGCACACCACGTTCGACCATTCGGCGGGCAAGCAGACATTTACGCCCGAAATCATCGGTCCGCGAACCATCCACCCCATACAATTCTTTGATATGTTCAGGCTCTTTCTCGATATCAACCGCTTCCGGCGCCGAAGATTGCATTTTGTATGCAAGCTCGTAAGAGGCCACCCGGGCGGCCAGGTTGGTGTTATCGTAACGGGTGGATAGATGATCCTCATTCATCATCCGCAAGTGGTCAAGCAGGGTGCGCTGCTGGGCACCGGCAATCCCTTTTGAATTTTGGAGGTCAAGAATGGGTGTACCCTGTGAACGGAGAACGGTACCCTGATAACTGGCAGGCATATACCCACTGGACCAATTCTTGGCACCACTGATGGGACCACCCAGTTTATCGAGCATGACCACAAAACCCGGTAAATTTTCATTCACACTACCCAGACCATAATTCACCCACGATCCAATCGATGGATGCCCGGAGAGCAAGTTACCCGAATTCATCATTAACATGGCAGATCCATGGATGGGTGAATCCGCAGTCATGGAGTGAAGAAAGGCAATATCATCCACACATTCGCCAACATGGGGGAATAGATCTGACACATGTTTTCCGCACTGGCCATACTGTTTGAATTGCCATTTCGGGCCAACCACCCGGCTTTCGTTGCGGTGCCCTCCCCGGCCAAAGGTCTTCACCTTTATGGTCTTGCCATCGAGCGGATACAATTCGGGTTTATAATCAAAGGTATCCATGTGGCTGGGACCACCATACATGAATAAAAAGATCACAGACTTTGCCTTGGCGGGTAACGGAGGTGGTTTGGGTGCGAGCGGATTAACAAACTCGGGCACACTTGCCATTGCCTTGGAAGCAAAAAATCCATCCTGAGCGAGCATACCGGTGAGACCAAGGGCGGCAAAACCTCCCCCGATATCCTTCAAAAATTCCCTGCGGTTTAACTGGTTACAAAAGTTTGGCTTGTTTGTTTTCATATCTAGTCTAGGTAAATAAATTCATTTAGGTTTAGGGCGAGGAGAGCAAACCGTTCGAGAGCATCCTTTTCAGTGAGATTTCCTGCCATTTTTACATCCTCCACCATTCTTACACCTGCCTCGATTTCTTCTGGCTCAGGTTTGCGTGAAAAAACAATCGATAGCCCGTGTCTGACTTGATCCCGCAAAGTACTACCTCCTTGCTTGCGGATACGCTCGGCAAAAGTAAGGGCGGAATCATTGACAAATTCCCCATTAATCATGGTAAGGGCCTGTGTGGGCACAGTGGTGGTAAAACGGACCGGACAGGTGGCATCGGTGTCTGCTGCATCGTGGCTAAGTAAGATGGGATCCTGCAAGGACCGCTTTACCTTTACATATACACTGCGACGGTTTGCCTGTGCAGGACTTGACCGACCCCATGCCTGGTCCGGTTTGGAAGCAGTAGCCAGGACGATGGCCGGGAGTGGTGGGGTTACACTTGGGCCACCCATCTGTAAATTGAGACTACCCCGGGCAGCGAGGATAGAGTCGCGTACCTCTTCTGCCTGCAACCGGCGCATATCAAAGCGCCAGAAAAGGTTATTCAAAGGATCCTCCAGCAGTGCCTGATCGTTCGGAGCAGAGGAACGCTGGTAGGCATCGGATGACATAATCAAGCGGTGCATCGCTTTAATATCCCAACCGGATTCCACAAATTGATGAGCCAGCCAATTGAGAAGATCCGGATGGGTGGGATCGTCCCCCTGAAGCCCAAAATCATTGGAAGAACGAACGATTCCACGGCCAAAGTGGTACTGCCAGATCCGGTTTACCATCACCCGGGCAGTCATGGGATTATCTGCAGATGCCAACCACTCGGCAAGGACCCGGCGGCGACCACTGGACTTGCTGGTTTGATAGGATGCAGGAATTTCTGCAATTGTATCACCCAAAATGCCAGGAAAAGCGGGATTGACCAAAGGCCCGGGTAAGGCAGGATTTCCCCGACGAAGGATATGGATGGGATGGTCCCCACTTTCTGCAACCGCAAGCACAGGATACTGGTTGGATGAAGGTTCAGCTTTCAGATGCGTAGCAAGGAAGGCTTTATCTTTATTGTACAAATTAAAACGGCCAGCGGACAATACCTCTTTACCATGTTTGTTGAGGAGCTGGTCCAAATTCACGGGTTTGGCAAATCCACGCAGGGAAAGATCAAAGAACTGTCCGCCTGTGGTTTGTTTCACATGAACAGCGAGTACATTCTGACCGGTCTGGAGGGCAGAAATCGCCGACTTTGTGACATCTTCGGTCTGGTAGTAAGTGGAGTATCCGGTGCGATGCAGAATCTGCCGGCCATTCAGAAATACGGTAATATCCTCATCGTGATGAAAAGAGAGAAAGAGTGACTTGGGTAACTCTGCCAAACCAAATTTGTGACGTAACCAAATATCCTTGGTTTTCCATTCCGTATTGACTATTGAGCCAGGAGTACCTCTCAACCCAAAGCCGGATTTTCCGACCAACCACTGAGCATCACCAAACCCATTGGTCTCCCAGGCATCTCCGGGGTTTTTTAAGCTATATTTCCAATCAATTCCACCCGCACGGGCGTCGGTTAAATCAAGAGTGGGGGAAGGAAGGTGCCTGGAATCCAACTTGGCAAAAAATTCACTTTTTAAGGATTGCACACTTTTTTGGAGCTGATTCCTGCGGACTTCCCACTTTCTACGAGTTTGCAAGGATTGAGGATCTGGATTTGCAGAGGTCACCTGAACCAAGTTCGACTGTGCCTGGCGGTGGGGAGTAACATTGGCAAAGAAGGAAAGCATGGAGTAATAATCCTTCGCCGAAATAGGATCGATCTTATGGTCATGACAACGGGCACATCCAATGGTCATCCCCAAAAAGAGTTCACCGGAAGTGCGCACAATGTCATCGAGATAATCGAATCTGGCAAGGGTCCGGTCTGCGGGCTCATCATCCCAAACACCAAGCCGCTGGTAACCGGTCGCAGTGATGGATGCGGCATCGGCATCTGGCAATTCATCCCCTGCAATGTGCTCAAGGATCAGGCGGTCATAGGGCTTATTTTGATTAAAGGAATCAATCACATAATCACGGTAGCGCCAAATTTCAGGCTTATTGCCATCACGCTCATATCCATTGGTCTCGGCGTAGCGGACAAGATCGAGCCAGTGCCTGCCCCATTTCTCCCCGTAGTGTGGAGTGGCAAGCAAGCGGTCAACCAGTTGACTGAATTTGTTCTGATCTTGGTCATTGACATAGGCTTCCACTTCGGCGGGAGTTGGCGGAAGCCCGGTAAGATCATAAAAGACCCGGCGTATCAATACATGGTCCTCGGCCCGGCTATTGGATCGAATATTTGCCTTTTCCAGGCGATGATTAACGAAGCGGTCGATGGGATGGGAACCCATGCTTTCATCGGGCAAGGTGGGCTTAGCTGCTTTTTTGAAGCCCCAATGCTGCTTCCCTTTTTCATAGTCCGCACCATGGTGGACGATTTCGCCTTCTGGTTCCACTTCATCTGCAACAGGAAAGGGAACACCCAGCTCAATCCATTTTGCAAGCACGGCAATATCTTCATCTGCCATTTTGCCATCGGGTGGCATTTCATGATCCTTATCCTGATGGGATGTCATCTTAAGGAGTAGACTGTTGGCTGGATTCTTCAAATCCACGGATGGACCAAACTCACCACCTTTGAGCACGCCTTCCAATGTTGTTAGAACTAAACCACCCCGTATTTTTTTGGAAACCCCATGACAACTCCAGCAATTCTCCTCCAGGACAGGAAAAGCCTCATCCTCCCAGAATGCAATTTGTTCATCGGTGTATTCTCGCTCGGCAAGAAGGGTAATTTGAGAAAATGCAAGTGAAAGAACCAGGGCAAATTTAAACAACTTCATTTGTCAAAAGGGAACTAGGCAACCCGCAAACTGGAGTGTCCAAATGATAAAGATATCCGCTCAGCACATTCACGAACTTTTATTGCAAAACCAGGCAGGTCAGAAGACCGCACTCTGCTGGATGGAGCCACCAACCAGATAGCCCCGATCAAGCGGCCTGATCTGTTAAAGACTCCTGAGGCCACGCAAAACTGACCGATCATTTCCTCTTCACGGTCAAATGCATACCCCTCCTGCCTTGCCAGTTTTACTTCCTTCATCAGTGCAGATTCTGAAGTCAGTGTATTAGGGGTGAATTTCTCAAAAGTTGCCCTATCCAGATAATCAGCCCGATCCTGGTCAGACATATGGGCAAGAAATAATTTCCCTGGAGCTGCAGTATGCAGAGGAAAACGGAGGCCTGGCTTGATTCGAAAACTAAATGAGTGCAAGCCCTCAACCTGCTCCAAAACAACCCCCTCGTGACCCAGCAAGGTTCCACAAAGAATGCTTTCTTTGGTATGGTCACGAAGAGTGCGCATGTGCACTAGGGAAGATTCCACAAATGAAGGGACTCCAGTGACCGGAGTAGACATACTCAGCAGCTTGGAACTCAAATAATAAAGGGAACTATTTTCGTTCTTCCGCACATAGTTCCCCCGTTCCAATGTGGCCAAAATCCGGTAGATACTGTTAGTGGGAATACCTAGACGGGAACTGAGTTCACCCATTGTCATTCCGTCTGGATGACAGTTTAAAAATTCAATAACTCTCAGTCCGCGCTCAAGCCCAGGCACCCTATACTTATCCTCAATTTTCACCTTCATTTGATATATCAACTATATACCAAATATCAAATTGTCCATAAATTTAGACAAAAATAAAAAGTTGCCACTATTAATTTCCGGGAAAGTAAATTTTATCTTTGCCAGTCTTGAGACAATTAGGTTTACTCGCGTAAAGCAAATATGAAAAGAAACCAATCATTTGTCTTACTTAGCCTATCTTTTTTACTGTTATTCATTCCAATGACGGTTGCCCAAAACTTTAAGGACACAGGCTACCTCACCTTTGATACCAAGCCTATGGGAACTGTGGAACGCCCGCTCATTCTGCGCACCTATTGCCCGGACCCTAAACTGGATCGCAATCTGGTGCTAGGAAACCACTCTAGGGGTACGAGTGTTGCCAAATACACTGCCCGTAGTGGCAAAGAAAATAATAGTGTACAATCACCTATACCCGGTGTACCTGCAGCCATAGCCGTCAACCTGGGCAAAAGACTTTCCTATGTATGGGATACCACCGAATGCAGATTGCTCTACGCATGGACAGATGGGTTCCTTGATATGAAAAACTACTGGGGTAACAAAGCCGTAGGGCACCGAAAAGGGTTCGGTTATGTACCGGAGCTTTATGGCTTTCTTTTTTACAAGGCACAGGGAAAGCACCCTATCCATATTGATGGTAAATCCATTGCCGAACTGGGTGCCCCCAGGTACCTTGGATACGATCTAGACAAATCAAAACAACCTGTTTTTTCTTTTTCGGCAGGAAATCATACCATTCAATTTACTCCTCGCATTGGACCTGATACCCAGACACTCCAGCTGACTCTTGCCACGGCAGGTAAGGAGAAGGTTTCCTACAAGTCTCCCAAAACTCAGATCAGAGAAGTAAGCTCCGAACCAGGCAAACTGGTGGTGGTAATCCGCCCCAACGCGGGAGACCGCTATTCTTCAGACCAAAAAGCAGCTGCACTCAAGGAGGCAACCATTGCTAAAGGGGAGGAACTCTACAACAGCATGGGCTGTGTGGCCTGTCATACCACCGATGGAGGGCTAAACCATGGCCCAACTTTCAAGGGTCTGGCTGGCAGTCATCGTGAATTCATTACCGCTTCGGCTCAAAAAGCAGATGATGCTTACCTGATTGAATCCATTCAAAACCCGGGTGCCAAAACCGTTAAGGGTTACCTCATGGGAATGATGCCACCCTACCAACTGCAACCGCTGGAGTATGATTCTCTCGTTCTTTTTATTAAAAAATACAAGTAGACTGCTTTATGAAATCCAATTTTCTCTTCGTTCTTTTTTCCCTGTTGATTAGCTCCACCGGATGGGCAAATAGCTACATTCTAGAGGATGTCCCCTTCCCTGCCGAATTACCTCCAGAGATTGGCGATCTTGCATTTGATCAGAATGGTAAACTCTATGCCTGCCTGCGTCGTGGGGATGTAGTGGTTAGCCAACCTGGCAAGGATTTGGCAAAGATTGAGTGGCAAGTGTTTGCCACAGGCCTGCACAATGGCATGGGTATGGAAGTCATTGCACCCGGAAAAATTGTGGTCAGCCAGATGGCTGAACTCACCCTGATCGAGGATCTGGATGGAGATGGTGTGGCCGACCGATACCGCAACTTATGCTCCGATTTTGGGCTTAGTGGAAATTATCATGAAACCAATGCCATCTGCCCGGATGGGGATGGTGGGTTCTATATTGCACTGGGCACGGCTTCCCACAATGGCCCCACCTTTTACACATCCCGGGGCGAATATAAGCATGACGGAAGAAGGGGCCGGAATTTCGCTGCCGTGAAACAAAAGGGCTATGTGGTGCACTACCAAAAGGATGGCACGCTCACCCCTTTCGCCAATGGTTTCCGCATGCATAACGGCATTGCCCGGGATGAAAGCGGCAACCTCTGGTGCGGAGACAACCAGGGGGACTGGCGGGGTGGCTCCCCTATCTACCATATAAAAAAGGATGGCTTCCATGGGCATCCTTCCAGTCTCGTATGGGACGAACGGTACGAGCCTTTTGGAATGCCCTTATTTTATCCGCGCAAACTACTGGATGAACTTTATGACAAGCCAGCAATGGATCTGCCCCGTAAAATGATGCACTCACCCGGGGAACCAATGGTCATTCAATCAAAAAACTTTGGACCCTTTACCGGACAGATGCTGGTACCCGATGAAAACGGGAGACGGATTGTCCGCCTGATGCCGGAGGAAGTGGACAGTGCCTGGCAGGGTGCTGCTGCGCTCTTCTATGAAAATGCACAACTGCGAGCCGGTGGCGTGCGCATCGCCCCCTCCCCTGATGGTAAATCGATCTACTACGGATCGACCACACGCGGCTGGCAGCGACCCGATGAAGGAATCCAGCGGATCACCTACAACGCAAAGGCTCCTTTTCATGTAAAGTCATGCTCGCTCACCGTTGATGGATTCAATATTGGCTTTACCGAGCCCATATCCAACCCGGATAAACTCTCCCAGAATATCAAAATCCGCAGTTACCGATTTGAATATGGATACAGGTATGGTTCCGGAGAACTGGACAAAAAAGACCACAAAATTCTTGGGATTCAAAAACTGGACGATTCCGATAACCCAACCTGGGGGGTTGCGGTGGAAAACCTGGCACCCGGAAGAATCTACGAATTATCATTTTCGATAAAGTCAACAAGTGGCTCAGAAATGAAAAGCCCATTTGTGCAATACACTGTCCAACGCCTGAAGAGACCACCCAGTGACTATCCGGCAACAATCCTCAGGACAGAAAGAGGTCTTCAAGTTAGCCTGGGAGGTAAACCTTTCGCCACCTACGACAATACTTCCTCTAATAAACCCATCATTTGGCAGGTAACCGGACCGGATGGTCAGAAGATGCTGCGTGATTGGCCCCTCAAAAAAGACACTCCCGGTGAAGCCCACGACCATATTCACCATCAGGGAATCTTCATTGGTCACGAGCGGATAAGCGGGGCAAATTTCTGGCATATTGATCGACCCAATTCCGGATCCATTGAGCAAAGAAGATTGATTGAGACCCGCTCGGGCAAGGACCGTGCATTGATCAAAACTTTGAACGCCTGGAAAAATAAGCAGGGAGAAACCATGGCTGCCGATACCCGCACGCTCTCCTTTTTTGGAGATTCAAATTCCCGTACCATTGATCTGGAATTTTTTCTCCATGCAACTAATGGACCCGTGCAAATTGACGCGTTTAAGGATGGGTTCTTTGCCATCCGCACTCATACAGACCTTCGCCTACAAGCCAGTCCAAAGGATGGGGTAAAGCAAGTTTTCGGGCACGCCCGCAACAGTGAAGGGGATCAGGCTAAAGCAGTGTGGGGTAAACGGGCAGACTGGGTGCATTACTTTGGCACAGTCGAAGGCAAACCCGCAGGCATTGCATTCCTTAGCCATCCCACCAACCCATCCAAGGGCAAACAGAAGTCTTGGTGGCATGCCCGGGACTATGGTCTGATTTCTGCCAATCCATTTGCACCCGAAAAAATCAAAGGAGATGGGGGACGGACCATTCCAAAAGGCCAATCGCTGGGATTCCGTTACCAAATTATATTTCACTCCTTTGACAACCATGATGATGCAAAGATTGAGGAAAGATTTGCCCGGTATTCCAAGAAACCCGCACACCCGACTTCGATTATGCCACCGCACCCCGGGTACCCCGAGGATTACCTCGCCAAGAATAAGTAACCCAGCATTTTTAGATCATGAAATTTGCTCTGTGTAATGAGATTTTCCGCAACCTTCCGCTCGAGGATGCGTTTCATAAAATAGCCGACATTGGATATGAGGGCGTGGAAATTGCCCCCTTTACCTTACAGGCAAATCCGAGAGATCTGACTGAACCCGATGCCGACCGTTGCCGCACGGCTGCGGAAAGAGCGGGATTGGAAGTAGTCGGACTGCATTGGCTAATGGCAGAAACTGAGGGACTGCACCTCACCCATAGTGACCCTGCGATTTTGGAAATTACTCAGGAATACCTGATTAAACTCGGCCAACTCACAGCGAGAATGAATGGCTCCATCCTGGTTCTGGGTAGCCCCCAGCAGCGTAACCTCCTTCCTGGCACCACTTATGAGCAGGCCTTTGAACGGGCGGTAAAACTGATGAAAGAGGTTTGCCAGCAAATTGAAGATCTCGGAGTTGCTTTTGCGATTGAACCGCTCGCCAAAGTGGAAACCGACTTTCTCTCCTCCTGTGCCCAAGGCAGTGATTTTGTAAAGGCAGTCAACCACCCCGCCTGTGGATTGCACCTTGATGTAAAAGCTATGACCGCCGAGCCCAATGGAGTCTGTCCGGCGATTCAGGAGTTTCATGAGGACTGCATTCATTTCCATGCCAATGATTCCAACCTTCGGGGTCCGGGACAGGGAGATACCAATTTCATTGATGTAGCCAATGCACTGAAAGAAGTAAATTACAACAGATGGGTATCCGTGGAGGCGTTTGATTATTTCCCGGATGAAGGGGCATGTGCGAGAATCTCACTGGAGAATTTGCGAAACTCATTTTCATAAATTTCTTTCTTCGATATGAGATACATCCCGATCAATAAATGATATCCTTCAGGCAATACATGGGATGAACGATTGGTAGAAATAAGTTATTCTCCCTGGTCCCGTTCATTAACCAAATCCACCAATCCGTTTCCAGTTAACATCATCCATTTTCAACCATCGGGTTGACAAACTCGAACCGTCAGTAAGGTAAACTTTTTGGCGTGATACAACAGAAATTATACGCAATTTGCTGTTTTGTTTTTGCGGGCATTTCAGTAAGGTTATTCCTTTGCTATTGTATAACCAAGCCCAACCCTTAAGAGTGATTACTTTCATGCTTCCAATACCCTATTTTCTCCTTGGAATCGCCCTACTGCTTCCTCTTTACCTTTTACCTGCCAAAACCTACATTTGGACGGATGCCAATGGACAGCAAATTGAGGCGGAATTTGTCCGCTGTAGTGCTGATATGCTTACCATCTCTATGCAAGGCCAGGAGCTCGATCTTCCGATCAACTCGCTCAGTGCGTTTTCCAGGGCACTGGCAATAAAACTGCGAACTGAATCAAGCACCAGCAAAGAACAACCTAAGGCAGTTCATTCGTGGACAGATTTACAGGGCAGAGTGATTCAGGCCCAGTTTTTAGGGGCGTCAGGTTCCACCGTGAAACTGCTCTGGAATGGACAACCCTTTGACCTTCCTCTGGGAAACCTCAGCCAGGAATCCAAAAACCTCGTCCGCAAACTTCTCAATGAAAAAAATGGGCCAAGCCCTCCTCCAGCTCCGTCTCCGCAGCAACCAGTTGCAAATCAAGAAAAGAATGATTCAATTGAGGGAACCGATCCGGACGGTCCTCTTGATCTCGATGCGATGCAGGTCTGGATAAGTGCGGACAACCGGGCTTTGCGGGCAAAATTTGTTGAATTTGAAAGCGATGAACTTACTGTGCTTACCAGCTCCGACTTAGAAGTTCAGATAGGCAAG
Source organism: Opitutia bacterium (assembly GCA_002686835.1). GTDB lineage: Bacteria > Verrucomicrobiota > Verrucomicrobiia > Opitutales > Seribacteraceae > Chordibacter. The sequence goes on along the minus strand of NYYP01000046.1, from coordinate 24,231 downwards.
GCAAACCTTTCTCCCCAGGCGATTGCCCTGGCAAAGAAGCTAAAGGCTCTTAATGATGAACGAAAAAAGGCAATCGAAGCTTTTGCGAAAATACGCCAAAAGATGAAGGTACCCGAAGTATCCGTGCAGGATTTGGACAAAGTACACCCTCTTAAAAATACCGAGGGAGTAACGATCTCTGCCAATTTCATTGATGCTGATGATTCCGGTGTCACCATAACCTTAGCAGGCAAAACCCACCCCCTGGAGCTAACCTGGGACAGGTTCAGTAAGGAAAGCCAGGCCTTACTGGAAGCACTCCGCAGAAAAAGCCTCACTGCAAATCGTGCGCCATCAATCTCTCCCGCGAAAGGCTCTAGATTAGCTACCTTTGCCAATGGACCGTTCAAGGGGTACAATACCGTATTTCAGTCTGAAAAGTTCGATGCGGCCATAAGTTCGTCAGGAAGCTCAGTTAAGATCTGGCTTAAAAACAGCAAAGATCCATCCAAACCCCCTAAAACTTTTGGAGTCGGCTTTGGCACCCGCTATACAGACAAAACCAACCCAGAAAAGTATCGTCGAAGATCAAGAAAGATAACAGGTTTCGAGAATCCCCCTGAGGCTTCGATGAAGAGAGAAAAAACAACCATTTCCGGGACTTTTAATAACGGTGGTACATTCCAGTATAACATTCAATTAAATGATAAAGGATTAACCCTATGGTCCAAAATGAAAGATCCATATGGAGAGAAAGAACCCACAAGTATTAGAATTGGCACATCTATTCCTGGTATTGTCCCTGACTCCAGAAATAAATCGATGGAGGAAATCATGCCTTATATTGGGGATGGTTCCCTCGTCCTAAAGCCTGCTTCTGGCAAGTCTCGCACTTACCCATTCAAGGAAAAATGGGTGACGACAAATGCTAAATACAAAGGGCAAAAGTTTGGGCAAATGGGAACGGCCACTGTTATGGGATTTCCTTACGGAAATCGAATATCATTTATGTCCACTGGTTCAGGAATGAGATTTGGAATGGATGTAGACTACGGTAAAATCTTTCCCTTCCAAGGCTTATCTCTGAGCTATAGCAATGGTTCCTCGGCAAAAGAAATCCCACAAAACCGAGCTTATAAAATACTAATATTACCCTAGTGAGGTGAAATGGTACCGGCGGAGGGACTTGAACCCACGACCAAAAGATTAAGAGTCTCCTGCTCTACCAACTGAGCTACGCCGGCACTTGATTAAAGTAACCAAATTAAGGCTAATTATTATTTGGTCAAGGGGGGAATCCCCGGACCGACTCCCACAAGCCCTCAATGTCCGAATCTACTCCAAGACAAATTTAACCTGTACCCGAACCCGGGTGGTTAATTCACTTGGGCCTTGCACTGGTACACTTGCATCCATCATAGCCTGAGCACGCATCATTCTCGATTCATGCATAGGGCGGTGGTGACCGGAAACTTCCTGTATGGTTATAGGTGGTCCAACCTTTAAATCCAGACTGCCAGCGAGGACTTCCGCTTTTGCCAATGCGTCTTCCATTGCTCGAACCCTTGCTTCCTCAACGAATTCATCGTCCTCATCCAGCACATAGTTGAGCGATTCAAAATTATTGCCACCCGCATCAATGGTTGCCTGCATAATCTCCCCCACCCGATCGAGGTCATGAATACGAACAAGAAGGGAATTAGTAGTCTGATAACCCGTAATTAAGGGGGACATTCCTTTCCGGTATTGTCGTTGAGGAAGAAGCTGGAATCGCTCGGTCTCATAATCGTCTTTGGCAATGTCCAACTCTTCTAAAACATCAAAGATTTTCAAGATCGCCTGGTTGTTCAATTCAGTCGACAGCTTGGCTGTTTTTGCCGTCGTCAAAACGCCCAACCGAAGAATTGCCATGTCAGGGGAAGCACTGACTTCCCCGTGACCGGTTACATTAATCCAACGATCAAAACCCTCCTTTTCTGAATGGGCATAGCAAAGGCCAGAACAGGAAAAACAAAAAATGAGAAGTGGTAAGATCTTCATAATCAGGGAGGGTTAGAAGGCTGTGGGTCCATAGAGGTCTTTTTCCACAACCATGCCTGTCTTTAAGTCCTTTTTCAACACTGTAATTTTATTTTGAGCAAAATTCTGTTTAATTACTTTGTATTCCAAACCCCAGCCACCAAATGCATAACCGTTCTTTTTACCGGTAAGGTCATGAAAAAATTTCTGGGGTCCCATATTTTGTTCAAAGTGTAAATAATAAGAAGAAGTAAGGGGAGTTTCCATCTCACTGGTTAACTGATACGGAGGTCCACCAATTTTAAAGTCATGAAGGATCAAATAACCAATGGAATTCATTCTACTACTGTAATCTATGGCCTTCTTTTTGATTTCAAAGGAATGGGCAATGATTCTCTTGTTAGGATCATTCATTGTCGTAGGTCTAAAAAAAGATTCCTTTGAGTTTCGATGAATAAATTCCTTGTAAGGGGTTCTAATGTTCAGCCAAAACCTCGGATGTTTTTGAGTGACAGGATCCACCTGACTTAAATCCTCAAGTTCCACCTTTTTGGTTTTGTCCCAGGAAACAAGCCTAAACCGCGAGGGTACTCTTTCAAATTTGGTGCAAATTAGCCCAAATGAGTCCAACTGTTTCTTAGCTTGGAGATTAGCAGGAGGGGCGGTCATTTCATCTACCGGCAAAGCATTATTACCCGGTTTTTTCACAATTTCCTTCTGGGGGACGGAAGGTGGCAGATTAGGCAAGGGAGCAAAAGGGATAGTTTCGGGTTTAACCGGAATAACTGGGGGGGAAACTGGAGCCTGGAGTGGAGGACGGTCCATGACCGGGGGGGCCATACCTTGCACAACTTTTTCCTCCTCCTTTGTTTGCCCGAGAAACCCCAGGATTTGCTCTTTGAATACAAGGACGGCCAGAAAAGCAAACCAGATAATGGCGATGATTATAGAAAGTTTTTTAATCAATGTATGGAAGCGTTATGATACATAATTACGTAAAAAATAAAAAATGTGCAATCATTGCCGCATTGCATCTGGCAATCCATAATCCTTGAACCACATTCCCAAATCCTCTTTAGGTAAACCAATCACATTTGATAAAGATCCCTCAAAGGACTCTATGATCATTTCTGGACAAGTTTGAATGGCATAAGCACCGGCTTTATCAAGTGGGTCAACCTCCTTAAAATAACTGTCAATCATTGCATCATTTAAATTTTTAAAAGTGACCGAAGTCGAAACAGTTTTCTCCCGGGATACCTTCATGGATAAATTGAGCAAACAAATGCCAGTAAATACTTTGTGAGTCCTACCTGACAGTCTCAACAACAAAGATTTAGCATTTCTCAAATCCACAGGTTTGCCAAAAACTTCCTTTCCCAGGGCAACCAAAGTATCAGCTCCAAGTACCCAATGGTCAGGAAAGGATTGTGCCACTTGCAGACTTTTTATTTTTGCATTTTCGAGAACTAATTGCTTAGGACCATCTTGATGTTCTTCAAGCTCGGATGCATCCGGGCATACAATCTTAAATTCTTTGATTAACTGGCCCAGCAATTCCTTCCTTCGTGGAGAAGAAGATGCCAAAATAAATGAATTTTCAGGCTTCTTGGTGGCTTTTTGTGTATCCAATGACATAATTGATAATCTTTAACCATGTTACCCAACCTCCTTAAGTCTACAAGATGAAGATAGGGATTGCTCAGATTAATCCCACCGTTGGGGATTTAAATGGCAACCTCGAAATTATGGTGGATGCGTATCAATCGCTTTGCCAAGGCGGGGCTGAATTGGTTGTTTTCCCTGAACTTTCCCTTTGCGGATACCCGCCAAGAGACCTGCTGCTCAAAAAGTCTTTCGGTAGTGATTGCTCCGAAATGCTCAATAAATTTGTTCAATACACTAAGGAATGCCCGGCTCTTGTAGGCTACCCCGAATTGTGCAGTATGGCTTCAGGGAAGGCTTATTTCAATTCTGCTGCACTATGTTTCAACCAAGAGGTTCAACAGGTTTTTCGTAAACGCTTGCTGCCCACATATGATGTTTTTGATGAACACCGATATTTTGCTGAGGGTAATGCCTCGATGTCTTTTGCCCATGCAGGAATTAAGATCGGAGTTTCCATCTGTGAAGACATCTGGAATGTGTCCGGAGATCTTCACCCCACCGACCCAGTCAAAAACTTGGCAGGTGAAAACATCAGTTTGCTAATCAACATGTCTGCAAGTCCATGGCATCAGGGAAAACATGATCAAAGATTAGCCATCATCAATCAAGTGTCTCATGACTTAAACTGTCCGGTAGTCTATGTAAATGCGGTCGGCGGAAACGATGAATTGGTTTTTGATGGTGGATCGGTTCTTTTGGACTCAAAAAGTATGGGCATGCACAGCCTCCCTTTTTTTAAGTCTGACTGTCAGGTAATAGATTCATCCAAATTACCCCAGCATCAGGACTGCAAAGATGATCAACTGGAGTGCACCAGAAAAGCCCTCGTGCTAGGTCTGCGAGATTATGCTCATAAGAGCGGATTCACCCAAGGACTAATCGGGTTAAGTGGAGGGATTGATTCCGCACTTACCGCCGTTTTGGCGGTGGAAGCATTGGGAAAAGAAAATGTCATTGGAATAAGTCTGCCCTCAGCCATTTCAAGTGAGCACAGCAAATCAGACGCTCAGAAACTGGCAAAAAACCTGGGCATTGTCTGCCACACCCTTCCCGTTCAAAAAATAGTCGATTCTGCGGAGAGAGAACTTGCGGATTTGTTTGCAGGTCTGGAAGCCGATGTAACGGAAGAAAACTTACAGGCAAGAAGTCGTGGACTTTTGCTTATGGCAGTTTCCAATAAATTGGGTGCGCTTCTACTCACCACTGGCAATAAAAGTGAATTAGCAGTTGGCTACTGTACTTTGTATGGCGACATGTGCGGTGGATTGGCTGTCATTTCAGACCTTCCCAAGACACAAGTTTTTGAATTAGCCAGGCATATCAATCGAGATGTTGAAATCATTCCGCAAAATAGCATTGATAAACCACCATCTGCAGAACTTCGGCCCGACCAGAAGGATAGTGATTCATTGCCCGATTACTCTGTACTTGACGGAATTTTACAGGCCTATGTGGAAGACGGTCTCTCTGTAAATTCGATTATTAAAATGGGTTTCGAGAAGAATGTAGTGAAGAGGATTGTCGCATTGGTGGACCGGAACGAATACAAGCGCAAACAGGCAGCACCAGGTCTCAAAATCACCCCACTTGCCTTTGGAATCGGCAGACGGATGCCTATTGTGCAAAGATACAGCAATTGAAAATACTTTTATGAATGAATCCCAAGCACTATTTGAAAAAGCCAAAAAGCTCATACCTGGCGGAGTAAATTCCCCAGTCCGTGCCTTCCGTTCGGTTGGTGGATCCCCCTTTTTCACCGCCAAAGCATCAGGTAGCAGACTTTTAACTGCTGATGGAAATGAATTGATCGACTATGTCTGTACTTGGGGGCCAGCCATTCATGGGCATGATCATCCGGTTATCCGGGAAGCCATTGCAGATGCGTTATCCAAAGGAACAAGTTTTGGTACCCCGGGACCTGCGGAGGTGGAAATGGCCGAGCTTATTGCCGAGCTGGTACCTTCTGTTGAAAAAGTACGCATGTGCAACAGTGGAACCGAGGCAACTATGTCGGCGATCCGTCTCGCCCGTGGGTTCACGGGGCGGGACAAGGTTATTAAATTTGCAGGCTGTTACCATGGACATGTGGACAGCTTACTGGTCAAAGCCGGCTCTGGTGCCTTGACCTTAGGCAATCCGGATAGCGCAGGTGTTCCCAAATCTTTTGCCTCTGAGACGATCGTTCTTCCTTTCAACAATTTGGACGCGGTCGCTAAGTCACTTGCATCCAACGCTGGCCAAATTGCCGCTCTAATTGTGGAACCCTATCCGGCCAATTGCGGATTAATTTTGCCCAATGAAGGCTACCTTAAAGGACTGAGAAAACTGTGTACAGAACACGGAGTGATTTTGATTTTTGATGAAGTAATGACAGGATTTCGCCTGGGTCTCGGTGGGGTACAGGAAGAAACGGGAATAACTCCCGACCTTACTGCAATGGGAAAAATAATTGGTGGCGGGTTACCGGTTGGGGCATTCGGGGGGAGGTGCGAAATTATGGATTGCCTGGCACCCCTAGGGCCTGTTTACCAGGCAGGAACACTGAGTGGCAACCCTTTGGCGATGGCGGCAGGAATCGCTTCGCTTAAACTGTTAAAGTCGGAGTCCCCTTACCAACGGTTGAATGAGATGGGAAAGCAAATTTCATCCGGTTTGCAAACGATGGCAAAGGATAGAGGCATCCCTTTACAGGTCCCTCAGACCGGATCCATGTTTTGCCTGTTTTTTAGCGATCAAAATGTGACTCAATTTGAACAGGCAGTCGCAGCCAGACACGAACATTACAACAACTTTTTTCACTCATGCCTCAATCAAGGTCTCTATATTCCCCCGTCCTCCTATGAGACATGCTTTATCAGTAGTGCCCATGGAGCAGAGGATGTTTCGAAAACTTTGGAAATTTTCGAGGTAGCACTGAGCACTTTTGGTTGACCTTTTGCCAACCTAAAACAGATAACAAAACCAATGACTAAATTTGTTACTCGCACATTTTTATACCTCGCTGTGTTCATCAGTTCTTTGCAAGCGGAGGATCGTATTCCTTTCTACGAAGAATTCATCGAGTCCGGTGACCTTGCCGGCTACCTTGAAATAGCCAATCAATACCTGGATGAAAACCCTGAGGCAAAAGAAGCCCCACGCCTTGCACTCGATCTGATGATGATGGGAAAGGCTGCAGAAGATCTCGATTCCATCGTGCGAGGGACCGATCTTTTACTTTTCCAATACCTCGGCTCGCTCCCCAGTCTTCACTTCATCAGTTCTTTCGACAAAGGGTCCCCCCGCCTCACCCAATTATTAAGAATGAAACTGAATGAAGCAGACTTAAGTGATCAAAATTTCTCCAATTCATTTGCTGATAGTCTTGTGCTACTCGCCCGCATCCATGGACCGGAACTTTTGCATGACCCATCCCTTCTTCTTGGTTCTTACCTCATCACCCAAAAGAGCAACAACCAGGATCTTCTTCAAAGTTTGTCAAAAGCACTTGATATCACCGAAGAAAAGAACCAAAAATTCAGTCCACTCGTTCGTATTTGCCGGTCAGATAATCCACCCCTTCAAAAGATTTCTCAACTCCAGGAGTTATCTATGATCGATACCGAATTCTTTATTAAATTTTTCATGGCGCAGTTAACCAGTGAAGAAAAGAATTCTCCTGCATTTTTGGAATCGATGATTAATTCTACTCTCTTTGGAGTACCCACCAGACCCGAATTGGCTCTTAGCTATTTATCAAGTTTACCTGACCATTTTTCCACTCTGCCAAAATTTCAGGTATCCACTGCATTGGCCCATTTACTTGGTGGAAACAGCGAAAGTGCCCTTACGGTACTTAAATCGATCCCCACACCCTCCCAAAATGCACAAGACCCTTGGCTGGAAATTGCCCAATCCCTGCTCGATGGGATTGAATTCGGATCAAGTCGTAAATCTTTATTTCTCGAACAGTTATCCAGCCTCTACGATCGTTGGCAGCGAGAAACAGATGCATTTTTGATCGAAGGTTCCTGGAATGATCAAGACCCACCAAACAGTTTTAATTTTCAGATTGGTGTAAATAATGAAAGCAAAATGTTTGAAATCCAGATATTCCAAGGCAAAAATCCTGTATTTGCTTACAGGGTAGACCCAAACCAGTGTCTCATCCTTTCTCCTTCTGGCAAAAATATAAAGTTTGAAAATGGTGGGGCTTACCCGATGCCACTGATGGAAATTAAAAGAGATACTCAGGGGGGAGCATTCAATTACTCTTTTAATTTAAATTTTGCCAAAGAATTCGAAGATTTCGCCAGCCAGATTTCCGAAAATTTAAACATTTCATATATTGGTACTCCTAAGGGAAGAGAGGTCCTTTTAAACCACTTTTTCGAACGCAAGACAATGTGGCTCGATCCACCAGCTTCCTCAGACAGGGGTACTCTCTTTACCCTCAATAAAGTAGACCCAAGTACAGTTTCCCAAAATTACAAAGTGGAAATTTCTGCCTCCGGCGAACTTATTTCTCTTCACTTCGGAAAGCTCAGAATATCAAAATTTTCGCAGGGAAGTCCTGAAATTCTTGGTTCTCTGCCCAAGTGGAGTGACCAACCCGCTCAGAGTACTGAGCAGGATTTTAAGTTACCAGTCTTATTGGAATCAATTGGGGCATTGATGAACCAGGCATCTACCCAAAAATAAAGAGACTGGTTAGCAATCAGAAAGGCGTTTAGAGAGTAGGACCTCTTAAGGCCTTTTCCAATTGTTGCTGAAAATCCATTACATCCTGGTCGCTTGGTTTGTATTCAGGAGTTCCACCAGTCATTGCAAGCCTTCCAAACTGATCAATTGTCCATTTTTTTGACTCTCCGTCAGAAAAGGTAACAGAACCGCTTGCCATTGCACCTGGAGGAGTGACACCGTCTACCTCCAACTGAACACCTCCCAAACTTGCGGGTGCTTCATTCTGAGTAAGATCTTCCACATCTGCATCCACATTTTTAGGGGCAGGTTGCTCAGGATCGACCAAGGTTAAATCAAGATCGTCCACCAGGAAACGAACATCCATATATGTCATAACAATGCCGAAATCCTGGTTTATTTTCTTCTGCACATCAGATAAACCCATTCCATCAGCCACCCATCTGGCAATCTCAAGTTTTTGCTCGGCATTTGGCTCGGAAACAATGGGTTGTCCGCCAGACTCTTCGTTATCTACATTTTCGGGAATAATTGAACCAGATTCATCATTCATAATATAACCTATCAATTAGAAGGGTTCGGGGTAAGCAACTTGACTTTGTGTGTAATGAGGGGAATTCTCAAGACATTGACTGTGAAAGTTGCTCGTTGAGCAACTCTACTGCCGTCTTAATTGAAGCATCCTGGTCCATCATATTTTCAACTGTTTTACAGGCATGTATAACAGTACCGTGGTCCCTTCCACCAAATGCTGCACCTATTTCCTGCAAAGAATGTTCCGTTAGAATACGGGATAAGTACATTGCTACCTGCCTTGGGAAAGCAATATTGGCGGGCCTGCGACGGGAAAGCATATCTGCCATTCTTAAATGGTAATAATCTACCACTTTTTTCTGGATGGTTTCAATGGTGATACGACTGAGGTTTTCCTCTCTGAGAATATCCCTTAAAAGACGCTGGATTGTTTCTAAGTCCGCCTTTTTACGGGTTAGTCCGACATACCCTGCCACACGGGTTAAGGCACCTTCCATTCGACGAACATTGCGGGAAATATTCTTGGCCAAAAATTCGAGTATTTCAGGCTCAATGGAAATGCCCATGGCCTCGGCTTTGCGGGTAAGAATAGCCACCCTGGTTTCCCAGTCGGGAGCTTGTATATCGGCCACAAGTCCCCATTGAAAGCGAGAGAGCAAACGGCTCTCAATTTTGTCTATTTCTCCAGCTGGACGGTCACTGGTTAGAAAAATTTGACGCTGTGCCTCATATAGTTCGTTGAAGGTGTGAAAAAATTCTTCCTGTATTCTTTCCTTACCTGCTAAAAATTGGATATCATCGATGAGCAAATAGTCTACACTTCGATAACGGGAGCGAAATTTTGTAAGGGTATTTTCCTGAATTGCCCGGATAAATTCATTTGTGAATCGCTCGCAGGAAACATAAGCGATCCGACATCCTGGATTACGGTTGAGTGCCTGGTGTGCAACCGCATGCATCAGGTGGGTTTTTCCTAGGCCTGTATCTCCATATAAGAAAAGTGGATTGTAGGCATGAGCAGGGGCGTTGGAAACAGCCACGCATGCAGCATGTGCGAGCTCACTTCCTCCGCCTACAATAAAATTGGAAAAGGTATTCTTGGGGTTTATCCCCAGGGAACGGCCATGCAGGGATGGCCCGGTGGTCCTGGTGGATTTCTGTTTCGAAGTGTGCTTCAACCGATTCTGTGGAGTTTCGCTCTCCTCCTCGTCCTCATAAGAACCCAGTAATTCCACAGAATAAGGATAGCCTACCAGTTTGTCTGCTTCCTGCCTTATGACATCCAGATAATTGTCCCGGATCCAGATAGCAGAAAATTCATTGGGGGTGAGGAGTTCGCATCCGTCTTCGTCCATGTGACCGACGCGGATGTTATCGAACCATACCCGAAAAGTGTCTGCAGGAATGACTTCAAGAAGGTTTTCACGCAGAGAACTCCAAAAGGTATCAGGAGTGGCGGTTGATTGTGTCATAGGGTAGTAGATTTGGAATTATTCACAGGGTAGGAACTAGACCTAAAACCTGCTGATTATGAAGACTTTCTGACAAATAAAAGTTGGAATTATGCGAGAAAAAATCATCGGCAGAAAATTCATAGCAATGAGACATTAATTTCGCAAGCATCTGTGAATCAACTTTTTACAGGAATTCTCAGGAAAGAAATCTAAGGGTTAGTATTGGAAGGGATAAGAAAAGGGTATGTAAATCTTTTGTAGAATAAATCCCACTTAACCAAGAAAAAAAAGCCTGTGACAGCTATTACTTTCTCACAAGTTATTCACACTGCATTGAAAGTAAGTTTTTGAACATTTTTAAGTTGCAAAATTGTAAAAACAAACCTCCTCCGTAAGCAGTTTGATTTTAGGTAAGTTAGAGAAATAGCAAGTGAGGAAATTTCTTCGACTCACCCATCAACATTCATTTTTTTTAATAATTTTTGATTAAAATCGTTCGCGGAATCGTGGCCAAGTTGCCTGGCTGCCTGAACCATCGCAGCAACTTCGACTAACCGGGCCATGTCTCTGCCAGTTCGAAGTGGTATTTCCATGTGCGGGACGGAAGCACCGAGGATTTCGAAGGTTTTTCGGTCCAGACCAGTCCGATCAATAACGGAGGCCTTTAAGTCTTCGGTAAAGGTAACCACCAGTTCTATTTTTTTCTCAATCCGGACAAACCGAATTCCGAATAATTCTTCCACATTGATAATCCCAATCCCCCGGCATTCCATAAAGCCTCTGCTCATCTCGTCACAAAAGCCAACAGGTGTATGATCGCTTAATAATTTAACCCGTACCATGTCATCGGCTACCAAGCTATGGCCGCGTTCGAGCAAAGCCAGGGCAGCCTCACTCTTGCCTGCACCACTCTCACCCCTGATCAAGGTCCCAATCCCCCGAATATCAAGTAATGTTCCATGGACGGTGGTGCGTGGAGCAAACCGTTCCTCCAATAAAACCGTGACCTCAGTAGTAAAAGCTTTAGAGGCCAAGCTTGTTCGAAACACAGGAACTCCATGTCGTTCAAAGACCTCGATCATTTCCGGGGTCGGTGCAAGATTGCGCGAAATCACAACGCATGGAACTTTCTTGGCTGCCATTTGTTCAAGCACCTGAATACGGTGTTTCTTTTCCTGCTCCCGCAAAAAGCCCATTTCTCCAGCACCAAACAGTTGAATTCGTTTGTTGGCAAAGTACTTAAAATATCCTGTCACCGCCAAGGCAGGCCTGTTCAAGCTTCTCTCTCGAATGGTGCTTCTGGAGAGCGTTTTTCTGGAGGTTACCAGCCGTAAAAGTAACCGCTCGGCAAAAGATTCATAAAAATCTTTTACTGAAATACTTTCCACATACTCAGGCAAGGAGGACTTCATAATCAAAAGGGTTGTGTACAGTTATACCTCAAAATCATGGCCCAGATCCTTTTCACGAGTTTCCGGGTCTGACAAAAGAAAATCGGCTGTTCCATGAGTGAGTACTTTCCCTTCATACAGTAAATACGCCCGATCGACAATTTTTAGGGTTTCACGGACATTATGATCCGTAAGAAATATTCCGATTCCACTGTCTTTCAACTGGCGAATGATAGTCATCACTTCAGATACACTAATTGGATCCACTCCACTGAATGGCTCGTCCAGCATTAAAAATTTTGGATTCAACACAAGTGCCCGGGTAATTTCCAGACGCCGCCGCTCCCCACCGCTAAGTGTGTAGGCTTTTTGCCTGGCAAGGCTCGTTAATCGAAGTTCCTCCAGTCGTTCCTCCACTATCTCATCCTCTCTTTTTGAGGACAATCCGAGAGTTTCCGCAATTGCCCGAATGTTTTGCTCGACCGTAAGTTTTCGAAAGACTGAGGATTCTTGCGGCAGATAAACAAGCCCCTTGCGTGCCCTTTGGTAAGCAGGTAGATCGGTCAACAAATCCTCATTTAAACGAACGGTCCCAGAACTTGGTGAAACGAAACCGGAAACCATGGAGAAGGTGGTTGTCTTCCCTGCACCATTTGGGCCAAGTAAACCTACCACCTCGCCTCCTCGGGCCTCCAAAGAAACGCCTTGAACGACCTCTCTGCGCCCATAATTCTTGCGCAATTCATCCGCACTCAAATGAGAAGCCTGTCCGTTTGATACCTGGTTATTATTATTCAAAATAAAATATAAAGCTCCCCTACTTTGGGAATTTGGATTTGTTCAAAGCAGGCAACAATAAACGGGACCTACCTTGCTTGCCTCCAATTACCTCTGCCCGGCCATCTTTCTGGGAGATTACGATTTTTTCCCCTTCTGCAGCTCCCCATTTTTTATGAAAGACTTTGGCGTTGCCGAAAAGATCGACCCGCCCACTGCCCTGTGACCACTTCAATTCATCTGCAGAACTTCGCCTTGAAGGTTGATTTAATTTTACAGCTCCAGTGGCATGTATTTGAGAAATTTTACCAAAAGCATGCACCTTGGTGCCATTATCATCTGGACCCAGCAGTATTTCGGCCCGCTCACAATTGATGGTGGAATACTCAGGGGTGGAGCAATTGGACTCGGTGTCCTCCATTCTAATAAATACATTTTTCTGCAGGAGAAATCTTTTTTTGCCACCACCTAGGTCATAAATATGAATTTCCTCACCATAGGCAGTGGTTGGAAATTCCTTGGAAAACTCAGCCATCATAGACGCATCGGTCATAATACCGGATCCGGCACCTGAAGAAACTTTGGTGGAATCTTGTGATTCCACGCCCCGCACAAAACCAGCGTCTACCCCCTCTTCAAAGCCAATTTTTCCTTGCTCAGCAAAAGCCAAATGACTTTTGCTGCCTGCAATATTTTCCTCAAAAGTCCAAGGTCGACCAATTGCTTGAAATCCTTCTCCCTCGACCAAAAGATTGTCATCCCCCTGTGCGATTCCTTTTCCAATATTGAAAATGCCCGAGCTTGTTTTTGCTACGGTGCTTGGTTTTTGATTTTCCAAGATGAACATCTTCGGGTTCTTAGCTGAGTATATACTTTGGCCCACAACATCCACCTCTTCGGCTTCTAATTCCCAACTAATACGACCATTATGATCATAGGTAGGAATTCTTACCTCAATTGCCCCTTCAGGGTTTTGAATAGCGTTCAATGCGTGACCAAGCAAGGAACTCAAAAGCAATAACATGCAAATTTTAAAATAACTTATCACGGCTTACTCGAAGAATCGTAATTAATCTGTACAAATAATGCATCCCTATGGCACAACTTCATCATCCTTTCGAGAAGCATTTGTATCAGCTGACTGACCTGCGGGACGAAACCTTAAAACCGTCCCGTTTATGCAGTACCTTTTATCAGTTGGAGTATCAAAACCTTCTCCGGTAAAGACATGACCCAAGTGACCATCGCAGATCGCACACAACACTTCAGTCCTGGGATAGCCAAGGAGATAATCAACCGAAGTTTTAACATTTTCAACTTTGGATGGATCAAAGAAAGAAGGCCAACCACAATGTGAATCAAATTTCTCCCTGGAGGAAAACAATTCCGTATCACATCCAACGCAGAAGTAAACCCCCTCCCCCTGTTTTTTGAATTCCTCATAAATCTTTCCGTTTGGTCGCTCTGTCCCTGCCTTGCGCAATATTCTAAACTGCTCGGTTGTTAGTTGGTCTTTCCATTCGTCTTCTGACTTGGTGATCATTTTTCTACTATTCTTTGTATTGTGAGAACCTCTCGGTTCGGCAGGTTTGTTTGCCAATAAGCCAAATACCACTGCAATAAACAAACCAGCGAACAAAACACATCTTTTTCGCAAAAATTGGCAATATCTGTACATGTTAAGCATTTGAATTTAGCAAAAATGACACATTAGCACAAGAAAGCACCCGGTTTAAAATCACCCGCCAAGACGCTCGATCAAACTGGCATCATTGGCATAGGCAATGGCGGATTCGCGACTAATAATTCCGTGCTGATGAAGAAATAATAAATGTTGTTCCATCGTAAGCATGCCCTCCCGTGACTGGGTCTCCATTGCAGAATAAACCTGTTGCCAGTTTCCAGTTCTTATTAAATTGCCGATTGCCGGTACATTTTTCAGTACTTCCATGACCAATATTCTGCCAGCCGCATCCTCACGTGGCACCAATTTTTGGCTAAGTACATAAGAAAGACTAAAAGAGAGTTGCAAACATATGAACTTCGATTGTTCAGCGGGAAACATATCCACAATCCTACTCAATGCACCCTTGGCATCACGGGTATGAAGAGTCGAAAAAACAAGATGGCCTGTCTCTGCCGCACTCAAAGCGAGGGTCGCAGTTTCGGTATCGCGGATTTCGCCCACAAAAATGACATCTGGGTTTTCCCGAAGCGCACTTTTTAGACCGGCAGAAAAATTGGTCACATCCTGCCCGACCTGTCTTTGAGAAACCATCGAGCTTTCGTTTTTAAAGATAAATTCGACCGGGTCCTCAAGCGTAATAATTCTGGATTTCCTGGTTAAATTAACATGATTAATCAAAGAGGAAATGGTGGTTGATTTCCCACTCCCTGTCACTCCGGTGACCAAGACTAATCCCCTTTTCAGTGAGGTAATGTCCTTCCAGATCGTTTCGGAGGGAAGTCCCACATTTTCGATCGAAGGTATGGTCGAGGAAAGCACTCGCATCACAAAGGCGAGACCATCCCGGTCGCGAAAAACATTGAGTCGGAAATTTATCCCCTGTTCTTCCCATTCAAACGCGGTATCAACATCCTGGGGCTGGTCGGGATCGGTAACCTGGGAGATTTGTTTTTCACTCAATAAAATACTCAGCATATGAAGAATTGCTTCTTCACTGACCGGTGTGCCTTTTTCTACGGGGACAAGTTCGTCATCGGTACGAAAGCTAACTGGCATTCCAATTTTTACATGCATGTCCGAAATCCGGTGAAAATTGCCACTCTTTTGGGATGGATCAACAAACCGTTCCAGGATTTCCGTAAAAGTTAATCTCTCGAGACCTACCCGATAGAATGGAATCGCAAGTTTTTCGTTATTACTCATAAGCATACAATGCTCTTCTAAATATTTTTCTTCAAGCCAACTTCTTGGAATTCTTTTCCAAGACAATTCATTAAGAATTTAGAATTGCCTTAAATTACCAATTGTAAAAAAAGGTACTACCCTATGAAAGTTCACTTTAAAGGCACACGTGGTTCATTGCCTACAGCACCAACCGCCCAAGAAATCGAGGAAAAGATTATCGCTTCCTTAATGGCGGCCCGAGGAAAAGAATTACGCTCCGAACGTCAAATCCGTGAATTTGTCAGTACAAAATTAAATTTCCGCACCCGTTCGCACTGGGGTGGAAATACTCCCTGCATTCATGTTGAAACAGGCTCAGACGATTACTTAATACTCGATGGAGGGTCCGGATTGCGGGCACTGGGAAAAGAACTGATGCTGCAAAAAGTAAGTGGGGCAACCTTTCATATCTTTCTTTCCCATTTTCATTACGACCATGTTCAGGGAATTCCATTTTTTGCACCTGCATATGCCCCAAGTAACCGGGTGGTCTTTCATGGCGGACACCAAGGGATTGAAGGATTTCTACGACAACAGATGAAAGAACCCTTTTTCCCAATTGGTTTTGATACATTTGGGGCAAGTATATCTTTTGAAGAGCATAAACCAGGGGATACAATTGAAGTTTGTGACTCCCGGATTTCTCTTTTTGAACAGAACCATCCAGGCATGTCCTATGGTTACCGAATTGAGAACGACAAATCTGCAATGGTTTACTCGACTGACTGCGAGCACACCAACGAAGCACACCTTAAAGATTATCCTTTTTTGGACTTTATTCGTAATGCCAATCTTTTGGTCTTTGATGCCCCCTACACCCTCTCTGAATCGATTGGAAACCGTGAACACTGGGGTCACTCCAGCAATGTCATGGGCGTTGAACTTGCCGCCCGTGCCGAAGTTGAGAAACTGGCTATTTTTCATCACGACCCCAACGCCACCGACGAAAATATTTCTGAATTCTGTGCTTACACAAGAAAGTTCTTAACCGGCTCCCGGCACGCCGTGCGCGAATCTATCCCCGGTATTCCTGGTGCCCCATCCCCACGCGGATTCCCCCGTGAAGTTTTGTTTGCCTACGATGGATTAACCATGGAATTATGAATGCATTCTCCCATGTCAGTACTCAATTCCAACCAAGGCGAATTACCTACCAGGCTCGAAAAGAGCCAGATTAATGAACTTCCGTTGATCCGTTTTCACGGATCCATCCAGTCGGCTGGGGATATTAAGTCCTTCAAGAAATTTGTTTCCAAATTAAGTAAGCAAAAGATTCTTGGTTTCGACATCGAGTGTAAACCAAACTTCAAGCGTGGGCCAAACAACCCGCCTGCCCTCCTGCAACTATCCACCGCCGACCAAGCCTTTCTCTTTCGGCTTTATCCGGTAATGAAACTTGGCCCTTTGGTTGAAATCCTCGAAAATCCCGAGATTATCAAAACCGGGGTGGCAATTAAGGACGATGTCTACAACCTCAAGAAAATTGAAGAATTCACCCCAGCAGGCTTTGAAGACCTGGCTCCCCTTGCCCAATCCCTCAAAATTGAACAGACTGGCTTGCGCAACCTTACTGCCATCTTTTTCTCCCAACGACTTTCTAAGTCCGCTCAGCTTTCTAACTGGCAAAAAAGTCCCCTTACTCCTGCCCAGCAAGCTTATGCAGCCACTGATGCCTGGATTAGCCGGGAATTATACCTAATCATGAAAGCACGCCTGGCAGCCACTACCACCGGCACATAGGCCGATTTTTTTACCAGGTTGGAATAACCTTGTGCCATTTCTCAAAAGCGGATTTTTTTCCGTGCAATCGCAGACGATCCACCACATGGGGCTGAGATGGTCGGTTAAAAAGCACCTCCATCGCCAACAAACCCTGAGGGTACAAATCGCTATGTGAGCTTAGAAAAAAGGCATCCTCCTCTAAGGTCCGTTCTATTTCACCTTCCACTTTCTTGCGGTAGTCTGGTCCCGGCAAAATACAGTCCTCTATCCCGCAGGCAACAATGGTCAGCAAATTATCAGGTTCCTCCTCCAAATAAACCAGCATATCTTTTGATTCAACTTTCCGGGGAATACGGAGCGAGGGATCAAGAACCTCACCCACATAGGAGGATTGGGCAATTTCCTGCCTGTCTGCATAAAAAGGCTCGACTGCGACAAAGTTGCGGGCACAGGAATGTGCGGCCAGGGCATAACCATAGGGCATCATACCTGCCCCCAACTCGACCACTCTCCTGCCTTGCAATAAAGTATGCAAAAAGTTACCCGCTGGCACTAAGCTCCACTCAAACAAAGCCCGGGTAAATTCTCCCCCTGGTGCTGCAAACCCAGTGCCTAGTTCGCGGGAAACCCCTAATCTTTGGCGCCAGTCTCGGGAACCCAGCCCGTCACTTGATGAATGCATAATGTCAGTTTTTTCTGCGGAGCATATATTCGGCAAGTTCGAGCAAAAATTGGTTATCACCACCGATATTCTTTATGCTTCGCAGTGCTTGCTGTGTATGTTCGCCAGCCAGGTCTCTTGCCTTGCTCAACCCCAACATATTTACCCAAGTCATTTTCCCTGCTTCTTTATCATGTGCAGCATCCTTGCCTAATGTTTCAGTAGTGGATGTTACATCAAGCAGATCATCCACTGCCTGAAAAGCGAGCCCAAGCGACTGGCCAGCTTGCGACACCAAATGGAATAACTCCTTATCATCTCCCCGCTTGCCCAGGAGAAAGCCCAGCAACAAAGACACTTTTATCATCGCGGCAGTCTTATTGGCATGGACAAACAAAAGCGTATCTTCATCTGGGCACTTTCCTTCGGCAAGCAAGTCCTCCATCTGCCCGCCAACGAGTTTTTGGCTGCCTGCAGCTTCGGCTAGTAAACTTACCAGTTGCATGGCTAATTCCGGCTGATGAATATAACCCTTTGCCAACAGTTCAAATGCAAGCGGTATCAGGGCATCGCCAGCAAGTATAGCAGTTGATTCATCAAATTTGCGGTGACAGGTAGGAACACCCCGCCGTAAATCTGAATTATCCATCGCGGGCAAATCATCGTGAATCAAACTGTAAGTATGAATAATTTCAACTGCTAATGCTGCCTGAATTGGATCATTTTCGCCCGGAAACAAATCATGACAGGCAAGCACCAAAACTGGGCGCAAACGTTTACCACCAGCCTGCAAACTGTAATTCATGGCTTCATGCAAACGGGCAGGTCTTTGGCTGGAATCCGGAAGGTCCGATTTCAGATGCTTTTCGATCCGTTCCTGGAAAAATTTTAACTGTTCTGGAAAATTCATGGCTTGCGGGAAATGTAAAGCATGTCACCATACAAAAGCTATGCCAAGTTTGGAAGCGGTTTGCACCCGATTGTTCGGTCGTCCCGGATGGATACCGAAGGTTTTGTTGGGAGGTGGTTTATCCTTTATTCCAGGATTAAACCTATTTGCCCTAGGCTACCTCTTTATCTACGGCCGGAGATTGCGCCGTAATCAACAGTTCGATCTCCCCGAATGGTCTGAAATGAACTGGCCTGATTTATTTATCTGCGGAATGCGTCTATTTGGGTTGCTCGTTGTCTATGTGGGAATCCCCTTGATTGCGGGGTGGATCACCAGCCTAATCTTATACTTCCTTACCTTTGGTCTTCTTGGTGTGGTTGCCTATCTCCCCCTTGCCATAACCGGGTTCTTTTCGCCGATGGTTTTTTTATCCGCATTTATGACCTATTTAAAGAATGAGGAATTCCGCGATGCATTTCAGATTCGTTCTTTAATTCAACAAGTCATTACTGGGTGGAAACCACTTGCCCTTCCCGTGATTGCATTTTGGGGTATTTTCCTGCTCGCCCTTCCCATTTATGGACTATCCTTCTTTATTGGAGCTTGGGTGTTAATTGCTTATTCCTCAGCTTTACGGATGAAGAATTTTTCCTGACTTTCTAAATTTCTAAGTTTAAAGTATTTCGCTATGCCAACTTATGATTACCAATGTGAGGCCTGTAACCACGAGTGGGAACTCTTTCAATCAATGAATGACTCCCCGGTCAAACGCTGTCCAAAATGCAAAAAGCAAAAAGCCAAGCGTTTGCTGGGCCTGGGAGCTGGTCTAATTTTTAAAGGCACCGGGTTTTACGAGACCGATTACAAGAAAAAGAGTGGCGGTGAACCCAAGGACAACTCATCTTCCTCCTCAGGAAGTACCGACACCGGCACATCCTCAACCAAGACGGAAAAAAAGCAGGAATCCAAACCCAAGAAGGAAAAGGTAAAAGCCGCCTGATCCCCCCTTCGTCATGATCCCGCAAGTCCTCGTTCCCTTAGCTCATGGGTTCGAGGAAATTGAGGCGACCTGTCCTATTGACCTATTGAAACGGGCGGAGGTCGAAGTTGTTCTCGCCTCCTGTGAAACTGAACTGGAAGTTTGCGGGCGTTCCGGAATTATTATCAGGACCGATCAATTTTTAATGGAGACTAAGCCTGACCGCTTTGATTTATTGGTCATTCCTGGTGGACCTGCAGTTTTTGAGCTCCGAAAAAACAAGGCGATTCTTTCTTTAATTCAAGAATTTGCAGACAGGCAGCGACCAATCGCTGCGATCTGTGCAGCACCATTGCTTCTCAAAGATGCAGGACTGTTGTCCAATAAATCCATTACCGGTCATGGATGCATTGTTGAAGAACTCCCACAAATCATTACTGAACAGGCGGTGGTCATTGATGGTAAAATTATTACCTCACGCGGGGCGGGCACCGCGGTGGAATTTGGTTTATCCTTGGTGGAATTGCTGCGCGGGCCCGAGGTAGCGAGTACCATTCGCGAGTCAATTCACGCTTGAATCAATTCAGATTGTCCCGAAAGGATCATGGGGGCGATTAGCAGACCCTACTCAGATACATTGTTGTCTTTGGGACTTCCCTGTACCTTCACCGTTTTTACATCGCTCTTTTCGGAAGCTGAAGAATTGTTTGAATCACCGGATGCTTCAGGGAAAATAGCAGGGATTGGCTCAGATTCATTCAAGTCAGGAAGTTCGGGCTCCACAATTGGCGGAGTAATGCCCAATAGCTCCACTTCAAAAGTCAGGGTTTCATTTGGCCCGATTGAATTATTTCCATTTTTCCCATAGGCGAGATTTGCTGGTATAAAAAGCTTCCACTTCGAACCGACCTTCATTAACTGCAAAGCTTCTGTCCAACCGGCAATTACTTGATTTACCCGAAACTTTGCCGGTTCTCCACGGTCACGGGATGAATCAAACACTTCCCCATCGATCAGGGTACCATGGTAATGCACTTCAACCTCGTCTGTTTCGATGGGCAAAGAACCATTCCCATCTTTGATTACTTCATATAGTAACCCACTCTCGGTTTCTTGGACTCCCTTGCGCTTTCTTTGTTTGCTCAGATACTCTGCACCTTTGGCCAAATTAATATCTGGCAGAGAAAGGGCTTGTGCATAAAGACTGTGCAGTCGCTCAAATTCCACGAGACGGGATAAATAATCTGCCGCATTTTCATTTTCCCCAAGTGCTTTTCGCTGAGCTTCAAAAGTATCAGTATCCTTTTCTCCCAATGCATGGACACCCAAAAGATATCGTGCCTCAAACCGGTCGATTTGTAAGAGAGTGGAATCATGGGAAACAGCAGACAATGCCGATACGCCATCCTCCTTCTTTCCATCCTTTAACAAAGACACCGCATGCCCAATCTTGGCACGCCCCTGTAAAGGATCGCCGGACAAACGTCCTGCGGCGACAAGAAAACTATCTGCAGACTCTGAAAACCTTCCCTCTCCATACTGAATGGAAGCTGCCCTGTACTGGGCGACTCCTCCAAGGGTATCATCATAATCCTCGGCAAAGGAAAGAAACTTTTCCTCCGAGCCCACTTCTCCCACACTGGCATTTACAAAACGCAGGCTTCTCTCGGTTGCTTCGTCTTGTTTGGAATTCTTATAAAAAGTTGATATGGCAACTCCCAGGGCAATAATCCCCAAAACCGAGAAGAGTGTGTTTTTGCTTTTTTTCCATACCTCCACCTCATCATACGGACGGGCCTCTACAGCCTGTTCGGCAGTTAAACCATCTGCCTGTTCACTTTCAGGCAATTCATTATCCTTGGGCTCTTCGTTTTGCTCGTTACTCGACATCGCTAATTAAAATTATGAAAAGGGAATAATCCTCTTGATTTTACGCTTAAAGTCAACGACCGCTTTGCCCCTTCATAAAGGTAACAAGCCATTCTTGAATCCTAATAAGATTGAGTTGAATAATCGTAAAACTTCAAGGGTTGCCCCGGTTTGCTTGGAGCCAGATAGAGCCAGTTATTGGTATTGTGCCACCACAGATAAGGCCAGGCAGACTCTTTGGTCCACATCCATCCCCTGCCTTCTTTCCACAGCCAGACACTATTTTCCTTGGAGGGCGAGGAATACAACCAACCAAGTAGGGAGTGATATAACCATCCATTCTCGTAATATTTAAATGTACCAAACCAGCTTGATGTCAGCCAACCGCCGGCACCCTCCTCGACCTCTCCCCACCATGGTTGGGGAGCTTCAGGGATAATTACCTTTTTGACCGGCCCGATTCCATATCCTGCCACATTTCCTGCCCAAGTACGGAAATAAAGGGTTCCGGGAAACGGGCTCTCAGTAACGATAAGTTTAAAATCCTGGGGATTGCCCACGCCCCGCACCCAATACACTGTGGATTCGGCACGGTCCAGGGAAACACTGGAAGACAGCACAAATCCAAAATCCGATATCTCAGCACCACCATTTGCCTTAATTCCACCGGTTAAGAAAATCGTTCCATTTTCATCAATTTGGCCACTTCCTGCTCTTAAGATTGGTTTTTCCGGGCGGGAGTAACGGTCCGTTGGATTCGTGCCAATCTCCAGTTCCAATTCATTGGCAAATCCATCCCCGTCCAAATCTTCATCATATGCGTCCTCTGTACCATCCCCATCGATATCTTCAATTTGATTGATCAAATGAATGGTGAATGACTTCTCGAACGATTCATTCATATCATCCATTACCTGGATGGTCATGAAATAATCGTGCTTATCCAATTCGTAATCCAGCTTCCTGGTCGTTCTCAACCCACCACGCTTGGAAAGTTTAAAGGGTAAACTTTCTTCAATATTTCCAGGCTCGACCAGTTGATAGGTCAAGGAATCGTTTTTGTCCGCATCTATTCCAAAGAACCTGGCCACCAAGGTACCTGCTGGGCGGTTTTCCTCAATTTCTCCGCCCTGAATCACTATATCAATCGGTGCCACATTGATTACTGACCTGTGATCCAATGGATCTGACCCATAGGCCAGTTCATCCTCATTCGAAAATCCGTCTCCATCTATATCCTCATCGTAGAAGTCTTCCACGCCGTCTTGGTCCAAGTCCTCGATCTGGTTAAGTAAATCTATGGTGAAGGACCGCTCGGTTGAGAAATTATGCTCGTCTGTCACCCTGGCGACTAAGGTATAATTTCTGTCGTTCGTTTCATAATCAAAAACCTTGGTGGTACGGACCACGCCCATTGGTCCAACATCCAAAGGCAAATCACCCCCATTGCCTTCAAGTACCTGAGAGTAGCTTAACGTAGCATAGGGGTCGGGATCATGCCCAACCAAACGGCCAATAATTGTGCCAATTGGCTGGTTTTCCACAATCGTACTTCCATTGAGTTTCAGCAAATCAGGTGTCGAATTGGCTACGGACTCAGGATCCTGCGGATCGGATCCATATGCGAGTTCGTCGGCATCTGAGAAACCATCGTTGTCATCATCTAAATCGTAATGATCCTCTGTCCCGTCCTTGTCAAAATCTTCGATTATATTGAGCACTTTGATCGTGAAATTTTGCTTACTCCATAGATTATAACGGTCACGAACCTTTGCTCGTATTTCAAAAGATGAATTTGTTTCAAAATCAAACACAGCCCCTGTAAATAAAGAACCGTTGTTATCTATTCTGAACAAATGATTATCTTTTGCACCCTCCACTAGCTTAAAATGCAATGCAGAATCCATATCGGGATCTTTGGCGGTTAGTTTGCCAACCAAGCTACCCATTGCTTGATTCTCTTTGACTTCTAAATTTGCAGAACTTTTAAAATCGAAAGGTGGTTCGTTTTGATTGAGTAGAAGTAATGTAAAGGTTCGATCGATGGAGAAATTATGTTCATCGGCTACCCGTACAAGAATGGAATAATTATGATCATCGCTCTCATAATCAAAAATGGTGGTCGTTCGAACACTGGCATTTTCATCGATCACGAAAAGTGAGTTATCACCCGATCCATTGCCATCAACAAAGCTGTAGGTAAGCGTGGTATTACTGTCTGGATCGTGGCCAATTAATTGCCCAACCACCGAGCCAATGGGTTGGTTTTCAAGAACTGTGGTGCCGTTTAGTTCCAGGGAATCAGGATCAGCATTGGCGACCGAGTTAGGATCGAGCGGGTCGGAACCGTAGGTCTGTTCGTCCAAATCGGAAAATCCATCGTTGTCATCGTCGGGATCGTAGTGGTCCTCCACCCCATCTTGGTCATTGTCCTCAACTATATTGAGCAGGTTTATGGTGAACGACCGCTCAATCGAAAAGTTGTGCTCGTCTGCAACACCTACACGGATGGAGTAATTATGATCGTCTGTCTCATAATCAAACATGGTGGTCGTTCGAACACTGGCATTTTCATCGATCACGAAAAGTGAATTATCAATCGATCCATTGCCATCAACAAAGCAGTAGGTAAGCGTGGTATTACTGTCTGGATCGTGGCCAATTAATTGCCCAACCACCGAGCTAATGGGTTGGT
>NYYP01000045.1 GCA_002686835.1 Opitutia bacterium | reverse complement strand
TTGTTGATTCCCTTTACTGCCCGAGCTACCAAAAATTGGATCGCATTCACATTTCGCCTATCGAGAGTGTTCCCTCCAGTGTCCACATAGACCGACGCACTTGGTCGGTCGTTGGGGTCTTCACTAAGCAAAAGATTGTTTTCAGGCTTTACAACAAAAACTTTGGCTGAGCGAATGGCATCCATCATAGAAATGGTGCGAGCCAACTCACCTTGGATTGCACGGGTGTGATTGGTTCGCTGCACAAAGTCACTTATTCCAAAATTGCCTTCGTCAAAAATCTCATACCCGACATCCCCACTTTTGGGCAATCCTTTCATGGCAAGTTCCATGCGGGCAGATGCTAACTTATCTGCCGGAACCAGGATTGAATCACCACCCTGGCTGTATTCAAATTCAATTTGGTTGGACTTCAATACCTCAGTCACTTCCCCTAGGTCGGCTGCATCCGCACCACTTACTAAGGGGCGTAAATCTTTACTCCCCCCCGAAAAAGACAGAATGGCCGCACTGACAAGGAGAACTCCAACGAGTGCACCAACAAGAGAGAATTTTTGAGAAGTGTTTAGAGCATTCCAAACTTCTGTGAGTCTATTTAATCTTTCCTTCATTTATAAAATATCAAATGCCTAGACCTGCATGCGCATGAGCTCTTTATAAGAATCCACCAGTTTATTCCGCACTTCGATCATCAAATTGAAAGCCACCTTTGATTCCTCTGACTTCACCACAGCTTCATGAATGTTGTCAGATCTGCCCAGGATGAGATCCTGTGTTGCCTTCGCAGAAACTTTTTTCTTGTGGTCCACACCACGGACAAACTTTTCAAACATGTCTGAGAAACCCGGTGCAGTAACACGATCGACTGCTGTGGTTTTATCAATGAGGGGCGGGCCACCCAAAGAAGATGAAGAAATACCATTGGGTAAATGATTCTCTCCATTGAGCTTTGAGGAAAATTTTTGAGGGTTAAGATTGGGGTTTTGCCTCAATAAATCATTAAGGGAAGGCAAGGATGAGACTGCGTCCATAATAGTAAAAAGTTAGCGCCCAATCGCAAGGGCTTGTTGAGCCATCCGCCGGGAGGTTTTGACTACAGAAAGGTTTGCTTCATATGCCCGAGAGGCACTTATTAAATCGATCATTTCACGAGAAACATCAACATTGGGCATCTCGACCATGCCATCCTTATTGGCATGAGGGTGCCCCGGATTAAAAATCATTCTTCCAGGGGTTTGATCATCGTATACATCCACAACCCTGACTCCTTGGTATAAGTTTTCATCAACATACCCAGGGACACGTCTTTCAGGCATCTTGATAAACTCCTCAAAAGCGACTTCTTTGCGTTTGTAAACTTTACCAGAAGCATCCTGGGTGGTGTTAGAGTTGGCAATATTTTGGGCAATGATTTCAAGTCGTATCTTCTCAGCTGATAAGGCACTGCCTGTCGATTCGACTCCTGGAATAAGATTCATTGTCATGTGTGGTTACACCCTCCCTTTGATTGCTAATGTGAGTTCCTTTAAAGTGCCGCCCACCGAGCTTGACAGATATTCGTAGTTCAAAGCATTTCGATTCATCGCCAACATTTCTTCGTCAAGCTGAACCGTATTGCCATCCATCCGAACGGGCTTGGCCTGACGATCCTCCACACTCCTGGGATAGAGGTCCTTTACACGCCGAAAATCTTTGCGATCAACTGCCCTGCGCAACTCAACTGAAAAATTCTCCGGAAGGTCACGCCTCTTGAACCCCGGTGTCTCCACATTGGCAAGATTGTTTGATAATGCCTCGTGTCTAAGGTGGGTTGCATCCAGTAGTTTCTTGGAAATAAGATAATTTTCCTGGCTGTAAAGATTGTCGAGAATAGCGGTCATCTGGGAAAAACAATGCAATCCTCATGCCAAATTCAGAGGAAATATTCCCATCCTTCATCCATAAAATAGTAGATATTCAGATGAATGATTGCCATGATAAATAAAATTTTTGATATGAGAAGAAAGATCAATTGAAAATACCGAACTTCGAGATTAGCCAAGTCGCCTTGGATATGGAAGGAAACATCCTTCATTCTATGGATTCTTTCAGTTCCTGGATTGGTGAATCTTCGAGAAATTTGTCGGGCCGCAGTTTTTATCAGTTAATGACCGCACTGGATCCTTCATGGAAGCTGGTTCTCGAAAAAAAATTCTATCAAAAATCATTCGAAAAATTTCTCCCCATTTCTTCCAATGAAGCTGAATCATCGCTAGGTATAGCATTGGCATATTGCAGGTATGAATCGATGGGAGTTTTATCAATTTCCCCTGCTCTTGCCCCTCATGAATCGCTCAAAAAAGCTTTTTTGGGGGATTTAATGAAAGACCCCCGGGCTCTCGCAAATACATTCATACGTCTACAAAAAGCAGAAAGCCGCTTATCCGACTACATTAGTAACTTCCCGGGCATCTTTTTTACCCAAAGGCCAGATATGACCTTTAGTTATCTCTCCAGAGGAGTGCAGAAACTCTTTCCGTTTGATTTTAAGGAAATGCACAGAAATGGTGGTCTATTCCTTGAAAAAATTTCAGATCAGGACCGGGAATATTTTCAAAGAGAATTGAAAGCTCATGAAAACATCAAAGAAACATTCAGTTTAAGCTACAGAGTCCATGTACCACCAGCTGATAAAATAGTCTACCTCCTGGATGTAAGAACCCCCATTATCACCGCAACCAATAAAATCTTAGGATTTGACGGCGTATTTATTGATATTACCAGACAAGCAATTGCTGAACATCGTCTGACCAACTCTGTTTGGCGAGAAGGCTTAACCACCCTGACGAACGGACTGGTTCATGATTTCAGCAACCTTATGGCAGGCATCTTTTCGATCAGCGAACTTTATTATTCGATGATGAAGAAGGACGACCCAATGGCCAATGGAATGGGGCAAATTAAGAAAAGTGCCCTGCAGGCACAAAAGTTAGTTCGTCGAATTATTGATCTTCACCGGGATAAACCAGCGGTTCGGTCTCATCACAATCTTGCTAACTTATTGGGGGATCAAATGGATTTAGTTGGGATTTTATTACCCCCTAGTGCCAGAATTGTAACTAATTTTTCCAAAGAGCCCATCCATGCTTACCTTGAGGAAACTGGGTTCAGGCAAGTTATCCTAAACTTAATAATAAACGCTCGTGATGTAATTGAAAAAAAAGGAAAAATTAAAATTACCCTAAAGAAAATAAACCGGGGCGATACCTTAACCGTAAATCATCTTGGCGAAAAAAGAAAGGTACCCAAAGGGGGTGCCGAAATCATTATTTCTGATAACGGGTCAGGAATTACGGAAGATATTTTTGACAAAATATTCGACCCTTTTTTCACCACCAAAAACTCGCATGCAGGATCCGGCTTTGGCCTGTACAATTGCAAGTTATTTGTGGAGGACCACAAAGGCATAATTGGATTTAATTCCAAGGTTGGCAAAGGAACCACTTTTTTCTTTTACCTCCCCTCGGACCCGGGAGCGGAAAAACAATAACTAATCAGCATTGGTGATAACTCTTTTGCCTTCTTTGTAAATCATTACCGATCTAACCTTACCTTCGGAGTTGTAGAATGTCATCTCTCCGTGCAGTTGTCCGTTTAGGTAGTTAGCTTCCACCCAAGAACCATCTGGCGAGGTTTTTATACTTTTACCATTCAAAAGCCCGCCTGAAAAAGTCTGTCTGGTAATCCGGTCAGCCTCACTTCTGCTAACTTCTCCCGTAAATGGTTCACCCGAGTTTTGTTCAACAAGTAAAAGTGAATTATTTGATTCCTGCCC
Organism: Opitutia bacterium; assembly: GCA_002686835.1. Classification (GTDB taxonomy): domain Bacteria; phylum Verrucomicrobiota; class Verrucomicrobiia; order Opitutales; family Seribacteraceae; genus Chordibacter. The sequence continues at coordinate 21,033 of NYYP01000045.1, read as the reverse complement.
ATCGACCAGTTTGAAAGAATCAAGAAATTCCTCCTTGGTTCCATTCCAATCATTTGATTTTTCATTTGGGCTGTAGTCACAGCCAAACTGAAGCAAAAAACAAAATAAAATTATGTGTCGCATGAATAAAAATCGCTCAACCGAGAAAGTCATTCATTTCATAAAGCTCAGGATCCCTGGTCAAAAATCTCTTTCTTACCTTTTTTAACCGTGGATTACCCGAAGCATTTTCGGTCACATCGCTGTTCCCATCTTCGTCCCCCATCACTCCATCCATTTTTTCCTCTAATTCATCTGGGTTTGCACCCTCTTCTAGTTTTCTTACCACTTCCTCCATCACTCCATCCATCTTTTCCCCTGTCATCTCACACATACGCCGCATCAGGGCACCCATTTGGCGAGGGTCGGGGTTTTCGTCATCCATTCCGCTCATCGCTCTTTCCATTTCCTTCATCACTTTTGCCGATTGGGTTTCACTAAGTTGGGAAAAGGGGTCCGATTCATTATCCTGCCCACAATCACCTTGTACATTTTCATCATTGGGGTTACTGCCAGTTATGGAAAACCCACTGATTAATTTTTTCATTTCGAAGTCTTTCCCATCTGGACAGTGGGGAACTTGATCGGCAGTTGTAAGCTTACGGGAATAAAAAGAATAAATCTTATTAGTTTTTGGGGAGTAAAATTCGTAAATTGGCATGTCTGAAAATATCTCTAATCTTTCAAGGTAAAATACTTTAAAGCAGATAGCAATGTGGTTGAATATTAAAAGATCAAACTGGTTAGTTGCCCCAAATGGCTCAAAATTTTGGATAACTATCCCTCTGGCTTATTCTTTATTTATTCAAATCCTGACAGGATTCCCTAGGCCAGATACCCTGAAAAATGCAGAGGTTCACGCCTTTTTCATTCAGTTATCAGAAGACATATTTGATTACCCGTTCTGGATACAGGACTTAAGTCATTTCCCCCTGTTTTTTCTCTTTGCATGGTTGTGGGGTTGGTTCATTCGCAGAAAAAAACAAAATAGCACTACTCTTTACTGGACCATTCTCGTTTCTATTTCCTTCGCCTTAATTAATGAATTAACACAATTTTATATTCCCCAGAGATTTCCTTCGATTGGTGACATTATAATGAACCTGTCTGGCGTATCGCTTGCGATGGTCTTTCACTGCATTTGCTTGAAAATCCTCTATCCGGTTGATCGGTGATTTCTCAAAAAAAGAATGATCAATCTTTACTTATATTCAAGTCTCGCTCTGGCAGACTGGGGTGCGAATGGTAGAAAAATGACACCCAGGGATGAGGTAATGGATAGCTCAGATTTTTTACGCTGAGCTTTTTCAGGGCACTGGATAAAGCAAGGGAGGACCCAGTGACCGATACTGCATAGTCATCTGCTTCGAATTCGTGCCTGCGTGAAAAATAGTTGGATACAGGGCTAAACCAGTAAGATACGCACCCTCCAAATAAAATGAACGCCAATAGGACGGGACTTATTGCGCCTGTAAATGAGCCAGAAATATTTAGTTGTTCCACAAACCAGGGAGCTTTTACAAGTTGAGCGATAACCCAGAAAAAAACTAGACCCAATACAAAAGATTGAGCCAAACGCTTGGGTATGTGCCCCAGTTTGTAATGGCCAATTTCATGGGCAACAACCGCAATGATTTCCTTTGAGTCCATCTGGTTGATCAGGGTGTCGTAGAGGACAATCTTTCTAAATCTTCCAAAACCTGTAAAGAAAGCATTGGAATGAGCCGACCTTTTACTCCCATCGATCACTTGAATTTCTTTCGTTTTGAATCCAGTCTTTTCAGACAGAGCATGTAATTTCTCTCGTAAATCTGAATCCTCCAACGGTTTCAATGTATTAAAAAGTGGGATAATAAACCTTGGCCATAAAACCATCAAAACCAGTTGGAACAGAAAGAGGGCAAGGAAAGCAAAAACCCACCAATAATCTGGGGAAATTACTGAGATTTGGGCATAGAGGAAATGAACCAATGCCAGTAACAAGGTAATTAAAAAACAACCAAGAACGAACTCTTTACACTTATCTGATAACCAAAGTCGTTTTGTCTGATTGTTAAATCCAAATTTATCTTCAAGCCTGAATTGTCGATACCAATCAAAAGGAAGTCCAAACTGTTGAAGGACTAAAAGAAAAACAGCAGTTAAAATAGATGCTTCCCACACACCCACCCCGAACGACAAAGACCACTCTCTAAAATAAAGCGGGAGGAAGAAAATTAACACCACGACCGTTAGAAGAAATGAGAAGAGATTTTCAAATCCAGCAAAATGTGTCTTAGCCCGGGTATACCTTGAGCATTTCTCCCACTCTTCCTGACTCATGTAATCCTGAACCCCCTTTGGTGTGGAAGAAATATTTTGTTTGATTTTATTTAAATTTAAAGAGGCAAGAAAAAGCTCAAAAATAAATTTGGATACAAGAAGCAAAACCAGAATAGTTTGTAAAATTGTCATTTGTATTAATCTCACATTTCTAATCGAAATTTTCTGTTCTGTCTACCCTTGAGCCCATTATCTTCTAAGTTTGCTAGAATTCACAAAACTGTCATAATTACGAAAATGGTGAATGACCAAAAAACTGAAGAATTTGATTTCGAACAATCATTGCGTGCCCTCGAAACTCTCGTGTCTGAATCTGAAAATGGAAATGTCCGTTTGGAAGATATGGTGAAAAACTACGAGCAAGGAATTAAGATTGTTGCCAATTGCAGAAAAAAACTCGAGTTAGCCGAATTGCAAATTCAAGAAGCATCCAACAGCAAGTCTAATCCCACAAAGCAGGATGCTTGAAAAAATTAAAGAACCTAGTGACCTTAAAGCCCTCAATCATGAGGAGCTGGAAATTCTTTGCCAAGAAATCCGGGATCGGATTATTTCTGTCACTTCTCAAAATGGTGGACATGTCGGCCCAAACCTTGGAGTCGTTGAACTCACGATTGCCCTGCACCTTGCATTCAATTCGCCCGAGGATTCCTTTCTGTGGGATGTCTCCCATCAAGGTTATGTTCATAAACTCCTGACCGGCAGAAACGATGATGCTTTTGATAAATTAAGACTATCCTCGGGATACAGTGGTTTTATTTCAAGGGAAGAAAGTGATCATGACTCTTTCGGTGCGGGTCATGCGGGAACCGCACTCTCTGCAGCACTCGGCATGTGTGCGGCCCGCGATTTAAAGGGCGAGAGCAATCATGTAGTCGCAGTTGCAGGAGATGCAGCATTTACCTGCGGGATAACCCTTGAAGCCCTCAACAACATAGCATCTACCACCAAGCGTTTCATCCTTATTATCAACGATAACAAGTGGTCCATTGCCCAAAATGTGGGAGCCTTTTCGAAGTATTTTAACGAACTCATTACCAATCCCATTTATACAAGAATTCACCGGGATGCGGAAAAATTTCTCAACCAATTCCCAGGGGGCAATTCTCTCATAAAATTCATCTCTAAAGCGAAAAGAGACACCAAAGAACTGATCGCACCTTCCAGTATTTTTGAAAAACTAGGATTAAGATATCTCGGCCCTATTGACGGACATGATATTCCCTCGCTGGTCAAATTCTTTGAATTTGCCAAGCAATCGGAAGAGCCAATTGTGCTCCATATCCTCACGCAGAAAGGAAAAGGATTCTCTGCTGCGGTTAATGAACCAGAAAAATGGCATGGGTCAGGCCCCTTCGATCTTAATGCCAGTGGTTCCACCACTTCAAACTCGCACAAAGAATTGAAATACCAGGATGCATTTGGAATGTCTCTTGTAAAAATTGCCAAAAAAAATCCCAAAGTGGTGGGGATAACCGCAGCCATGCCAAGTGGGACGGGGCTTGATCAATTGAGCAAAGCGTGCCCGGATCGTTTTTTTGATGTTGGCATTGCAGAGGAACATGCAGTTCTCATGGCTGCTGGAATGGCAGCAAAAGGCATGCATCCAGTCTGCGCAATCTACTCAACCTTTTTGCAAAGGGCTTACGATCAAATCATTCATGATGTTTGTTTACAAAACCTGCCTGTTACCTTTTGTCTGGATCGGGCAGGTCTCTCCCCCAATGATGGCCCGACCCACCATGGTTTATTTGACTTGTCTTACCTAAGGTGCGTGCCAAACAGCATCATTATGCAACCGTCGAACACGGCGGAACTTGGACCGATGCTCGAATTTGCGATTCAACAAAATTCACCAACTTTTCTTCGCTATCCAAGAGGTGCCAGTGAACAAACCAAAAGCTGGGAAAATAGCCAAGCCATTGAACTTGGTCAGGCTGAGTTGCTGGTAGATGGCGAACAGATTTCAATCTGGGCACTTGGAGAGTTCGTCTCCTTGGCAGAAAGTGTCTCTGAACAGATCGAAAAAAGCTACGGGCTAAAGATCTCGGTCGTGAATGCACGATTTGTCAAACCGCTCGATAAAAGTCTGATAATCAAACATGCCCAAACGCATCACAAAATTATTACCCTCGAAGATAATGTTGTGGCAGGAGGGTTTGGATCCGCCGTTCTCGAAATCATAAACCAGGAAGGATTGCCGACACAGGTAATACGGCTTGGCTGGCCAGATGAATACATTCCTCACGGAAGCACAACATCCTCGCTAAGAAAAAGCTATCTCCTGGATAAAAGTAGTATATATGACGAAGTTGTCTCTCACCTAGACATCGAGAGCCTCAACAAAAATTTAGCACCCCTAGATATTGCATAATTTCGTTTTACGGATTCGCTGATATATTTATTTCCAATAGGGAAAACCTCCCAGTCGGGTCAGAGGCAATCAATGTAAACGATTCATCTTCGGTACTTTGTGGCACAATCCCACCAATCTTAACTGAAGGTTCAGAAGCATGATTATCCTCTGATTTTATTGTTAACCACTTGGAATGATTCGCAGGATACAGCAGTTTAAAATCCACTGTCTGACCATCTGGATCTTTTGCTAGAATCACTCTTTCAATGTAACTGCCCCTGGCGACAGACAGTGAGACAGGTCCATCCTCTAAAAATTCTGGAGGGTCAGGAATTGATTTAACAGTAACCTCAAATGGAACTTCAGTTTGACGATCACCTTCATCCACGATCAAGGAGAACTGATCAATACCATTGAAATGTTCAGGTAACTGGTACTCAAACCCTGATACTCTTGCAAAGATTTTGTCTTCGTCCAAGTATGAGGAAAGAGATAGAGATCCGCCACTACTAGGGGGGGTATAAGGCAGCCATCGTAGAGTTTCACCCGCCACTTTGTCAGGATTGAATGCCCGTAATCCATGGACTGTATTTTTAACATCATCCACACTTCCATCCTCGATAACAAATAATTGTATCTTTTTGTAGATTAATTGGTTGGATTGATTCTGGACTCTTGGCGGATAGTCATTCACCAGGATTGCCAAGTCGAAATTTTGCACAACCTCATCCCCACCACTCTGGGCCACGATCGAAAATGAATAATTGCCTTGATGAAACCACATGGGAGAACCGCTGATTAAGGCTTTCCCGTTTCCTAAAGTTTTCCATGACGCCCAGGAGGGAAGCGAGGATCGTAAGGACAAAGAAGGATAACCCTGCCACGGCCAATCAGAATCCAAAACAGATAACTCATATGAATAGTCTCGTTCATCATTCCATGTTGTGGAAAACGAATTATTTGAATCTGAGGGCGGGGATGTTTGAAAAATGGGTAAATCATTTTCCTGTAGCACAGTAATTGAAACAGGAATGATAGCTTGTCGGGGCAGAGAATTATTTGCCCCTCCCCGATCCATAACACCGATGCTGAAGAAATCATCTCCTGAAAAGTTTGCATCTGGATAATAGGACACTTCAAGCCCTCTTTCGTCTATGCGTGCATAACCATGAAGAGGAGAAGAAACTATAGACCAGGTGAGTTCATCGGCACTTGTTTCCTCATCGGTTACAGAAAAAAAGTTTAGCCACCTCTTGGGAAAGTTTTCAGTAAAACTATCCTCCATAAAACTTGCAGAAATTGCATTGGGACTTGGTACTGGTGGCTTATTGAAAAAATTTACTTTTAATTGAAAATCGACCTGCACCTGATTCCCTACTTTATCCGATATTTTGGCTGAGATAGAAGAAGTTCCGGTATCATCAACCGTTGGTTCACCAAATAATCGATGGGTCTGGCTAAATGCAGTCGATGCATAAGTCTCCACCTCTAACCAGCTTGGCAGACCGAGGAATTCAATTTCATTGAGTGTATGCAGACCATCACCGTCTTCATGGGATATAAATAGTTCGTATTTTTCATTTTCATTTTCAATAAGCCCACTCGGGAAATCATAAAATATGAGCGGATCCTCGACACTTTGAACATGGAAATTAATCTCTACCCGAGCCTTGCTGTAATTGTCAGATGCCTCTAGCACAATTTTATCGGAACCGAAAAAATGTTGGTCCGGGAGATATACAAGATCCACAATTTCGCCATTCCCTCCTAATGCAAAGGAAAAGGATCCATGTTCAGGTTCCTGTGCAATTTGCCACATAACACGGACATCATTAATGGCATTGACTGCAATCCTTCCAATGCTCCAATTCGTATCTTCATCTAGGAAAATATCTGCATGCTTGGTCTGCGGGAAATCTGCATCCACCATCAGATCAATTTCATCGGTATGCGTAAAATTGAGATCTTCAACATTTTCTAAAACCTTGAGGGTAAAATTCTGATCAACTGAGGTATTTTGGTCAGACAAACGCAGACTTATGGGGATTTCTTCCCCCACATTAGTGGGGTGCCCCCTGAAGGTCCAGGTTCGGTTGTCCGTTTGACTGAGTTTGAGCCAATCCGGTAAATTCAACAAGGATTGAAGGGTAAGATTGTCATTGCGATCCCCATCGATCCCCCGAATTTCATAAATCCATGGCTTGTTATATGCAAGACCTGGAAATGGCTGAGTTTCAAATTTTGGAGGATCTGGTGTCGAAGCCACATAACATTCAACTGTAATTTTGTCTGATGCGAAAGAGTCATTCTCTTCTGCAACCATAACATCGAAATAATCATAACCACTAAAATTCCCATCCGGATGATATGATATGGTAGAACCTGTTGATCCCTGGCTAAGAATCAATGCCTTTCCATGGAGGGCGGGTGAGGATATTTGCCAAAGTAAGGTAGTGTTCTCATCATCTGCATCCGATGCGGAAAGTTCAAATTCAACTGGGTCTGCATCCTCCACTAAACTCAGACTAATTTGGGAAACATTCTCATCAAGATACCCAATGACTGGTGGATAATTTTGGGGAATGACTCCGATTTGTAATTTTTTAGTAAATGTACTGCCCCACTGGTCAGACACAGAAATAAAAAAAGGATTCGGACTCTCTTCAAAGTCACTTTGACTAGGTTTACCAAAAATTCTACGAACTCCATCAAACACAAGCCAATCAGGCAAATTCTGAAATGAAACCGTGTAATAATCCTCTTCTGCATCAAAAACTTCAAAAATATGCTCGAAATATTGACCTTCTGCGACCGAGCCTGGGGGATCTGCAGATGTAACAAAGGGGGATGTATTTTGCGATTCAATGATCAAATCAAATGTAAGGTCAAAATATTTTGGCGACGCAGGATGTTTGTCTGAGAATCGTAGAGAAAATGAATCATTCCCATTAAAATTAAAACTTGGTGTGTAACGGATTAGGTTCTGTGCGAAAGTCTCAAATTGGTCCGTAACCACAAGGTAGCCATTAGAGGGAGGATTAAGTACCTCTATAAAGATTACTTCGCTATCCACATCACTGATATTCAAACTGCTCAAAGCTCCCTGCCAGTCAGACAAGGAAAAGTTTTCCGGAAATTGGAGATTGAGAGCATATGGACTGGTCAATTCCTCTCCGAGGAAGAACATCTTTGGCCCAAAATTACTGGGAAAAACCTCTATTGTGAATGATTGGTTAACCGGGTTAACCCCATCCGAAAGTGTTAATGAAAATGTAAAATTACCCTCTGAACCTGGAATTCCTGCGAGCGATAGACCATCAATAGCCAAGCCATCGGGCAGCTGACCGGAGTGAAGAGAAAGCGAAAGATTATCGCCGTCAGGATCAAAAGTATTAAATGCGAACAGGAAATCATCATTTACGGTGGCTTTAGGAAGTACATGGACCGAACCATCAACAGAACTAAAATCAATAAAGCGGGGATTATCCTGTATGGGCTCAATCCTAACATCAAAAAGATGTGAATGCTTTTGGGATTCGTACATTACTGAAAGTTCAAAGGAAATTACACCAGAGAGATCTTGCGGCAGATTGAACTGGAATTCTCCGGTAGTAGCATTGATATCAAAATATTCTGCAGCAATGCTTTCATTTACAGATTTTATTTCCCAACCAATTTGGTTGGCGAAAACACCAGCAACCGAAGCATTAAAATCAACCGTCACAGGATCAACCTGGTCCTCTGTAGCATTTACCTCGATCACTTCATTATTTTCAAAAAAAGGATGCAATGGAGGAACCGAAAGTTCATCCCATGCTGGATTATACAAAACCTTGATAGCACCAGAGTCAGCATGAACGGATGACTCTCCCTCTAATCCAATAACTAAAATGCCTTTATTTACGGCCAAACTAATATTTTCAGGCAAAGATAAATCGGAAGAAAATTGATCCAATGATATGGAATTCACATGTAGCCAAGAAAGGGAATCATATGATTTTTTAAACACATAAACACTACCTGTTTCTCCGTTTTTAGGGGCAGAAACGAAAACAAAATTTCCATGTATACAGATATTTTGGCCAAACTTAATCCCAGAAGCAGCAACGGGCGGAAGAATTTGGAAAACCTCCGTGACATCTAAATTTTCTGAATCGTAACTAAAAACATGGACGAGACCCGAGTTGGGGGCCATACCATCTCCATTGGGAGCACTCACAAAAATTAGCTCATCTGTCAGGCGTACAGAATGACCAAAACGGTCACCATCATTGCGGTTGTTGGGTAAAATTTTTGAGCTTAACACAGAATTTCCTCCCAACTTGAATAAATAGGCAGCCCCCGTGCCTTCCCTGATCAAATCATCTTCTCCTGGTGCCCCTGCCAAGAGATAGTCTTGCCGAGAAGAAAGCGCGTAGCCAAATTCGTTTCCAAACTGAATGGTTGATGCCCTTAAGTCATACAAAAATGAAGGAGGGGAAACAGTCGAGTTTAAGACCGACACATGTCCGCCCTCAGAGTCTAACACCGAGAGCGATCCAATAAAAATTTTATCCGATGTAGATGAGGACGACCAACCATGCATGTCCCCAAAACTGTATCCCTCAGAAACTTTGGTTAAGCTTTCTCCCAGCAATGAATAATCATAAAGTGCACCAACATAATTATCAGCATTAGGCACACCAAAAAACAATTTGGATGAACCGGGGTCATATAACATAGAAGATCCAAAAAAAGGGGATGTCGCGGATGGAGGAGAAATAGTAAAGTCAAAACTGTAATTACCATCCTCATTGAGGAAATACTTATTGATTAGTCCTTCATTATCATCGAAACCAGGTGCACTTGCAAAGATGGTCAAATCGTTGGTGACTACAACATTGGATCCAAACCTGGCAGAATCCTGAGCCACATCCATCTTAATAAAACCCCGATCATCAAATGATTTTACCAAGATTGTACCTTGATTGGATGGATGATTCAGGTTTTGGTACAGTAGGGTCCTGGGTGTGTTTTCATCGGGGCTGAAAAAAATGTATTCCCCTGCCCCTTTAATCCGATTTTGGAATAATTCTGCCCCAGAGTATAGCGAATTATTCAATTCAGTGATTGAGAATTCTCCCACTGATGAATCAAAGCGGTAAAAACAATGCTCATATAAGGTGAGGGTGGGAGAATTGACTCCCTGAAGATAAAAAGCTTCGTCAGTGCTATTCCATTCAAAATCTAAAGACTGATGAACTTGGGCAAATATTGAGTGATAGCCCAAGAAAACTAGAAAAGATATAATCCTAAGTTTAGATAAGCCAACGATTTGAAACCATGATGGAAACAGAAACTTATTTAAAAAGCTAAAATCAAATCTAATGTGTATACAGTTCAATTGCAGGACAAAATGAGGAACTGTATTTAAGTTCAACTAATAATGAAAATTTTGCAAAGAATTAATCGATTAAGACTGGGAAAAAGAGGGCTCAGACAGGCAATGCTCTAATTAGGTCGACAGGGTATTCCGCTGACAAATGTTCAAGCAATGAATCGGATGGTACAAAATTCTCGAGAATTTTTGTCGTAGTATCATTTTTGACCATTTCGACTGAACTAACAACAATTTCGGGCGTTTTGGGAGGTGCATAAAGAATATCATCATGCGAAGCATTTTGGCGGGAGTTGAAAAGCTCCGGTGTAAGATTACCTCCCAAATGATCACTCCTGCCAGTGGCAATGTGACAAGTGCCCAAAATTTTCTCGTCCTGTATATCGCATCCAGCAAACGGAAGAAGTTGTGTGCCAAATCCAAGCTCTCCGATAATTCCGGTTGCGGGATCTTCCTCCAACTGTTTTTGGCGGTCATTTACTCGATCAGCATTCCCAGAGATGAGGTTGGCTTGGGTGATCGCACCTTTCTCAACAATCATTTCACACAATGTACCGTCTCCAAACCTAAATGGAAAAGATCCATCTGCACCATGGGGTACAAAGTAGACTTCTCCTGCCGGCAGGTTGGCCACATCCGGTACACCTGAAGGGCAAAGTCCGTGGCTCTTTTGGGCTGTTTGATTGTTGCATTCGATAATCAGTTCGTGGGATTTGTTGTGACATTCAAAAGTGAGATTAAAGCGATCGGCTTGGTCAAGGAATGACCTGAACAGCTCTGCTTGACGGCTGACTAAATGGTAATCAATGCTGAGTCCGGAATTAAGAATGGTTTCGTTTAGACCATGCAAGGTTGCCCCGCGAAATCCAAATTCCTTGGCCATCGCAGTGAGCGGGGCGGTCAATGAATAATCTGTGATCGCAAAAACTAAGTCGTAATTTGGGCAAATATGATCGGTGAAAGCAACTTTACCACCATCTGAGCTGTATAAAAGATTTTCAGGATCCAGGTTGCTACCACCAGTTTTTTTGAAAGCAAATAGGTCGCAATTTTTCAGTCCGAGCTTTTCTCCAACATCGCCACGCAGAGGCTCATAGAAGTAGGTAAGAGCTCTTTTTTGAACCGCATTCCCTGGGGTATTGAGGAACTCAAGACCAGACACAGCTGAGGGATCGTCCAAATCAATAAGAACGCAGCAACTTGAGCTGTTATCGGGAAGAGAAAAACAAGTACGCAAGAGTTTTTCTAATGAGAAAGGACTGAAGTCTGTCAAGTTTGGTAAATACATAACTAACTAACAATCGAGGATAAACGAACTCCCAACTCCAATATCCATTAACGAACAGAATATTAATTAGGGTTATGCCCCCATGAAGAAATCTTTATCAAAGCATCCAGCAAACACTGTAAATTAGCACACTTAATGCGGAAAATGACAACGCCCGGTTGGCATTTTTGAGTAAATGACTTTTCAACAGAAATATAAAAGAAATAGCACTCGTTGTTAAAATCAAAACCACCAGAATTTTTTTCTCATAATATCCATGAAACACGGGGAAAAGAAAACCCACAAGGTATAACAACGCACCAAACTTCTTCCCGAATATTACCACAGTGGTATTTTTGCCAACTTTCAAATCGCTCTCGTAATCTCGATAATTATTAACCACCAATAAATTATTGATCAATAATCCTATAGATATCGCTGAGCCTAAATGCATTTCATAAGGCACCGAGTTGGCTGAGCTAAGGAAATAGTTTGTCCCCTCCACCGCGACTAAACCAAAAAAGAGAACCACAAATAAGTCACCAAGACCATTGTAGGCTAAAGGGTATGGACCAGCAGTGTATAAGATCGCAAGTGCAATGCACAAAACTCCAAGCGGTAAAAACCAAATACTGGAAGAGGAAATGTATAAGGTAACTACACCCACCAAGAAAGAAAGGATAAGTAGAATAAATACCACGGTTAATACTTTTTTGCCTTCAATTTTTCCCGTGGTTACAAGCCGTTCTGGTGCATTTCCTCGAAAACGATCCGCCCCCCTTTTCCAATCGAAATAATCATTGGCTAGATTGGTCGAGATTTGAACGAGGGTAATAAATGAAAGGCACCCCAATAGTACAATCAATGAAAGATCATTGACCTCATGATTATCGGAAAAATTTTTTACAGCGACCAAAATAGGTGCAACCGAGGCGATCAGAGTTTTGGGGCGGGAGACCTTTACCCATAGCAAAAGAGAAGGCATCCTGAAACTAACGAACTATGGCTAAAGGAAAAGTTAGGCTAGAACGATACTTAGGATCAATCACTCTGGCATAATCTTCGCCTGAAGGGTCGTAAACTTTATAGGGCCACTGAATCTCCACCTGCAAAGATAAATATCCATTACTTGGATGATGCACATGCCTGGACTGAGGGTCGGAATACAGTTGCGGATGTTTTGCAAACTGCGAACACAATATTGCAAAATAACGATCTTTGGGCTCAATCCACCGGGAAATTATATTGCTATCTTCGGGAAATTCGAACCCTTCCAAAGATATTGGTTGATCGTTATTTCTATTAAAATCAATCAATCCACCGTAATCGGTTACAGCATTTTCAATATCCTTTCCGTCCGCCAAATCCCTGCCTGATAATCTCTTTTGGCTAGATTGAAATACCTCAATTACCCGCTCAAGGGAAACTTTGCCCCCATTTTTTGGAGCGACCAAAATGAGCGAACGGATATCACCGTTGGAAATATCCGTGGGACTTCCAGATGCATCATAAAGACCATCCAAACGTTTGGTACCATGTTCAACCACAGAAAACCCCAGTCTTTCTAATTCCACCTGCACTGCATCCACTAAACCCAAAGCTGTATTTCGGTCAGACAGCTTGTTAATATTGTCAACTCCCCATGGCAACAGACTGAATAGTCCACCAATAATCAAACCAAAAACACCAAGCGAAATGATTACCTCTATTAGAGTAAAACCAGTTGGCAACACATACTTGGTTTTAAATTTAATCATAGGTGAAATCTTGAGGATCCAGAGTGAAAATCCCTCCGTAAGGTTGTATCTGAACGCCAGCAATTTCTTTTCCATTGGTAAAACTAGGAATTAAATCCCCTGAAGTTGAAGGAATTAATCGTCCCTTGGCGAAAACTAATTTAGGCATTTGAGGATAGGAAGAACTGCTAAAATTCCCGTTGGGCAAACATCTCAAAAAAAGGAAACGAGTCCCCTCAGGGCTTTCCTCAAAAACTTTCTGCTCCCCGTTTTTACTTCTGGTTAGTGAGAGCCTAAATTCTTCATCCTGTTGCGATGCGCTCCAGACACACTCCCCGTCTGTGGGCCAATTGGAATTACCAGACTCGATGCTGTCTGAGATAAACCAAACATCCTTGGGCAGATAAATTCCTTTATCCATTATTGTCCAATGCCCGGATCCATTATTGTCCAAAGTGATAATCTGTGCGTGACGCAAGTATTTTTCTAAATCATCACTTTCAGCTGAGATAATTATTCTGGTCTCCAAACCACTCCCAACTGAAACTGCTTTTGTTTGTTGAAGATAAGATAAAACAGCCCTCTGGGCATCTCCCAAACCAGATGAAGAATTCCCAAGGAAACTGAACCCTAAAACACCCATCATCACGCCCATAACCGCGAGCACGACCAGTAGTTCGAGCAAACTAAAGCCTTTAACAGACATTTTTACCCTAGGATATTTGGGGGAGGTGATTGATGCTCATTCTCACTCAAAATATTTATCAATATTCCATGAGAAAACATTGGATACACCACTGTTGTCATTTAGAATATAAAAGGCTATCTCTTCGTTTATTACACTAAACTGGTCGATCCTGGACCGGATTAAGTTCATCTCCTCTTTATCGTAGTCTGGGGAAAGTGAGTTCAGAATATCATCCACCACATCACTTTCCATTTCAATCATACCATCCCTGTCATGGTCGACTAAAATCCGTAACGAATTGATTCCCAAAAGGTTACCATCTGCATCAAATTCATCCTCACTAAAGGAATGAAATTCCTTTTTATCCTTGTTTTCAATTTCATATGAATCTCCATCATTCCATCCACTTTCAGTTTTCTCTTTCCCTTTAAGTGAATAAAGAAACCTTCCTTGGTTATCGACGGGATCATTTAACATTATGGGGGATCCTTCGGATGATTGGTACAAAAATGGCGGGTAATACCCGTAATAATTCTTGTATTCGTTTAGTTGTATGACCCACGACCGCATGACTGCTTGCATTTTAGTGTTTTCAGAAGAACCCAAAATTCCTCCGAGTTGCGAAACCAAAAGTCCCATCAAAATGCCAATGATTGAAATGACAACCAGTAGCTCAATCAAGGTGAATCCAATTTTCTTGTTTTTCATAAATTTCACCAATTCCCAGGTTCAGAAGCGGGTATATTATCTTTGTCCTCCGGTCTTTTCTCAGGAATACCGTCAGAAACTTCATCAAATGGAGTAGATTTCTGATCAGGCCCCTTGGAATATAGTAGAAAACCAAAATTACCATCCTTTCTTTCGAACTGATAAATATAGGGTTCCCCCCATGGGTCGGTTAAATAATGATCAATTTCATTAAGATTAAACTTTCCATCCTCCTCACCTTCGAGGGGTTGGAAAGATAATCCTTCTGCGGGGATTAGGCTTTTGAGATAATCTGCTGGATCAAGTCGCTCCCAGGCACCATCAATTAGTTCATGAGTACCATAGAGGGAGTGCAAAAGAATGAAACTGCTTTGTTCATCCTGAAAATCAAATGTCTCTGGATAATTGCCATGCTCTCTTTTGTACTCCTCCAATGCCACTTTCAAAACTTCAATTTCAGAACCCGCCTGGTTTATTGCTTGCTTTTCAAAAATATAACCTGCCCCTCCAAAGACAATTCCACCCACAATCCCTATAACAATTATCACCACCATTAATTCTATGAGGGTGAAACCTGAAATTTTCCCAGAAGAATTAAGACGATAGGAATGCATGGTAATAATTATTTTCGATTCGCCCTAAACAGCAATGGTTTTCCTTCCGATAGGTAAAATTTTGAAAGAATCAAAGGTAAAAAATAAGAAACCATACCCCCTATAATCAATACCGAAAGCTGCGCCAAGAGGGCCAATTTCCCATCCCCGAAACCTGTGATTTTTTTACCATAAAAAACCACCACATACATGCACAAAGAAGCCAACAAAATTTTATGGGCACACAATTGATTTTGGGAAATGAAAGAACCCACCGAAAGATCATCATTCTTCAAACAAAGGTAAAAGAATTGGAAAAATGCAGCGAAAAGATTGGCCCAAGCAAGCCCAATCACACCGTAGGCCTTCATCAACAATAAACTGGCAACCAGATTTACCAAAAGACTGATAAAGGCAGCCTGAAGTGGCACTTTCATGTTTTTTTGGGAATGAAAAGATTTTATTATAAATGTCGACAAAGCATAAAGTGGGATCGTCCAAGCCACGATCGCAAGTACTTCACTGGCCATTGATACATTTTCCCCGCCAAATTCCTTCCACTCGAACAAAGTCTTGATAACCAAATCCCCCACCAGAAAAAGGCCGATAGCGGAAGGTATGGTCAACATGGTAATCATCCGTAAACCACGAAAGAAAGAAGATTTATAACCCTTTATATCTCCCTTACCCAAAGAGGATGACATTCTGGGAAAGAGGATGGTTGAAAGTGCAATGGCAAAAACCCCAAGCGGCAACTCCACTAATCTTGCAGACATATAGAGATATGAGACGGCCCCCTGGTCATCTAAAAGATAAGCAAGCATCCGGGAAACCAATATATTTATCTGCCCAATTGCCGCACCAAACGCACCCACCCAAAAGAGCGACCCCACCTCTGAAAGTTCGGCGGATCGAGAAAAGTTAAAATTCCATTTCCAGTGAAATCTTTTATGCAATTCGTACCAGGGCAAAAAAAGTTGGAGAATGCCCGCCAATACAACTGAGAATGATAAAATAGTGGCACAAACCGAAAAATCGAAACGGTTAGCAATCCCTACATAAAAAAGAGCAAGGATCATAAAAACATTCAGAATAACTGGAGAAAAAGCCCCAGCCAGAAAGCTTTTTTTAACATTCAAAGCACCCACTAAAATTGCAGATGCACAGATGAAGATAACATAAAAAAAAGTTATTCCGTTGAGGGAAATTGCTTCATGCCACTTTGGTGTCTGGAAAAAATTAAATTGGTAGGAAGCCAAAGAAAACAAAGCTACCAATGCTGATAAAACTCCTAAAAATAAAAATAAACGGGAGACAACCTGATTGAGTAGTTTCCATTCAGAAACCGTGGAATCTGGTTTTTGTAAATTGGCAAAAACAGGTATAAATGCAGAACTTAAAGTACCCTCCCCTAACATTCTTCGAAAAAGATTAGGAATGGTAAATGCCAATAAAAAAGCTTCCCCTATCAGAGAGGTTCCAAAAGTGGCAAAGAATAGAATATCCCTCACCAAACCAAGCACCCTCGAAAGGAGGGTGGCACCACTAACGAGCGAGAAATTTTTTAGTAAACTCAACGAACTTCCAGTACACTCATTTGTGTTGATCGCCTTAAGAAAGAGACTAAATGCTACATTTACTAGACTAAACTAAAGAACCGAGCAGTTCCTGGGCTTCCAAAAGCGGATCTTCGTGGGACTGAGCTTTGGCTAACTCTATGGTTTTTTTAAGGGAACATATCGCGTCTGCATTTTGCCCTAACTGCATCTCTAATTTAGCCTTAAACAAATAGGCAATCATCCAGTCATTTCTTTTTTCCAAACAAAAGTTTAATTGGCTCAATGCCTCATCCAGATGATTGTGCTCGGATAGCTTTTGAGCAAAAGAAAACCGAAACAGGAGATTACCCGGAAATTTTCCTACTTTAAGACGAAACTCTTCCAGGTCTTTACTCAACTATACTTACTCTACCTCAATGCACACAACCGTGGTATTATCTACACCACCGTTTTGGTTGGCTTGGTCAATCAAGTCGTGAACCAAATCCTTTGGGTTCATGGAAGCACAAGCCTTGGATATATCACTCATTTCAACCATATTTACGAGACCGTCTGAACAAAGGATGATTTTATCCCCGGACTGAACTTCAAAACTCCCGGCATCGACATCGAAATCAATATCCTGCCCAAGACAACGAGTAAGAGTATGGTTGTAGTGCTCCGGCATATCGACTGCAGCATCTGGTCCGTGCTTGGCAATTAATTCAGCCGCTAAAGTATGTTCCTTGGAAATTTGCAATAGCTGTTGAGATTCTTTTTCGAATTTCAAAATAAAGGAGTCCCCAACATGGCCGTAGATAATCTTATCATCTAACAAAACAACCCCAGAAAAAGTAGTACCTATTCCATTTTGACCTCCAACAATCGCACCACACTTGATAATATTTTCATGAATATTTCTTATGATAGCACAAAGCTTAGTGCTATCGGTCGAAGCTCCATTCTTTAGCATAAGACTTTCAAAAAACTGTACAGCCAGAAGACTCGCCAAAGAACCATAGGGCAATCCACCTACTCCATCTGAGACTGCAAATATCGATTTGTCTTCGCATACAAGATAGGAGTCTTCGTTAGTTTCACGAAGAAAACCGACATCTGAGTGTCCATGAGCAGAAATTTTCATATACGCACTTGCAGGGTAAAAAGTGTATTGGCTATTCAAACCTTAGCATCCTATTAGGTCAAGCAAGCAAGTTGATTCAAAATCTTTGCATGGAAGTTCTGAAATGAAGTCTTTTCCATACTTTTTATTCAAAATTCGGGAATCCAAAATTACCAATTCTCCCACATCAGTTTTGGAACGAATCAATCTGCCAACGCCCTGGCGAAATCGCATGATTGCCGAGGGTAGAGTAATTTCTTGGAAAGAACTTCGTTTTTCAGCCTGCAGGATCTCACCTTTTGCCTCAAGAAGAGGGTGACTGGGGTTCTCAAAGGGTAACCGTGTAATCACAACTTGCGAGATGCACGAACCCTTGGCATCAAAACCCTTCCAAAAACTTTCCGCACCAAGTAACAATACATCCCCTTCCTCGATCACTCGTTTGCGCAATTCCGAGCGAGAATATTGGCTGCCCTGAGCATAAATTGATCTTTGTAACTTTTGCCAACCAGGCTTTAATTGTTCATGACAGTATCGCAGATCTGAATAATTGGTAAATAGCACGAGAGTTCCCCCTTCAAGGGATCGGGCAACTCCATCGATCGCCTTGGTAAGATAGTCCAAATAATGACCCCGGTTGGAAGATTGGGGCTCCGGACAATCATGGCAAATCCTCACATTCATTTGGTTTTGGTAATCAAAAGGAGACGATACAATGGATTCATCCGCATTTTCTGCACCCACTTGGTCCCGGAAAAACTGGGCACTTCCCTTCCTGCTGATTGTGGCACTAGTCATAAGCACCGATGAATCTTTGTTAAATATTTCTTCCCGCAATACGCTGGCAATCTCTAAGGGTGCACTCCTCATGTAAATAATTTGGTTACTCCTTCCCCCTCGCTCCAACCAATAAACACAGTTTTCATCTTTTTGCTCAACTACTTCAGCAAGATCATTCAAATAGGCCTGCACACGTTTCACCTGATCCCGCAACTCCAGTCTCAAATGCTCATCCTTGACCAATTCCGTTAACTCCACCAAGCAACGGAGCAAGCGACTAAAAGGAGGAAAGATCTCCATTGGCAATGCACCTACATTTACCAGTCTCACCCGATCCCTTTCACCAAGTACCTCAATATGCAGATATTGAAAGAAATCCCGAATTGCCAAATTTGCGTTTTCCCAAACATCCAAATCAGATTCTCTGGCAATTTTAGATAACAACCCCTTCTGCTTTTTGGGATTGTACAGTTGTCTAAGTTGAGTCTCCAGTGCCCAGGAACTTAAGGATATGCCAAGGTGATCGCTTGCGACATCAGTAATCTCATGGGCCTCGTCAAAAACTAAAAAATCATCGGCAAATAAGATTCCTGCGCCCTCGTCATTGGGAACAAAACCTGCACCAATCAGGGAAAATAAAAGACTGTGATTGATGATTACCAGATCCGCACTTTCCACTAAACTGCGTGCTTTTCGATAAAAGCAATTCTCCGGACTGCATCTTTTGGAAGAACAGACCGAAGAATCAGCGTTCACTAAGTCCCAGACCAAAGGGTTTGGACTGGGAAAAAGCTCTTGCCGAATACCTTCCCTTGGACCA
This sequence comes from Opitutia bacterium, assembly GCA_002686835.1. Lineage (GTDB taxonomy): Bacteria > Verrucomicrobiota > Verrucomicrobiia > Opitutales > Seribacteraceae > Chordibacter. The sequence goes on along the minus strand of NYYP01000045.1, from coordinate 1,686 downwards.
GTTGCCACCCACTCTGCAATTCGTTGTAACTCATTTCGCTGATTGGCCTCAAACAAGTCCACTTGGCCCATGAGTGCTTTATTCAAACGATTCTGGCATAAATAATTTGCCCTACCAACTAACAAAGCACAGGTAAAATCAGCCATTATTTCCAGGCCTTCAGCCCGTATAAAAAGGTCACGCACCGTTGGAAGATCTTTTTCCAATAGTTGCTCCTGCAAATTAATGGTGTTTGTCGCCACGACACATTTTCTTCGATGCAATCGGGAATAAAGGATCGAAGGGATCAGATAGGCCAAGCTTTTCCCCACACCAGTACCCGCTTCAAAAATTAGGTGTTTACCAGCGGTAAGGCTCCTGGCATACGCCTGTGCCATTTCTGCCTGTTCGGCACGAAATTCGAAGCCTAATGTTTTTTCCAGATCGCCGTCTTTGGCAAAAATTCTCTTTACCTGATCAAGAACATTTACCTGACTGCTGGCATCTTCAGAAAATTCATTCGCTTCAAGTATGCGTATCATTTGAATCCCCCCACCCTCTCTTGAAACTTATTGCCAGTATGAATCAATTTTTTTCAACAGTATTGAATTAGCCCGGCACATAGGGATTGGATATTTTTTCTTTTCCAACAGAGGTATTTGGCCCATGCCCTACCGCTAATTCCGTATCTTGTTCAAGGGTGTAGATTTTCTCTTGAATCGATCTTTCCAGTTCTTCAAAACTTCCTCCCGGTAGATCGGTCCTTCCCACACTTCCTGAAAAAATCACATCACCGACAAAACAGATTTTTTCTTGGCTGAAATAAAAAGCAACATTCCCTGGGCAATGTCCCGGGCAATGAAGAACTTCTACATCCCTACCCCACAAATCAAAGTGCTCTCCATCCTCAACCCATTGATTAATCTCGACTGGCAGTAGAGAAACTCCGGGCAGGGAAAAGCCCGACATAAGTTGTGGGTTTTCGAATAAATGCTTATCTGCACGATGCCCAATCACCTTGGCATCAGCATCACTCAACTCCGAAACCCCAGCAATGTGGTCCCAGTGTCCGTGAGTAAGCCAAATTTCCTTAAGAATCAAATCGTGCTCTTGTAAAAATGTGGTAATTTCAGATTCACAAAGGGGCGGAGCGTCAATCAATACAGCCTCATTCCCGCCCTCTTCCCAAATAAGAAACGCATTGGTTGAGATGGGACCGAGCTCAAACTTTTGCACACAAAAATTTTTCATTGTTGTTACCTTATCGACAGAATTAATTTCTCCAAGATTAATGAAATAGGGAGCTGGGAATGATCATTCATATAAAAGCCCTTGTTCCTTGACTTAGAGGGGTTATTTATTATTGATATTCTTTTCCCTAATTGGGGTAGTAGCTCAGTTGGTTAGAGCGCCGGCCTGTCACGCCGGAGGTCGCGGGTTCGAGTCCCGTCTATCCCGCCATTCGCACATCTCGTCAGGTTGCGTCAATGAGCGTCTAGAGCCCACTGTTAACGGGCTTCCTACGATTTCAACCTTCTCACCGGTTTCGCCAACCCGCGAACCCAAATGACAGGTTTTGCCAGAAAAGTGAGTCAATATTTGAGTCAACGGTCCAAACCCTTCAATTGAACTCATGCACTCCTGCAATGGCAGTAAAGTGGTATCCAGATAAACCTGATCGGTTAGCCTACGATCACTATGTCTCAT
>NYYP01000020.1 GCA_002686835.1 Opitutia bacterium | reverse complement strand
TTATCATCAGAAAATTTCCATGATTCAGGATTTACATGAGAATCTTCAGGGAACAAAAAAATAGGGGGTAAAATGTCTTCCCAAGTCGCATCCTTTAAAATTTGTGATGCATTGGCACCCGGAGTATCCATGACCAGGTGGATTGTATGGTTCACTTTATGAAAAATTAAAAGATTCGCACTGGGCTGCGTGACGCATCCTGTGATCAACCAACACTAGGGCAGTCATAGCTTCGACAATAGGAACTGCACGAGGAAGTACGCATGGGTCATGTCTGCCGCGCCCCATGAGTTCGGTTTCTTGGCCTTCACTATCAACAGTTTTTTGTTTTTGTAAAAGAGTCGCAGTGGGCTTAAATGCGGTACGAAAATACAGTTCCTCACCATTGCTAATTCCACCCTGGACTCCCCCCGATCGATTCGAGGATGTACGAACCTTACCATCACGTGATTCGTATAAGTCGTTATGCTCTGAACCCATAAGATGAGTGCCGGCAAATCCACTTCCCACTTCAAAACCCTTGGTAGCAGGAAGACCGAGCATCGCTTTGGCAAGATCTGCTTCCAAGCGGTCAAAAACGGGTGCTCCCCATCCGACCGGAATCCCCCCAACCCGGCAAAGAATGGATCCACCGACAGAGTCTCCGTTTTTTTTTGCATCGAGAATACATTGCTCGATCTTTAGGGCAGTTTTTGGGTGTGGACAGCGGGTGGGAGATGACTCAACTTCATCGAGTGTAGGAATTTTGGTAAGAGCAGGAGATTGAATATCGTGGATTCGTTCTACATAGGCACGAATGAGCACGCCATCGAAGGAAAGGATTTTTTTGGCAATAGCGCCTGCTGCCACCCGGGCGATGGTTTCCCGGGCAGATGATCGACCGCCTCCCTCATGATTGCGATGTCCAAATTTTGTTTGGTAGGTAAAATCTGCATGAGAGGGACGAAATTTCTCTTTCATCTCGTCGTAAGCTTGGGGTCGGGCATCCTTATTGCGCACAAGCATGGCAATAGGAGTGCCAAGGGTCAGTCCCTCGTAAACGCCGGAAAGAATTTCAACTTTGTCCTCTTCGTCACGGGGAGTAGTAATTTTGCTTTGCCCCGGGCGTCTTCTTTGCAGGTCTGGTTGAATGTCATCTAAAGACAAGGGCAGTCGGGGCGGACAGCCATCTATGACAACGCCAATCCCGCCGCCGTGGCTTTCTCCCCAGGAGCTGATTCTGAAAAGATTCCCAAATGAATTACCCATACCTCTTTCAACTATTTTTAATGTTAAAAGGCAAAAGGAAAAGGCGATTGTTGGACTGGTTTGAAATTTAAAGCAAAAATAGTTGCTCTCTAACCCGAATTGATGATTTATTTATCCCTTAGGTCGGGTCCCATGCGACAACAATTGGAAGAACCCCGTCAGGTCCGGAAGGAAGCAGCGGCATTCACAATGGTTGTGTGCTGTGGGGTGCCTGACCTTTTTTGTGTCCGTTTATGGTTTACTATCTCTGCCTAAAGTGTCTTTGTGAATGATCTTTAAATAAGAGCAGCAAAAAAGTTCATACATAACATGTCAAAGGACTCATATCAGGTAATCGCCCGAAGATGGAGGCCCAAGCAGTTTTCGGAATTGGTTGGACAGGACCATGTTGTGCGAACACTTGGCAATGCTATTAATCTTGGCAGGATTGCTCACGCTTACTTATTTGTCGGTCCCCGTGGAACCGGAAAGACATCATCTGCCCGATTATTTGCAAAATCACTGAACTGGGAAAATGGTCCATCTCTTGAAGTCCCAGAGGATTCAGAGATTGGACAGTCAATTATGGATGGCAGGTGTCTTGATGTTATCGAGATTGATGGTGCATCGAACAATTCGGTAGAGCAAGTCAGAGATCTTAGGGATGAATGTCAGTACGCACCCTCCCAGTGCAGATATAAAATCTACGTGATCGATGAGGTACATATGTTAAGTCAGCAGGCTTTTAATGCCTTGCTTAAAACCCTGGAAGAACCCCCTCCTCATGTAAAATTTGTCTTTGCTACCACCGAGTCGCACAAAGTGTTACCCACAATTGTATCGAGGTGTCAGAGATTTGAATTCCGTTCGATTCCTGCACCTTTGATTGTGGGAAAATTAGCGGAAATTTGTGAGGTTGAAAACATTGAAGTCGAAGAAAATGCCCTGCATGCAATCGCACGCATGGCAATGGGAGGAATGCGAGATGCCCAAAGTATTTTGGATCAAATGATTTCCTTTTGTGGGAAGTCGATCAAGCAAGCAGATGTTTTGGAAGTTTACGGCTTGGCGTCCTCCGAACAGATAAGTAATCTTGAAACATCTGTACTTTCCGGGGATTACGATTTGATCTTAAAAATCACCGATGAGTTTTCACAAAATGGGCTAGATTTTTATCGGGCCTTACTGGACTTGTCCGAGCACTTTCGTTCCCGCCTGGTCCATTCCTTGAATTCCTCAGATCAACCGGTTTCCCCAGAGCAAATTGCTAGGATATTGGATGAATTGAGAGAGGGAGAGACATTGGTCCGTTCCGGATTATCGGAAAAAGCAAATTTTGAAGTTACTTTATTTCGGGCAGTTGAAGCAGGCAGGACCCGGTCAATCGATCAGGTTATCAGAAAAATCTCTCAGATCATTCCACAGGAATCTAAAAAAAAAACTAAGTTAACCAGCCTTCCGCCTACATCCAGTCCAAACCTACCGAACGATCCAAAAAATCTTGGACTTGAAACTTTGTTCGATGAGAGTCCTAAGAATAAGGCAGAATTCAAAGAAGAAGAACTTGTTGTTCCGGTCGTATCTAATCAGAAAACTAGTACGGCATCGGCCCAGATAGAGGGATTGGAAGAAATTTTGGGCAATGCTCCTAACTCAACGGAACCGACCAATGAGGATTCTCAACCACCCTTGCAGACAACTAATCCCGAGAAAATTCGTTCACGAATTGAGTCACTACCAGCTGCCGTACGCAAAGTGGTTGATGATAAATTTCATGGCGAATATTTTGCAATTGAACGAATTGATCAAAGCAAATTGATCTAGCTGGATTGATCTAGCTGGATTGATACAAGACTTTTATAAGTGCAAGTCTAGTACGGGATCAAATTCATTCCTCTTGATCCACCCTTTATTAGTCCCAGAACTACTCCTGGCCAGAAACCATTTCTCTCCAGACTGACTTTGATGAGACCGGGGAAATCCTTTGGTATCCAAATCCAAAAATAAACTGGTGCCCGGAGTAACATTCGTGTTTGCCGAACTTCCATCTCCTGCAAAAACACGAAGAGGAATACCATTCGCAGGGTCTTCTGTTTGGGACGATGGGGACAGGGCGATTACTTCCCGGTTTAATTTGGTTGACTCCATACGGGATAAAAAGAAACCCCATCCAAGAAAAAAGGTTCCAGTAATCCATATTCCAGCGACCCAGAAGGTGGTTGAATTGCCTAAGCGGGGACGGAGAAAGTAGGAAAATAAAAGTAAGCCGCTCCAAAAGAAAACACTTAATGCAACAAGCCAATAGGTTTGGAAGCGCGGAGAAAAAGAAGGGGGAGAGCCGGTTAAATCTTTCGGGGATATACCGGCCATCTCTAGAGCGAGGACCAAATTTGCCCGATAATCACGGTTTCCCGGATTAATCCAAATTGCCTTCCGGAAATGAAGAACAGAGCGTGGATAATCTTTCATTTTAAAAAAAAGATTGGCCAGATTTGCATGGAGATTTGCAGAATGTGTTTCCTGCGAAATAGCAGAATAAATTTCGATTGCCTTGTCTAAATCGCCCGATGCTTCAGCACGCACAGCATCATAAAAAAGTTTGTTGGGAGACTCCCCATTCATTTGGGCAAAGCAAAAAATCAAACAAAACAAAAAAAACAAATTTTTAAATGCTGGGTGTGTCATTTTATTTTCTTTAAAATCGCTCGAGATCTTTGAAAGGTCGATTCGATATTGGATGGTTCATTGGACGTCCCTGCATATTCAGATTCATCACAAATTTTTAAAAGTTGAAGAACCTCACCAACAATTTCATCTGAATACCCGCTCGTGTTTAATAAATTGATGATCTCGGTACTTGATAATGCAGATGTGTTTGATTGATCACATGCTATCCCAACCCTTAGTCTTATTCTTCGGCGAAGTGCCTGATGGAGTCCAGGTACATCCTTGTGCTTTAATGCTTCACGGGCCTTGGCTTCGAGCAGTCTTTCTTTTTGTTTGCGAGCTTCTAGACGGGGGTTCCGACCTTTAAAACGAAAGATCAGGATGGATATAAAGATTCCAGAAAAAGTAATTTGAATGATCCAGAAGGTATTGGATTCCAAAGGATTTGGAGTAGCTAATTTATTAATCCAATTACCAGGTTCAGACTCAGTTTGAAATAAATCTTGTGAAGCATTCTTCGGGGAAACCGAAGCAGTAGATGAAGGGGCGATTTTTGGGGCAATCCACTTTTCGCCAGGGTCGACCCGGAGATTATGGGAATCTGTACTCAATGAATAATATTTTTCTTCTAGAGGATCAAAATAAGAAAATGAAACAGGAGGAATCTCAAGTAATCCAGCTTGCAATGGGGTGACAATAAACTCAAAGGTTTGCGAGCCATTCTGCTTGGTGTTTTCATTGCCATCGAAAGAAAAGGCAGGCGGTCCAACTTTAAAACTTTTTCCAAAAGATAAATCAGGAGCAGGCATGGCCGCAAAATTTCCTGTTCCACTTATTACACAGGTTAGACGGACGGGGTCACCAACTGATACGCGATTGCTGTCGGGGTCGGAAACAATGGATAAATTGCCAATTGCACCCTGAAAATTGGCGGGGCGGTTGATGACTGGTAAAGGCCGAATTTCTAAATTTAATGAATCGGAACTGATCTTTAGGCCTTCTTCCCTGCCAAAACCAAAAAAAGGGTCGTTGAAGAAAGGGCTAGAAAACGGAGAATTTCGGTTATTCCTCACGCGTACCCGGATGCTTGAATCAAAGGATATACTATGTTTGCCAGGTAGTGCCCCAGTCAGACCAAAATTCCAGGAATATACTGAATAGGTCTTATTAAATCTTTTTACATCTCTTTGTTCAACAGGCTGTCCTAATTCTGTCATGGAAAAGCCAGACCCACTCTTGGTTGGTATTTGTTCAATTCGGGTGACTGGTAACCTGTTCCACAAAAAAAGACTAACTTTCGCTGCTACTGTTTCTCCTTCGAATAGAAAGGGCCGGGGGCAGGAAAACTCTAGAAATGCAGCTTCGCGAAGATCTGCTTGTTGTTTACGTTGCTGTGCTTGCTTAAGTTTATCTTTTTGGTTCGGTGGCAGGACTTGTAGCCTTGCTGGAGGCACTGCATATAAATCGTTTTCGATCTCGAGGTTCCAGGAAGGAACGACGAATGAACCTTGTCTTTGAGGGGTGACTGTAAAGCTCAATTCAAATCTGATTGAGGGCACGCCATTGATGAAAGAAGCCGACCGTAATGTACGGGGAGGTGAGGAAAAGGTTAGCCCATCAACAGATGGCACAGCACCAAGTGGACTTTGCTGAGTACCGTGAACAACAATCTTATAAATCGTTGTATTTGCTGAGGTAATGTTTGGGGGGTCAAAAGTTGCTTCAACCCGAATCTGTCCATGGGCCAATCCAAAACTAGCAAACCAAAATAAAAAAGGGGGCAGAAATTTGTTGATCATCTGGCTCATCAATAATCCCGACCCGTTTGAGTGGGGGCATAAAAATCTGGTTCTAACTGTAAGGGTTCGCTTTTGGACTCAGACTCCTGAAGTAATCTTTCGTATAAAGCATTTATTTCTTCGGTCGATTGCTGGTCTGACTGGTTAGGTTGATCTGCTTGGTTTGTTTGTTCGGGTTCACTGGTTTTGTTGTTTTGTTGGGAGGATGACCCACTGCTGTTTCCATCCTGTTGAATCCCAAATAGAAGGGGTGGTGATTGCTGTTCAAAGTCTACCCATGTCAGGTAAGATTTATGCTCTTCGATCGGGAAGGTGATATTAGAGTCTTGGTTATCGGGGATTATTCGGACAGAGAATTGACCTGGTCTGACAATTTCAGCAAAACTGCCATCATTAGATGGTTTGAAAGAAGTTTCATTCTCATCGATTTGAAAATTTCCATTTGTGTCGAGGAAGATTGTGACGGCATTTGAGCCAGACTCGTTACTATCCTTTTGGGCATTACCATTTATGTCATTCCAGACATTTCCATTTAGTACTGGTGCACCTCTCCAAGGTATCACAATTCTGTGTAATCCTGGTTTATCGAGAGTGATCAAATGATTTTTAACATGCTGAGCATCCAACGGCGGTGGAGGGGTGGGAAAAAGAGGAAGTAAAATATCTTGCTCACTTTTATTTTGATCAGACAAAACAGATGCGATGGCTAAAGAAGTCGGGAAAGTTCCTGAAATCCACTCAAATGCAAAGTGTCCCGTGGTATCTGAACGAATCGAAGGCTCATTTGTTTTATTATGTTCACCGTTATTATTACGGTCCCAGTAAACAATTGATGATAAGCGTGGTTCGTGATTCTCAACTTTTCCATTTCCATTGATATCTCGCCATACGATCCCCTCAATTTTGCATACCAATGATTCAATCCTTTCTTGAATTTGATTATTTAATGAGGCTAAGTTCTCCTCAGCCAAAGTGTGTCCATTAATTGAAAATGCGGAAGAATAAAACTCTCTTGCTTTTCTCCATGCCTCTCTTGCCTGTTTAACATTTTGCTGGTCTAAAAAGGCATTGGCTTTTTTGTAATAAATATTCCCCAAAGCATTGAGTGCCTTGGCTTGTATCTGGGGGAGATTGGTTGTTTGTTTCAAGGACAGATTAAGATATTCCTCTGCCAAGTCGACTTTGCCGGCTTTGAGGTAGGCCAGGCCGGCATTCAGTGATAAAAGTCCGGTATCCTCGTCTTTTACATTTAATTCACTGATTTGTTTGGCATAAAGCTCAGCTGCGTCCATTGGATTTCCCTGTTCAATTGCATCTTCTGCTAGTCTGATATTTTCAGGTTTCCAACACCCTGCCATAAATAGAAAAAGAATCAAAAAGCATTGGATTGTTATTGTGCCCAATTTTTTCTTTGATGTAGATGTCAAAGACTCGGAAATCAAGAAGGCAAGACCAAGCAAAAGAAAAACTTGATACCTGTTTATTGGTAATTCGGTGGAAAGGTGTTCCCGCAATTTTTTTTGTCCATGTGCCTGAAGTTCTGAAAATACATAGCTGATACCCTCACCAGTTGGACCGATTGGCAAATATTGACCACCTGTAAGTACGGCAATGTCTCTTAAGGCATCTTCATCTAGTTTAGTAAGTACTTTTTTCCCTTGCCGGTCCGTAAGAAAGTTTTTTGCTGGCTGTCCAAGAGGGTCGGTTGGAATAAAGGCACCCTCTTCAGAACCAATGCCAATGGTGTAGATGCGGATTCCCTGTTTGGCTGCTTGTTTGGCTTCTTGTAGTCCTTGACCCTCTAAATCTTCCCCGTCAGATATGAGCACCAAAAATTTATCGTTATCATCTTTAGAAAACGAGCGGGAAGCCTCTTGTATGGGGAGTGCAAGGTTTGTTCCCATTCGGGGGATTAAACCGACATTCAGGTCTTCCAGGCTTTTTGCAAATGCTTGGTGATCAAGAGTAAGTGGGCATTGTAAAAAAGATGAGCCAGAAAAGGCAATTAATCCCAGACGATCACCTCTTACGCTGGGCAAGAGGTTGGAGAGCGTTAATTTAACCCGTTCTAAACGATTGGGGCGTACATCGCGGGCGAGCATGCTTTTGGAGAGATCAACTGCAATTAGCAGGTCTATTCCTTTAGGGGTAATTGTTCGTTGGGTTGTGCCCCACTGAGGACCTGCCCAAGCCAGAAGAATAAAAGCAATTCCAAGAAAAAATAAGCAGAATTTAAAAATCTGTCTGTTGCGGGAAAACGAAGGAATGAGATCATGAGCCAATTTCTGGGTAATCAGCTGCTTTAATTTTTGATCCGCCAGCTTACGGCTTCGTAAATAAAGTACAGCTAGCAAGAGCAATACGGCCGGGAGGCTGTAAAGAAGTTCAGGATGTGCAAAATGATTCAAGGGATTCTTAGGTAACAAGTTCTTGCCAGAATGAATTCTAGGCAAAGAAAAATTATGGCGGCCCCAAGAGGCCATGGATATAAGTCTTCAAAAAGGGCATTAACACCCATTTCTACTTCAGATTTTTCAAGTCGGTCGATTTCATCATAAATCGACTCCAAGCTCGCTTTGTCTTTAGCCTCAAAAAATTGTGCTCCGGTCGTTTTTGCAATTCCGGCAAGAATATTTTTATCTACTGGATAATCAGCAAAGCGAATGACGGGCATTCCGTTTGATCCACGAATCAAATCTCGGGTGGAGGAATCGAATAAGTAGGTCAGAGTCCGGGTACTCGACCCAATTGCAATGGTATATATCTTAATCCCGTCGGCTTTGGCACCATTGGCATAAATCAGAGGACTGTGGGGCGGGGTGGGTTCATCTTTTCCGTCGGTTAGCAGGATCAGAACTTTTGATTTTGAATCCAAGGACCTGAGCCGGTTGATACCTTCTGCCAGTGCCGAGCCTAAATTGGTTCCTGTTTGGTGTGTGAGCCCAACTCTTAATCGAGCCAAGTTTTTTTGTAAGTGCTCCTTATCAAGAGTAAGAGCACTTACTAAGTATGGATCTACTGAAAAGGCGACAATTCCAATACGATCATGTTTTCTTTGCTCGATAAAACTTTTCAGTACATCTTTAACTACATCCAAACGCGTGACCCTCTGGGTTTCTGATTCACTCATGTCCAGTGCCAACATCGAGGCCGACAAATCAACTGCTAGCACGATATCAACACCGCTTGATAAGATTGTTTGAGTACTGCGATCAAGCTGTGGTCGGCATAGGGCAATAACGAGCAAGGTCAAAGAAAAGACCCTCATGAAAGACGGCAACCATGTCCACCTCTTTGATCGCAACTCATGGGGGCTCATTAGCATCGAAAGCGTGGGGAAAAGAAGGGTAGTTCTTCGCTTGGATACTTTCTTTTTTGCCCAGATCAGGAGGGGGAGAATCAAAAAAAGAAATGCCCAGAAAGGCTCTGCCCATAGAAGGCTATCAAGCCATTCTTTCATCGCTGGTAAGCTTGGGGTAGGGGAGTTAACTTTTCTTGTTGCACCATTCTTTGCGATTCAAGTTCACTGTTTGCTTGGGTAACAAAATCTCGTGCAGACTTTAGCAGTTCATCGAGTTGTTTGGCATGGAATTGTTCGGTTGAATATTTAATACGGTCTCCTCTTTGAACAAAATCTTTTAAGGGTTCTTCAAACTTTTGTCGGAGAAAAGGATGAATCGTAACCTCCTTGATGAATTCTTCACCCGTACATTCAAGAGCTGGCAAATCAAACTGTCTTTCCACATAGAGCCGTAAAATTTCTGAGAGGCGAAATATAAAAGGTTTCGGTGCGGGTTGCGGAGAGGTCGCGGCTAACTTATCGAGTTGCTCAATCACTTCAACAAATGGATCGACAGCAGTTTCCTTTGTTTCCGAAATCGCTTCGACTGACTTCTTTTTACGGAGAAAGTAAAACAGTGTGCACAGCAAAAAAATCAGAAAAAGGCCAAGCAATTCCCAAACGTTTTCACTAAGCAACTGACCAATAGACTTGAATATAGGTAAAGGTGAATCGACAAGAACATGGGGTTCAAGTAGGTAGGGCTTTTGATTGGAAAACAAACAGTTCATTAGTACCTCTTCTGCCTCCTCATACGGAAAAAGGAGTACAACTCTCTGGAGAAATCGCCATCTGTCGAAAAAATAAACTCATCTATTCCTCTTTTTTGAAGTTCCCTGGAAAATGCTTTTTCCATGCGGGCGTAGGAGTCATGATAAATTTGTTTTGTCTGGTCATCTGCTGTATCGATGGTCAAGGTTTCGCCACTTTCTGAATCTTCTAATTCAAGGAGACCTACATTGGGTAGTTTACGCTCTTTTGAATCATAGATTCTGCCACAAATAATGTCGTGCCTTAAACGGGTGTAAGACAATTGTTGAAGAAGAGTGGTTAATGAAGATTCCTGTTCGTTTGCTAAATTTTGTGGGAAAATAAAATCGGAAAGTAAGAAAATGACCGCACGCCTACGGGTTACTTGATTGATGATTCGAACCGCTTCACTATGGTTGGTGGAGAGACCAACTGCGGTTCTGAAAAGCACTTCCCTTAATATGCGTAATACATGTTTTTGCCCCTTGGTTGGAGGGAGGTAGAGTTCGATTTTGTCAGAAAACAGTAGTAATCCAATCTTATCGCCATTTTGGTTAGCAGAGAATGCTAAAAGAGCAGAGAGTTCCGCAAGCTTTTCGCGCTTGCTGTTGGTGGAAGAACCGTAGTTTGTACTTTTGGAAATATCTACTGCCAGCAAAATGGTAAGTTCTCGTTCTTCACGGTACTTTTTAACAAAGGGTGCTCCAGTTTTGGCGGTTACATTCCAATCGATTGTTCGAACTTCATCACCTGGTTGGTATTCACGTACCTCCTCAAAGTCAATGCCTTGGCCTTTGAATGCACTATGATAGGAACCGGCGAATACTTCAGAAACCAAACGATTAGAGCGAATTTCAATTTGTCTGACTTTACGCAATATTTCACGCGTAAATTCAGGATCAAGCTCGTCCATTGCCAAAGCAGTTAAATTCGAATTATATTGTTTTTATCGAATCAAAAAATTATGGCACTGGAACTGTATCCAAAATTCTCTGAATAATTTCATCGCTGTTTACATTTTCCGCCTCTGCTTCGTAACTAACAATTATGCGATGACGAAGCACATCGGGTGCAATATTTTTAAGATCTTGGGGAGTCACAAAGCTGCGACCCTGCGTGAAGGCAACTGCCTTGGCTGCAAGGGCTAAACTAATTGTAGCCCTGGGAGATGCACCAAAACGAATAAATGCTTCGAGTTCGGATAAGCCATGCTCCGCTGGCTTTCGGGTGGCGAGAACGAGATCGACTAGGTAGCCTTTTAATTTTTCATCTACATAGATTTGATCAATTAGTGCCCGTGAGCGGAAAATTGTATCTGCGTCTACCACCTCATTAATTTTGTGACTTACGGAGACATTGGCGTTGGCGTCCAATATTTTTAGCTCTTCTGCCCGTTCTGGGTAATCAACCATTAACTTGAGCATGAAACGATCCATCTGGGCTTCCGGTAAAGGGTAAGTCCCTTCTTGGTCTATGGGGTTTTCAGTGGCTAGAACGAGAAAGGGTGAGGGAAGTGGGAATGTTTCATCTCCGATTGTTACCTGTCTTTCTTGCATGCCCTCAAGAAGGGCACTTTGAACCTTGGCGGGTGCACGGTTGATTTCGTCTGCCAGTAAAAAATTGGTAAAAATTGGACCTTTTTTAGTAGTGAACTCGCCTTGGCTTGGGCTGTAAATTAATGTTCCTATGACATCTGCCGGTAAAAGATCAGGAGTAAACTGAATACGTTTGAATTCACCACGGATGCAATCAGATAAAGTCTTAACAGCCAAGGTTTTGGCGAGTCCGGGCACCCCTTCCAGTAATACATGACCGTTTGCGAGCAAACCTATTACGAGACGATCAATCAAATACTTTTGACCAACAATTACCCGGCTGATTTCCTGTTTTAATAGGTTTACCCAAGAGGCTTCATTTTTAATTTTCTCTTGCTCTTCAGGTGTTGGAGGTGGAGAGGGAGGTGATGTAGTGGAATCTGTACTCATATATACTCGAAAAAAGACCAAGCGTATCTAATTAGCCTTTTTGTCCAAGGGAAAATGACTTCCTTAACAATTTTGCTTTTCGGCTTGGCTAAAACTAAGGTCTTTACGATGCTCAGTTAATGAATTCATTTTCCATTTTTTCATGATGTTATGATGAAGCTAAGTAAAGAGTCCAAGTATACCTTCTTTTCCCTTTTGATCATTCCCTTTGTTTGGATTGGCCTGAATCATTTTGAATATCTCGATTATCTCAAGATCAAGACTTTAGATTGGCGGATTCAGTTTAGAGGTGAGATTCCTCAAATGAGTTATACCGATGAAGAAGAGAGCATAAAACTTCCTGATGGTGGTGAAGTTCCCCGTGTTCCCAAAGTAATGTATGTCAATTTCGATGTTGATACGCTGGAAATGGACGGGGTTGGTGAAAGGCCCTGGGACCGAGCTTTTTTCCGAGATACGGCTTTGGCCCTTCTTGAAAAGGGAAAGGCAAGGTCTTTAGGTTTCGATTTTGGGTTTACTCCAAAGAGTATGTCTAGAATGGTACCTAAAGAAAATTCTTACCGGAGCGATATGGCATTGGCAGAACTCGTCCAGAAATTTCCGGATAGGGTGGTACTTGGATGTCTGTACTCAGGTGTTCAAACACCATATGTCAAGCCAACTGGGGTAAGTGCATTCCCACCCTTATTTATTCAGGGTTATTCGCCAGAATCTGGTAAATTCCATTACCCTGAGTCTCCCACTTATCCACTTCTTAGCTATGACAATCAAAGTTATGTCGGCAGAGTGGGTTCATTTACTGTTTTGCCATACCGTGCGGTTGATGAGGTTCCTAGATGGGTTCCTCTGTGGTATAATATGGGTGGCAAAGCTCATGCATACAACCTTCTTGGGGGCAAACAAAGCGTTTTATCCTTTGAGCTCCCCGAGGATAACAAGGATGCCATTAATTTAATCCGTGATCAGATTGATGGGCTTACAGAGCAAAAATTAGAAAGCGAAGCGAAGCTTGCCGATTGGAGTGAAAAACTCACAAAGTTAAATCAATCAATATCCGAGGATCAGGCTGATCTTGATGCTTATTGCGATTACAGGGACACAATTGCATCCCTTACTGAGGAGATTGAAAATTTCAAGGACACTCTCCTTGCCAATGAAGCATTGCGACAAGTTATTCTGCCTCAAATAGAATCACGCCAGTCTCAGATAAAAGAGATTTTATTTAATACAATGGAAGGGAATTTAGATGAGACAAATGATTTGCAAACCGTGGAAGATCTGGTCTTAGAAGTGGAAAATTTAAAAACTGAGATTTCTAATTTTCAAAATACCTTGGAGGCAAATCCAGCTCTATCATCTGTGATTGAGCCTCAGGTGGAAGCCCGGATAAAAAGAAGGGATGAATTATTTTCACTAATTTCGCTTAAGCAAAATAGCGAATTCAAGAAAATTTCCAGCGAAAGAATGGAGGAAGCACAAACTTTACTCACCAATACAATAGAAGAATTAGAAGCTGCAGTCTCGTCCCACAAACTCAGTCAGTCTACGATCCTCGAGCAAGTTGAATCAATCCAAGTAAGTCTCAACGAATTGGAAACAGAAACCATCGCAATAAATCAAAAACTTGCAAGACTTGAAGGCCATATTGGTGCTGAACTTTTTGAGGCTAATGAAACATTGAGACTCATTTATGAGGGAAGTGATAAAGTCGTTCAGGGTGGCGAATTAGTGGACACCTTGCCTAATGAAGTTCCCTTATTTAAAGAGGGCAGAATCTTTGCCTTAGGAGTCGAGACTCTTTTAGCATACTATGGACTTGATGATGAGGCCGTGCAGATTGATGAGGATTATAAAAGCTTTCGCATTGTTCATCCACAAGCTGGGGTTTTGGTTGAAACAAAACTTTCGGATGGGCAATTCCTTGAGGTCAACTGGTTTTCAAAATGGTCCGAATCCGTAGAGGAGAAAATTCTTACCTTGGAAGCAAAGCGTGCATACTTTGATAAAAATATCCCTGAGTATTTGTCATTAGTTCCCAAAATTATACGCCTTCTGCTCGAAAGGCTTGAGGGGGTTGAAATCCCAAATGACAATTCGCAACTGCCAAGCTGTTTAGCAAGTTTGGGACTCGAAGCGGAAAAAGTATTGATCGCAGAATCTCTTCTTTCGGCAAAAATAGGCGATAAGAATATTCCTTCGTTTGAACAATTCTTTTCTCTGGCAGATGCAATTGCTTACTATTTTATTCCGCCGGGAATTTTATCTGAATTTAATCCGATGTGTGGAATGAAAGATGTTTTGGAATACGCTCGCTTTCACGATCAGGTAAGTGGCACTATTGTAGATTTGGAAAATAAAATTTCTCTTCTTTCAGGCGAGCAATATCTGGGAAAAATCAATCTGGCCCTTGAAAAGGAGCCGGATAATCAGGCACTGGTCATGCAAAAGGAGAAAATTTCAGATGCAATTTCCATCAATCAACAGAACTTACTTCTTCAGCAAGAAGAGATGCAGAGGATTGAGCAATTCTTTTCCTCATTTAATGATGCGATTGTATTAATAGGGCCGGAAGAAAAAACATTTCAGGACCTAGCGCCAACCCCTTTTGATTCATCCACTGTGCCCAAAGTGAGTGTTCATGGAAATCTGATTAAAACATTAACCTCTGGAGAGTTTCTCAAGCGGTTGCCTGTAAAAACCGATCACTTGGCCACTTTACTCGTTTGCGTATTGATGGCATTTCTTGCTGTTTATCAGGGTAATCATGCACAATGGGTGCAAGCCGGAGGTATTCTTCTTCTTATCGGTTATGTATATTTGGGCTTTGAGACATTTGCTCAATCCCATGTGATCTGGCCAATTACCGCTCCTGCATGCGCCGGACTGAGTACTTCCTTTATTGGATTGGCTGCGATGGTGGTCATTGAACAGAAGGCAAAGGGCCGTTTAAAGGGGATGTTTGGAAGTTATGTATCTTCAGATCTTGTCGAGCAGATGGTTGCTTCTGGCGAAGAACCTTCGTTAGGCGGAGAAGAAACTGCAATTACCGCATTTTTTAGTGATGTTCAGGCTTTTTCGAGTTTTTCTGAGTTATTAACGCCGACTGGCCTGGTTGATTTAATGAACGAATATTTAACTGCCATGACCAATATTCTGCAGGAAGAGCGTGGAACTTTGGATAAGTACATTGGGGATGCGATTGTGGCGATGTATGGTGCGCCAATACCGATGAATGATCATGCATATCAAGCGGTTAGGACAGCGATCTTAATGCAGCAAAAGCAAATAGAATTGCGCAAAAAATGGGTTCCTGAGGTAGAAAAGTGGGGGAAGTGCCACGGGTTGGTTACTCAGATGCAGACAAGAATTGGATGCAATACAGGAACTGCAACGGTTGGAAATATGGGGGCGTTGGACCGCTTTAACTATACCATGATGGGTGATATGGTAAACCTTGCCGCTCGATGCGAAAGCGGGGCCAAGGCATATGGTGCATACATCATGATAACTGAAGAAACCAAAGTGGCATCCCAGCAGGTCCGTGATGACATTGCATTCAGGTATTTGGACAAGATTGTGGTTAAGGGCAGATCACAACCGGTTGCAATGTACGAGCCTACCGGTTTTATGTCAGAACTGACCCAAGAGACTCAGGACTGTTTAGATTGCTTTCAACAGGGTATTGATAAATACCTTCTTCAAGACTGGGACGGTGCACTAAACCTTTTTGAAAAAGCAAAGGACCTTGAACCCAATAAACCCGATGTCACTCCAGGAGTGAAAGATAATCCATCTATGATCTTGATCGACCGTTGTAAAGTAATGAAAGAAAATCCGCCGGGTGACGATTGGGACGGTGTTTATGTCATGACAACCAAATAAGCCTCTAAGGGCTAAATTACCTTAATGATTTGGACAAAAATTATTTAATGGAATCAAAGTAGTCTGGCTCATTTCCTTTTTTCCATTTCAAATTGCATCCCAAGCTAGGAAGCTGGACTTCGGGAGCAGGTAATTTCAAAAATAGTCTGTCCACCGCACTTGCAAGATTATTACCGTTAATTTCTTGTTCATTGCCAGGCCGCGACCCGTCAAATTGTCCACGATAGAACAAAGAATACTCCGAATCATAAAGGAAAAAATCAGGCGTGCATGCTGCCCGGTATGCAAATGCGACTGATTGATCCTCATCGTAAAGATAGGGAAATGAAAACTTATTTTCTTCGGCAAGTTGTTGCATTAACTTGGGCGAGTCAGCCGGATAATTATCTATATCATTAGAAGAAATAAAAATGACCTGGAGTCCATTCTCTTGCCATTTATTACAAAGTCGTGCGAGGACGGGCAGAAGATGAAGAACATAGGGACAATGATTACAAATAAATACAATCAGGCAACCAGTCTGCGTACAGGTTGGTATAAATTTAAAATTCTTTCCAGTTTTTGGGTCGGGCAGGCTGAAGGGGTGGGCTTTAGTACCCAGAGGCACCATAGTTGATGGAGTTGCTACCATGAGGAATTAAGGATTTTGTTTTTTGGGATTTTTTACTGAAGAAAGGGAATTCGGATATTTGGCAAAGTATGCGGAAAGAAGATCGCGGGCTATAGGAGTTGCAGTTAGTCCGCCTTGTACTTGATCTTGAGGGATTACTCCTTCAACCAGCACAGAGACTGCCACCCTAGGAGAATCTGCAGGGGCAAATCCCAAAAACCAAGCTAAGTTTAATTTCATGTTGTGGTTGCGCCACTGGCCAGTCCCGGTTTTGCCTGCAACAGACATGCCTTCAATTTGGCAGCGCCTCGCTGTCCCTTCAGTAGTGGCTAAGACCATTCCTTCCATAATAGCTAAACGGTCTTTCTCACCGATCAGTTTATCAAAATTGGCGGCATCTATTTTTTCGTGGTAAGTTAGGGAGGGAGTAAAGGATTTTAGGTTGCTGGCTAGCTTGGAAATAAAGCAGGCCATTTGAAGAGGGCTTTGCCTGAGCCCTCCCTGTCCGATGGAAATGTTAAAGGTGTCTTCCATTGTCCACTTTACCCCGAGAGTGTTTTTTTTCCATGCGGGATCAGGAACAATCGGAGTGTCTCTTAACGAAGGAAGGGCCAATGTTGGCTTTTGATCCATTTCCAGTCTCCTTGCCTCAGAGATCAATTTTTCGTGTCCCATTCGTTCAGCACAGCGAAAAAAGTAGACATTACAACTTTGGGCGATGGCTTCTTTAAGATCGAGGTTCCCATGCTGTCCAGGGTGAACATGGCACTTCATTCCACGATAACTGCCCTCACATAACAATTTTTCGTTTGGGTCCAGGGTTGCGTTACGTAATCCAGCGAGTGCGGTGACGAGTTTAAATGGGGAAGCGGGAGCATAACCCGGGTGCCACGCCCTCGGAAGCCAAGCTTGACGCCGCTGAATTTCATCATACGCAGCTTGGGAAATAAAAGGGGTTAGACTGCTCAGATCATAATTTGGTTTGCTAGCTAAAGCGAGAATTTCAAAAGATTCTAAGTCAATCAAAACTGCAGCACCAGGAGGGGGAGGAGGAGGGGCAAGAGTAAAGGCACTGGTTTTTTCTCTTCCTCGTTGTAATACACCCTGTGCATACAAGTGTCGAAGTAATCGATTGGCATCCTTTTCGGTCCCTTTAAAGCCAGCAACGGTGGATGCTTGCTGACCCGTTAGCGGAAAGGGGGCATCCTTAAATGCGGTCAGAAGCAATTCTGCTCTTACCTCCGTTTCATTTGTTCCCAGTAAGGCACGCCCCGTTCTTCTTTCAAGAGTTTTTGCCCAGTCCTTATCAGGTAGTATTCTTTGCTTTGCAACTTTTTGTACCATACGGTCAATCGAATCTTCTGCAATTTTTTGAAGGTCAAGATCAATGGTGAGACGAACGGATTTTCCTTTTTGGGAGGGTTGTCTCTCCAATCTCTCGAATCGGGAACCCATTGGATTAACAATCCAAATATCCACTCCATCCTTCCCCCGTAAATGATTATCATAAGTTTTTTCAATTCCCGCCTTACCAGTTCTTCCTTGTAGTTCGAAGGTGGCTAAGTCTGAACCTGTCATGGTTTCAGGATTGGCTTCGTAACCACTCCCAACATAACCGAGGACATGTGATGCCAAATAGTTTTGTGGATAATGACGGACCGCTCTTGCTTGGATTTGGATAGGGGATTCAGGTGGGAGTTTTTCAATGAGTAAAGCATATTCCTCATTGGTTAGATCACCGCAAATCTCAAAGGGTAAAACCAGTTGCCGATGCCAATGCTTTTGTACATCGTTGAGGGTAATTTCGGTATTTCTGCCTGTAATTTGATTTACGGTTTCGACATATTTTTGAACTACAGCATACCTCGCTTCCCAGGTGTGGGAAAAGCCGCTCGTCAAAAAGTTTAAATCCATGGTTGTCTTATCTTCAAACAGCATGTCCAACCAACCGTCTCTTGCTCCAATTTCTTTATTTATAGGTATTGGGTGCCCCTTTGAGTCGAGTTTAAAAGATAAAGAAAAAAGGCCGGAAATATGAACAGAAATTTCTCTTTTCACTCCGTCCGCCCGGATAGGAGGTATATTACTCTCTGGATATCCTGCAATCTGTGCAGACCATGAGTCTGCTTTTTGGCTGACATTTACTCGCTGTTTGCCAAGCCATAATGCAACTTTTTGTGTCCCGGATAAAGCCTTTCCAGTGATTTTGACTTTTCGTTTTATGACATGGTCATTTTCAAAACAAAGAGCCAAGAGATCCTCTAACTTCACTGTATCCAAACGATTGATACGATCTTTGAGTGAGTATGAAATTCTGCGTAGTTTTATTTTTTTTTCCCAAATTTCGCGGTTGAGAAGTTCAAGATGAAGATTTGCAGAATAATGAGCCCGGTTTCCAATAAGTAGGTTTTGATTACGATCGATGACATCTCCCCTTGCTCCGGGTCTTAGAATCCGACGCTGCCCTTGTTTTCTCTCTTTTTCAACATAATCTTCACGCTCCCAAACTTGCCTGAAGAAAAGAAATCCGAATAGCGTGGTAAAGAGAATTAAATAAAACCATGCAAATACCCTAAACCTTCGAGCTTCTGGAAAATACTTCTCAAAAAACTTCATTTAGATTGGGCAGAAATGCGTAACAATGATGGCTCAATGTGATGTAAAAGGGTATCGCAGAACTTTACATACCAAAAAGAAAGCGGAATCAGAAAGACTGTAGAAAATAAAAGATCACTCAGGAATCTGAAAATTGTCCAACTTGATGTATCTGAATTTGCAAAAAGGCCAAAAAGAAACCAAAGCAAAGCGAGTATAAAATTTGCGAACCCTTGGTATACGAAAATTTGTTTGGGGCTTTGTTTTCCTAGGTGAAAAAACTCGCGGGAAACATGAAAAATTAATCCAAGCAAAAAAGCGTGAAAACCCAAAGGGTAATTAAACAAGTGATCGATTAAAAAACCGGTTAATAGAAGGGAAAGCAAAGAACGATAGGCATCAAGTAATTGATAATGAGGAAGAAAAAAGAGTCCGCTGAGGTAGAGAAAAACTCCCCAGGGACCAAGTATGGAATTGAGCAGAGCAATGCATCCAATCAAAATAAAATTTGAAGTGGTGATAATGATAAATAAACGATTGAGAGACTTCACTTGCTTTCTGCTGGCTTTTTTAACGAGCAAAGAACGGTAACCTCAGAAACTTGGGCAAGATCTTTGGGCAGGAATACTCTGCCAGTCTTGAACAGACCATCCCCACTTTCTTCAAGAGAGTGAACGATTCCTATTGGTAAACCGCCAGGAAAGGTGCCGCCAAGAGAAGAAGTTTCTAAGAGTAGACCCTCGTTTCCTCTGATTTGAATGTCATGGGGCACATCGAGCACAGCACCCATTGGTTGCCCTCCTAATAATACGCCTGTTCCTTGAAAAGTAACGGGTCTTTTATCGCCCTGGAAATGGGCAACAATCCGGAAATTCGTATTGGTTGCGAGTTCAACTTTGGATGAGTTGCTCCCAACTTGATGGATTCGTCCCAAAATACCACCAGCATAAATAACTCCAAAACCTGGACGAATTTTTTGAGTCGTTCCTTTTCTTAAGAAGAGCTCTTGCCACCATGCACTAAGATTTCGGTGGGTAACCCGAGCAAGCACGGGACGGTATGGCCTTTCTGAATCAAGGCCTATCTTTTTTTCCAATGCTTCGACCTGTGCATGTAGATCATTGAGTTTAGCCATTTCCTTTTCCCATTTTTCCCGCAGGTTTTCCTGTAGTTTCCAGTCCGCTTTGATTCGGGAAAGGTCACGGTTTTTGGCGATCAGGGTTTTTTTCGAATCGGATTGGTGTCCCCAATAATCTGTAAGGTCAGTTATTCTTGAAGTTATTTCCCAAAGGGGGGCTTGAAATTCATCAAAAGTGGATTGGGTGATTGTTTTCCATCCAGAGGGCAGGGCAATAAAAAGCAAAAAAAAGGCACCTAATGCTAGGTAGGGTCCGAACTTGGGCCTGTCCTGCGGAGCGGCCAAAAGGAAAAGAGTTACTGGGTTACCAGACGATCGATTTGCTCGCGACTTAAAGAATCGAGCAAGTTTAGAAACTCACCTGTACCATTAGCTACACAGCTCAAAGGGTCTTCTGCCTGGATTACAGTCAGTCCAGTCGCATCACTAATTACTTGGTCAAGTCCGCGGATAAGTGCTCCTCCTCCTGCAAGCACCACTCCTCGGTCAATTAAATCTGCGGAGTGCTCCGGTTGGCATCGATCGAGAGCATTTTTAACAAGCTCTACAATTTGCTGCACAACCTCCTTAAGTGCTTCCTCCCTGATTTCCTGAGAGGTGATATGGATTGTTTTGGGTAAACCAGCAGTAGAGTCCCTGCCACGAACATCCATGCTTAGCTCACCTGATTCCAAGGGTGAAGCAGAACCAATAGAAAATTTAATTTCTTCAGCCGTTCTTTCCCCAATTAGCAATCCATATGCCCGTTTCATGTAGGCCACGATGGCTTCATCAAGTTCATCCCCACCCACCCGTATACTTCTTTGAAAGGAAACTCCAGAAATGGAAATAATTGCAACCTCAGTTGTTCCTCCTCCGATATCAACAATCATATTTGCATATTCGTCGTGAATAGGGAGCCCTGCTCCAATCGATGCAGCCATGGGTTCACCAAGTAATAAAACTTCTCGGGCACCTGCCCTAATTGCCGAGTCTTTGACTGCACGTTTTTCCACAGCAGTTATTCCAGATGGTACAGCAATCACAACCCTTGGTGGAACCAATTTTCTTTTATCAACTTTCTCTATAAAATACCTGAGCATAGCCTCTGATATTTCAAAGTCCGCAATGACCCCATCTTTCATCGGACGGAGTGCTTCGATAGTTCCAGGAGTCCGACCGAGCATACGTTTAGCCTCAGATCCGACTGCACATACTTTCTTGCTCGTTTTATAGCGGGCAACCACACTTGGTTCACGAAGTACAATTCCGCGATCCTTGACAAATACCAAGGTGTTGGCAGTGCCAAGATCAATTCCAATGTCATTGGATAGAAAACCGAAGAGATTGCTGATCATTTTTTAAATCAAAAGGATGCATATGATTTGTTTCGGATTTCCTTTATCTGTCAAAGACAAACCATTCACATTGTGAATAAGTTGGGAAAAACTTTTAGTAAAAAGGTCAATTAAAGGGCATGAGATTTTCTTTTTTGAGCAAGAAAAATGACCAAAACCCCTCCCAAGATAAGAAAAATCGAGTAAAATTGACCGCGAGACATTCCAATGATCAAAGAGGCATCGGGTTCACGGAAGAATTCACCAATAATTCTAGCGAAAGCGTAGATTACGAGGAATTCTCCTCCCAATCTGCCCGGTGTATTTTGGCAAATATTAGATTTCCAAAACCTGAATTGAACATAAATAAAAACAATAAGACCCTCGAGTAATGCAGCATATATTTGAGAAGGATGACGGGCAATGCCCAGAGCAAAGTCTGGTGCCTGAGGAAACAAAACGCCCCAGGAAATATCTGTTTTTCTTCCCCAAAGCTCGCCATTTATGAAATTTGCAATTCTTCCAAAAAATAACCCAGGCGGTACTACGCTGGCTATTAAATCAGCAATGGGCCAAAAAGACTGGTGAGACTTTTTAGCATACCACAAGGTTGCCAGGATGACTCCAATAAATCCGCCATGGCTGGCCATTCCTCCTTGCCAGACATAAAAAATCATAAATGGGTCATTAATCAGTTCTTCTGTTCGGTAGAGTAATGCAAATCCGATTCTACCCCCCAGTAAAACCCCAATGATTTGAAAGGTCATAAGGTTTAAGATTTGTTCCTTATCGTATGGACTTCTATTTTTTTTATAGGCACAAAGTAATAAACTATAGGCTGTAATAAACCCTGCTAGATAAGAGATTCCGTACCATCTTAAGCCACCGGGCCCCCAGTTCTCCCAGGACGGGGGGAATTTCCAAAGAAAGGGACTCAAGTCGTGCACCCATGCCGTAGAAAAAATCTCCATAGTTTTAAGGTTTTAGTTGAAAGTTGAATCGGGGGATTCAGGAGATTGCAGGTTGTGTCTACGCTTAGCCAATTCGCGCATATCAACTGCCAGATCATCGTGTTCAAAAATTTCTTTGCCTAGGATACTTTCAATAATATCTTCCATGGCTAACACTCCAGCGACTGAACCAAACTCATCCACGGCTACGGAGAGTTGGGAATGTTCGGCGAGTAGGAGACGGAGTGCTTTGTCAGCACTCGCATTTTCTGGTACGAATAATGGATTTAAGGCCAAGTCTTTAAGCTTAATATGGGACTTCTCCTCCACCATTGCATTATGCAAGTCCCTTCTGCGAACCACTCCTGTGATATGATCAATATTATCCGAATAAACCGGAATGCGGGCAAAGGGAACATTTGAATATTGATCGAAGACTTTTTCAACACAAAGATTTTCATCCAAGGCTAACATCACCGTGCGAGGAGTCATAATTTCACTAACTTTTACTCCATCAAGCCTTAAGGCGTTTGTTACCCAATCACTTTCATCTGCAGACAACGTTCCCTCTTTTGCTCCTTTGCGGGCAAGTAAAATGATTTCTTCCTCATCCTCCTCATTTGATTTTTCTTTAATCGGGACCATTGCTCGCATGGTGAATTTGCAAACTTTGGAAAATGGAGACATCAAAAAGCGAACCACGATGAGAGGGGGCACAAGTAGTCCCAGCATGTCTGACCTGTAAATTACGGTTAAATTCTTTGGCAAAATCTCCGAAAAAAATAAAATTCCTAAAGTCATTCCTCCGGCAAACCACAAAATTGAATTACTGCCATCACCAAATGCTTTTTCGGCTAATCCGCCTGCCAAAGTTGCTCCGAGGGTATTGGCAATCGTGTTTAAGCTAAGAATTGCGGAGCTTGTTTCATCAATCTCGTTTCGGTATTTTTCAATCAAAACACCTCTTTTGGGTGATTTTTTTTTGAAATTTTCTATTTCAGCGGTTGTTACACTAAGAACCATTGCCTCAAGTATGGAACAGAGGGCGGAAACACCAATAGTTAAAACAACGGCAATAACTAATTGGCTAACCATTCAAAATGAATTCTTGTACTTTGACAGAGCTTGGGCTCATCCCTTTACTAGAAACAACCTATCCACCAATTTTGGCAAGCTTTGAAAATGTCTGGAATAAAAAAACTTACTTTGCATGACCATCATGAAATCCGCGGGGCAAAATTTACTTCTTTTGCGGGTTGGAATATGCCTGTTTCATACGGAAGTTCATTAAACGAGCATCTGGCCGTTCGTCAATCCGTGGGGTTATTTGATGTTTCCCATATGGGAGAAATTGATGTGACAGGTGCACAAGCGGAAGAATTTTTGAATTTCGCATTAACCAATGACCTCAGAAGATGTAACATAGGACAGGCTCAGTACTCTTTACTTTGCATGGAGAACGGAGGCACTGTGGACGATTTGATTGTTTATCGCCGCGAGACAGATAAGTTCCTGCTGTGTGTAAATGCTGCAAATACTCAGACTGATTATGAAGCTTTGTTAGACCGTTCAGTTGGTTTTGATTGTGAGGTTAAGAATCTCTCTTCGAAATTTGGTCAACTTGCTATTCAGGGACCATCCGCAGAAACTATATTATCATCTATCATTGGTGAAGGATTATCATCACTCCCCAAAATGCATTTTTGTGAAGGAAATTGGATGGGTAATTCATCAATTTTGTCGCGAACAGGTTATACTGGAGAGGATGGGTTTGAAATTTATTGTTCCCAAAAAGAGCTCGTTAATTGGGTCGATGCTTTTGAGAATTCCCAGGTATGCAGTGTTCCCTGGATAGGGTTGGCCGCTCGGGACAGTTTGCGTTTAGAGGCAGGTTTTCCTTTGTATGGACATGAATTATCGCTCAATATTTCCCCAGTTCAAGCGGGACTGTCTTGGGCCATTGGTTGGGATAAAACAAATTTTGTTGGTCGAGATGCCTTGTTTGAGGAAAAAACAAAGCAACCAACGCATCGTGTTGTTCATTATCTTGCCGATGACCGGAGAATACCACGCGAAGGATGTCAGATAATGGACCCTCAGTCCAATTTAGCTGGTGAAGTTCTTTCCGGCGGTTTTTCACCTCTTCTCAAAAAACCGATGGGCAGTGCTTTAATCAAAGGTACAAACTGGTCATGTCGTACTGACAATGGGTGGTATGCTTTACTTCGGGACAACAAAATACCGATCGAAATTGGTTTACCTGCGTTGCGAGGGAAATCCCCAAAAAAATAATTTGCCAGCTAAACTAAGTGTAAGTCGTCAAATTTAGTTACTTGGAGTCCTGGAAACCTTTTATGATTACATCGACTCCAGAGAAATTGGCGAAATTTAAATTATTGACCATGACAACTTCTAATTTTTCGCGAAGCTGAGACCTGATTGCTTTGACTTTGCAATCTTGTTCGACATGCAGTTTGACCAGTAATCTTACTTCACCAGATTTTTTAAAAATCTTGGTTGATGGGGAGTGGACACCAGGAATCGTAGCACAGGACTTACGTACAAGTTCACGCAATGCTAGTGGAGTAATTTGCACCGCACCTTCCTCATCGCAAAAAACCGAAACAAGTTCAGACCGAGTTTTTTTAATGATTCCCCAAAGAATGAGCAGAAATAGGACCGATAGCAAAGAGTACCAAAAAACAGGAGATAATACAGCCTCTCTGGGGTCAAGACCGAGGTAGTCTTGAAATTGTACAAACATGATAGCTTTTATTCAGAGTCTTGGCCAGACCACGGATCCTCCTCATCGTCACGGTCTAAGCTTTCCTGCTTGATGTCATCAATAACAACATCGATCACAGATGCATGATTTCCGGTCATGGACAAAATCTGGTCACGGATAGCTTCCTGAATCATGCCCCCCGTTTTAGCCAGGTCTACTCCAAATCTAAGTACAACCCGTACTTCAATCTTGTAAGTTCCATCTTCATTTTCGCTCACAGAAACTCCGCGTTCTGATTCTTTTTTGGCAAAGAAATCAGTAAGTCCCTCAACTACACCAGCCCCTCCCACATTGATCACACCTTTGACCGACTGGGTTGCAAGTCGAACGATCCCAGCAACTACACTGTGATTAATACGGATGGTTCCGAGGCTTCCACTCTCTTCAGAGAAGGTAGGAATACTTTCATCGGATTCGGAATTGGTTTTCTTTTTGGTCATTTGTTATACTCTCCTAGTGAGTTTTTTTGAAAACATCTTTGGGTGCACGGGATAAAAATTCTTCAACATACGAAGTGGTTGCTTCTCCCTGACGAAATCCAGGGTCCAGTACAATCGCTTTGAGAAACTCAATATTAGTGTCGATTCCTCGGATTAAATATTCACTCAATGCTCTGTACATTCGGTCTAATGCAATTTTACGAGTTTTGCCGTAAGTTACCAGCTTGGCGATCATACTGTCGTAATAGGGAGATACGGTATATCCACCATAAACATGAGAGTCTACTCGAACACCGTGACCGCCAGGTGCATAATATAACCCAATAGTACCAGGCGAAGGTGCGAATCCATTGGAAGGGTTTTCAGCACAAATTCGACACTCGATCGCATGTTTGTTGAATGAAATTTCCTTTTGCGAAATGCTGAGCCGGTTACCAGAGGCAATATTGATTTGTTCTTTAATCAGGTCAATTCCAGTCACTTCTTCCGTCACCGCGTGTTCGACCTGAATCCGGGTATTCATCTCAATGAAATAGAAATTGCCCTTGGCATCTACGAGAAACTCAATGGTGCCGGCGTTTACATAATCAGCTGCTTGCGTTGCCTTGATTGCAGCTTTGCCCATGCGTGCCCTAAGGTTCTTGTCAAGAAAAGGGGAGGGTGCTTCCTCGATGACCTTTTGGTGTCTCCTTTGTACCGAGCAGTCCCGCTCTCCCAGATGAATTACATTACCGTGTTTATCCGCTAATACTTGAAATTCAATATGTCTTGGGTTTTCTAAATACTTTTCGACATATAGGGCACCATTTCCGAATGCCTTAGTGGCCTCTAGTCTGGCGGATTGGAATTCTTTGGCAAAGCTGACCGCATTATGAGCAATGCGCATACCCCGACCACCCCCTCCGGCAACGGCCTTGATTATGACGGGAAAACCTATCTTTTGAGCAACTTTGATTGCGGATTTTTCATTCTCAATTGGGCCATCACTTCCAGGGATAATTGGTACACCTGCCTTGCTGACGGTTTCTCGTGCCATTGCCTTGTCTCCCATTTTACCAATGGTTTCAGGCTTTGGCCCAATAAAGTTTATGTTACAAGAAGCACACTGCTCTGCAAATTCTGCGTTTTCCGATAGGAAGCCATATCCTGGGTGGATTGCATCAACATCTGCAATCTCAGCAGCACTTAAAATTCTATCAGCTCGGAGGTAACTTTCGGCACCGGCTGCCGGTCCAATACAGATTGCCTCGTCTGCTAATTGCACATGGAGGGACTGTTCATCTGCTTCTGAGTATACTGCAAGAGTTTGGATACCAAGCTCTCGACAAGCCCTGACAATTCTCAGGGCTATCTCTCCCCTGTTTGCGATGAGGATCTTACGAATCATGCTTGTATTAAGATGGACGGATCGTGAAAAGGGGTTGGCCAAACTCTACGCTTGAACCATCTTCAGCAAGGTTTTCTACAATCTCCCCCGTAAAGTCAGCTTGAATCTCATTCATGACTTTCATGGCTTCAATAATGCAGAGAGTATCCCCCTTTTTGACCTTATCCCCAACCTTTACAAATTCAGGATCTTCGGGTGATGGGCGCCGGTAAAAGGTTCCTACCATTGGAGAATCAAAAGTCTTTGAATCGTTCTTTTTTGGAGATGCCGTTTCAGGAGATTGAGATGGTGGAGGAGAAGATACAGGTGAGGGTATCGGTTGCGAATGCACAACCACTTCTCTGGAGGATGTGGATCCGGAACCAGGTCGGGCCATCCGTAATTTTAAATCCTTTAGTTCGATCTCAAGTTCAGTGAGATCTGATTTCTGCATTATTGATACAATACCTTTAAGTTCGCTTAAGTCCAATCTATGGTCCTCCCTAGTTGAAGATTATCATTTTCTACTATCAAAGCTGATTTGCCCTATCATGCAACGCTTGTTTTGAATGAATTTTCCAAATCATAAAAAAACTTAGGGATTTAAAGCCCGTGCACCTAAGTAAATGGACCAATCAGGGTTTTCCCAATCTCCTTGAATTTTTAATTTACTTAGTTTTGATAAAGGGTCTGCCAAATTAACAATTTGCTTTAGGACAGGTATATTTAGGTTTCCAGCTAATTTGAAATCTGCGAGCAGGTCTACTTCTTGTTTAACCCAATTTACTTCTCCAAATGCCTCAAATTTAGAAAGAGGACCAGAAAGATTAGCTCGATCAAAAATGACTCGATCATGTTCGAGAGCAAAAGGAACTACTAATTTATTAAAATTTAGTGCATCGGAGGGTAGGGGGAGATTAAATGCTCCGAGTTTATTTCTGATTCCCCCAAGTAAATGAATAGAGCCAATATCCACATCATGTAATACCAAATTACCAGTTCCCTCAAAGTATTTTGGGTCGGAACTGGGTCCCTCGACTTGCATGGAAAGATTGATTTTTCCAGCTGCCTCCTGCTTGGATACTGAATCCCCACTGAGTTGATCAACATTTTGTGGTGAAGTGTGTTTCTCCCATTGAGATGAATTGGATAAGTTCTCGAATAGTTTTTGACGGCTTGCATTTTTAAGGTCCATGGTAATAGAAATGCGGTCGGAGAAGGGTGAAGTTTCGGCAAAACTGAGTTTGCCTTGACCTTCAGCCAAGCCAAAATCGTCGAATTTAGCTGTCGTCAGTCCATTCAAACTGGAGATTTTTCCCCGAACATATTCGACATCTATTCCCGCATAGGAAAAAGGCTCATCTGCAGATAAGTACAAATCATACCATGTTAAATTATTATCGACAGATTCAATTTCATTTTCTTTAAAAATTTCCCCGTCAGCCTCGCAGTAAATAGAAGTTACATTTAATTCGCTCAATGATTCTTCAACTTCTTTGCCGAGTATTCCTTTTGCCTCATTTACGGGAAAATCCCCATTAAGAGAAAAGCTGAGAAAAAGGTTGCTGTTGTTTAATGATCTAGGAAACAGCAAACTTCCATCAAGAGAACCATATTGGTGCCTCATTTTTTTCCCACTTAATTGAGTTGCTTGGTGATCAACACGAATGTCTACTAAGCCGCTGTCGAAGGGGAAATTTCTAAAAGTTACATCATTTGTTTTTACCTGGCCAATCGTTACGGAATTACCGGATTGCCCCGCCCAAATTCCTTCGACTGAGAAATCACCAACTGGAATGGTTGTAGAAAAAGTAAAATCCTGCCACAGAGGAGGCCACCATATTCCAAGCCAGTTATCAATATCGGGCGGATAACAACTACCGTTTAATAAAAATCTGTATTTTGCTGGATTCCACTTTTGATAATAGGTACCAGTGACCTCGCTTTGGCCTAGTTTTCCATAAGCATCATTAATGAAGATACTGAAATCTTGCTTGATCTCACCAGTGAATTGAAATTTGCCTGGCGGTGTTTGAAGAGCTGAAAAATGATCGGCACTTACAAAAAATTGAATGGGTGAATCTACTCGGGTTGGAGTAGGGTTGGACAAGAGACTTATATACAATTCTTTACCATCAATCATTCTTAAATTTCCCTGAGGTAGTTGTGCATGAATGTCATGCAGTCGGGGAACTAACTTGATTAATCCATTTGCCTTCCAACCACCTGTATCTTTTTCAGCATGCAGGGAAATTTTTGTCCCATTTGTATCCGAATAAACATGAACTTTGTGCTTAGATATATCTTGATTAAGGTTGAAATCCACGGGTGGGAGGTTTCCGGAAATTACTCCTGAAAGTGACAAATTTTTGTATGTAAAAGATGAATTTGCAGATAGAAGGTTTAATCTGGCTATATTGCCGATACCGCTTCCTCGGATGAGGGGATAGGAAAAAGCTATGTTTGANGATTTAGTGTTTAGCATTAATNTCTCAGCCTGGCTTTGAAATTTATAATTTATTAGGNCATGGTTATCAGNTTGGAAATCCCAGGAAANTACAGTCANGAAATCTTCTATCTTTTGTGTNTTTTTGCCCAAAGATTCTTTCTGAGATATGTAAATTTTACCACCATTATGATTAATTAGTCCTTGAAAATTTGTATGAATGGGAGGGAAGGATTCAGTCCATAATTGAGCAGATTCTTTCATCGAAATTAAAGATTCGGTTAAATCCTCCAAGTTATGTTCCTCTGTCCTCTTTTTACCCCACTTGTTTTTATGCAATTGATCTATGTTTTGGACTTCGAAGTTTAATTCCGTCCGAATCTCTCCGAGTTCAAGAGAAGTTTTTAAAAATAAAGAATTGTCATGATAATGATGGTTTAAGGAGAATTCTGAAACTCCCCAATGATTTTTATCTCTTTGGTCAGGCAAAAAAGTTGCAGAGGAAACTTCAATCTGATTGATCAAGGCGAGAGGGTCTTTAGACGGCCATGCTGGGCGTAGAGAAAGCGAAAGGTCTTGTGCTTGAAGGAGGATTGTTTCCTTGCTCTTTATTAGTAGTCCCTCGAATTCAATTTTCGATAGTCCAACAATATATGGTTGATTGATCTCGACTCGAATGCCTTCAGAAATGATCGAAGCTATCGAGACCTCTATCAATTTTGCAGGCAAGGGAANCTTAAATTCCTTAATTGAAAAATAAAAGACTTGTGCGAGTAAGCATATCAAAAGAAGCAAGCGAACCTTATTTCCTGCTTGGGATAGGGATAGGTATGTGCTAACGGGCTTCATGGAGAAGCAGGGATTTCAGGGGTCGGTGTTCTCTGATATTATTCCTTTTGCCAGTTCGTCAATTATGGAGATGGGCAAGTTGCAGACCAATCCGAGTTCCTCTGAACCGGCAAACCATTTCGTTCCCCCTACTCGGTCGGTAAGATTAAATAATATCGAGTTTGCTTGATTAACTTCAAAACTTTCAAAACGAAGAGAGTACTTCCATGGCAGCCAATCACCTCCCACCCAGGTTCCTTCATTATTGTAAGAGAGGTCGATAAATGAATCTGCCTTGAAACCAATGAGCCTCTCATATGCTTCCCCCATTGATGCTTGGGTGAAAGTANATAANACTTTGTTATCATTTAATGATTTCAGGACAACTTGGCTAGATTCAAACTGGGTGGGCAAAAGCCTGCGGTCTTTAAAATCAATGGCTTTTACGGATAGCAGTTGATCCCACCTCGAATTAACTAAACAAATCAGTGCCTGTTCGGTAAAATATGTATTCCAGAGTGAAGTTTCAGTATTTGATTTGTTGATAAACAAAGAGGTGCGAGTGCTATCTTCCTGTTCGATTTCAAGAGAAAATCGAGGACGATCAAGACCTTGTTGATTTAATATTAGTGGGGATGGATTAAAATGAAGGAAATTGGTTACCTCGATAGCGTTCAAATTATGAATAAATTGTCGGACTGCATCGGTATCTGAAAGAAAAGAAAAAGTGTTAGTGCCGTTGTCCTCCAATCCAAGCCAGGCGTTCTGATCATTCTTTCGAAGGGNGAGGGATCGGTTGTGGTCAATAATCTTGATCCGTCTTACTTTAGCAATTTCAAGAGAAAAAAGCCTTTTTTCTCTCAACCGATTGGCCAGATTAATGAAGTTTTCTACGAATTCGGAAGAAATGTGGAAGGTTTGTGGATTATTGCTTNTTTTGACTAAAACTTTTGTGTCATCCGATTGAATGTTTCGATGGAAAGAAAGGCTATGCTTTTTGCCCATTGAACGAGCGGTAAAACTTAAAAATTGGGTGCTGTTATAGTCAGAATTGGGTTCGGTGAAACCAGTTAATTTTTCAGATACTAAGCGATGGAGTAATGAGGAGACTTCCTCATCATTAGCTGGACTAGTTGAGGGCTGGGAAAAATACCAATGTTCATTTTGTTTACTCAAAGATGTGGTGATTCTGGTTTTATCGTTTTTAATTTCATTAACCTCGAATTCGTCAATTCCATAGAGNGGGACATCAAAAAATGTTAATTTNGCCCACTCATTGATTGGTCGGTTTACCAGTTCATCAATTTGACGAGGACCACGCCAAATGGTTTGACCCTTTCCATCTTTTATTAAAATGTATCTTCCTGCTAGGTCGCGAGTTAGGCTACCGAGTGAGATCTTTATTTCTGAATTATTGCTAGTTAGGCATAAGGAGGAAGAGTTTTCGTCAAATCCATAATCCTGGGGTATTTCCCCTTTTTCATCAAGGTCGCTCAAAGGGCCAATGAAGGTCGGATTTAAGTGAGAAATCTTTGAAACAAGATTTGCCATAGAAATAGGCTCAACCGGCCAAGAAATTGGATGTGTGATGTTCCAATCATTTTGAGCTTTCCTTAAGGCAATTCTTTGTCCNNTTGAAGGCTGTAAAAACTCAATTTCTGTCATATTTACAATCATCTCAGAAAATTGAGAATTTATATTCCCCACCTGATCATCTTCGTCCATGTTAAGAATGATAAACATGGCCAGTAAAACATTGGCGGCTAAAAGNAGCAGTGTACGGTTTTTTACAATCATGTCAGAGCTCTTTCCGTAACCAGCTTACAAAAATTCCTAGAAATAAAACCATCGCAGGGACACTGGCAAAATAGTAAAAAACTTGATCAAACTGCTCGTCCGACATCGAAATACTGTAAGATTGTAAAATTCTTGGAGGTACATTTAGCATATCATCATTTTCATTCATCCAGTAGATTATATTTCTGGCAAGTGCCTGATTCCCCGCACCCGATCTGAGTTTTTCATTCGATAATATTTTTGACGACCCTAGGACTATCAATTTTCCAGCTGATGCAAGTCCAGACTGAGCAGCTAACCTAGGANTGGGAACAGATACAGCAACTACTGGTACCGGTCCAGCCAAGTCGAGAAGAGGGTTTTTGTCCGGGGGGATGTTACGTNCCGTCCAACTGGAAAGTGCCCAAGAATCACGCGAGGAAAAAATCAACTCCTGACCAATAAATGCAGAATTCTGTTTTGTGTCTACTTCAACAGGTCTGCATCTATCTGCGAGGATTGAAAAGCCTTCGTTCATCAGGTTTTTAACAAGCGGGTGAGTGCTTTCCCTCTGATAAGTCCTTAAAAAGTAAGATCCGGAGAATAAGTCAAAATTCTCTCTTTTGGGGTCAAAGATTAACATGTCATGACATCGTATACCCCATTCTTTAAGCAACAGCCTCAGGCCTAATGCTGGACGGTCTGTCAGAGCAATTTCTTCCACTGGATCAAGGGCAAGTAGCAAAGTGCCTTTGCCTCGGTTTAAAAAATTTCGGATCATGGCCACTTCTTTGTCCTGAAAAATTGCTTTCGGGCCAGAAATTACGATGGCCAGTGCATCGTCTGGCATTCTCTCGAGGGTTCCCATGTCAAGAGTGGATACTCCGATATTTCGGTCTTCAATTAATCCTCTAAATACAGAATTACCATCCCTGGGGTCCAAGTCTTCAGGGCTTGCTTCGCCGTGCCCACGGGTGAAATAAACTACCTTGCGACCCCTTGAGGGTATCGATAGTTCAAGAATAGACTTGAGCAGTGTTTCCTCACCCCTGAATTTCCCTGGTTCCAAAATACCATTCTTCATCTCTTTCCAGTCGGAATAAAACCCTGCCTCCCAAATCGCCTGCCTAGCCAATGATTCAGCAGACCTGAAAGCTTGATTGGAGCTATATGGGTTGACCCCATTTTCTTCCTTGTAGCGGAAAATTACTCGCGTGCCATTTTGAGGGGANGCTGCGATCAGCAAGTTAGGTTGAGCAATTTTATATTTATCGAGAATATCCTCATTTTTGCGAGGTGCCAANACATCAACCCGGTGAACCCTCACCGGAAAGGGGGAGTCAGCTCTCTCCAGGGCATCGAACAGGAGTTCAAGATCGTGCATNAATNTCTGCATTATCTTGGGCATCCCTGATTTTTCCGGNATTGTNATTATAAAATCAACAGGCTGTTCCATCCGGTTCAGGAGTGCCATGCTTTCTCTGGATAAACTGTACTTTTTATCTGGAGAGATNTCGAGCTGTGCATCGATTTTTGATATCAAAAAATTCAGACCAAAACACAAAGTAAATAGGAGGGTAACCACAACCCAATGATCAAGCTTACGATTTCTTTTAGCGTTTTTAAAGTCCATTGCTCAATGCTTAAGTCGTTCCACCTTTAGGGTTGCCAAACTTAAGAACAGAAAAGTAAGTACCGCTTGATGAAATAAAGTTGATAAGTCAATAATTCCAACCGCAAAATGTTGTGCCTTGTTTAACCCCTGATTGAGTGAGCCTAGGCATATATCAATAAATTCTTTCAACCCTGAAGGATTACTAAAATCCCTGTAATCTCCAAAAGAAAAAGCCATCACTGCTAGGTATAAAGTTAGCAGAGTGAAAGTAAGCATGCCGGCAACCATTTGATTTTTTGTCAGGGAACTGGAAAAAATTCCAACGGCGGTAAAACTGGCCCCAAAAGAAGTCAAGAAGATGAAGCCACCCGCCCAATGCTCAAAGTGATTAAAACCAAGGCTCATCGCTTGTTCAGGAAATCCATACCATAAAAGTAATGGGTAGCAAAGTGCCATCAGGCAGATGATCATGAAAAAAACGAGCGATGCAGACCACTTTCCCAGAACCAAACCGAAAGACCCAACCGGTGCAGACATCAACGCTTCCAAAGTACCCAACCTTCTTTCTTCGGCAAAGGATCTCATAGTCAAAAATGGGATCAAGGCTGGTGCACCAAAAGTAAGTCCCACTACCAATGATGATAATGGGGGGAGAATCCAGTCGGTTCGTGCAAAGCCTTCGATAAAAAAACGAAAACCAATTCCCAACAGGGCCAAAAAATAAAAACTTGCGACATAGGTAGCGGGAGAAATAAAAAGTCCAAAAAGTTCGTGCCGTAAAATGTGCCAGTATCCACTCATTAGGATTTGGAAACAGATGGGTTGGAAGCTTTAAGCCGGTTTTTTTTACCTCTGCCCAAGAAATCTTGCTTTTCCCAATTCTTTTTTGTCGCCCGGAGAAAAATTGTTTCCAAATCGGGGCGGGAAATTTGAAATTCCGAAATGCTCAACAACTTATTTTGAATTAATGAGCGCAATATTTCTTCTGCTTTTGCTTCTCCCTCAGAGGTAGAGAAGGCAAACCTGCATTTCTGCGAAACCTCAACAGGGTCATCGTACAATATTTCGCAGTTTGGATCCACTTGACGAATTGCTCGATGCAGATCAATTCTGCTGTCTGAGGATACAATTTCAAAAACAGTCTGGTTAATAAACATATTTTGCAAATCGTGCATTGTTCCTTCCGCAACAATTTGTCCGTGACTAAGAATAATCATACGGTCGCAACATGCTTCCACTTCTGAGAGAATATGGCTGGAAAGAATAAACGAAACCTCTCCCCTTAATCTTTCCATCATTTTCCTCGTAATTGCAGATTGTCTTGGGTCGAGTCCGATAGTGGGTTCATCTAAGATTACCAGTCTTGGTTCGGCCAGTAACGCATCGGCAATTCCCACGCGTTGCCGAAAACCCTTTGAAAGGTTGCCAATTTTTCGCTCTGACACCCGCCTTTCCAAATCACAGGCATCCAGGGCTAACCTTATCCTTTCGCGTTTCCTGCTACCCTTTAATCCCTTAAGGTTTGCCCGGAAATTTAAGTATTCGATAACACGAAGATCTTCTGGTAATGGGTTGTTTTCTGCCAAAAATCCGATGTGTTGGCGGACTTCACCCTCTTCCTCAGCNAAATCTACACCACAAACTTTTGCTTCTCCTGAATCTGCAGGTATCAGACCAGAGAGAATGCGAAGAGTAGTACTTTTACCTGCTCCATTGGGACCAAGAAAACCGACAATTTCTCCCTTCCCAATCGAAAAACTGATTCCTTTCAGAGCCTGCACTAAGCCATACCTTTTGCGAAGATTAATAACCTCAACAATTGGGAGGGGTTTTGNTTCTGAGCTCATTTTTTAAATTAGCAACGAGTTTGCTCGTCGATAAAGGCTAAGGCAAGACCTTCCAAAGTAAGCGAGTTGTGGATATTTGCCTTACTAATCGAATAGTTTTTTGCCTCTCCCCCAGTTTGCACAATCGATCTGACTACTTCACCCTTTTTTTTAAACTCAATTATAATCTCTTCAAGAATACCGTTCAGCATCGGCAGGTATCCATAGCATAAACCACTCATTATTGCCAAATCAGTACTTTTGCCAATTGCCGGCACAGTACGATTTGTATGGTTTAATATGATTTTGGGGAGCAGGGCGGTTTTATTTCCCAGATAATCGAGCATCCCCTGTGGTCCAGGAACGATGACACCACCAACATAGCCCCCTTTTGCAGTAATAACATCAAAGGTAGTTGCCGTACCCAAATCGATCACAATTGCGGGAAGAGGATATTTTTTGAAAACGGCATATGAGTTAGCAATCCGATCCGCCCCAACTTCGCTGGGTTTGGGATATGCGATAGGCAAGTGCCTCTGGCTTTCTGCAGACAAACTAAAGAGTGTACATGTTTTATTCCTNGCACAGATGGAATGCAGCGCATGTTCCGCCTCGGGTACGACTGAACAATAGCAAATTTTTTTGCAATAACCCCATCCATCCATCCAATCGTTGCCAGACCGAGAAAAGTCTGTGGTCGGAATTGTTCTTTCGTCATTAATTTTGCCATCCCGCCATATTCCTCCACGGCAAGTGGTATTTCCTAGATCGAGGCAAAGAAAAGAAACATCTTGGTTCATCGAGTCAACCTGACTTCACCAGCGTTAATAATTTTTTTCCGGCCATTCTTTAATTTAATGATTAATTCGCCAGCTTTGTCGATCCCCGTTGCCGTTCCTGAAAAGGTTTCTTTTCCGTTTTGAACTTTTACTTCTTTACCATTGAGATAATCCATTTCTCCCCAATTTTTTAGAAGCTTACGGTCAACCTTTCCATCCAGGCATTCCTGACTCGCATGCATAGAAATTTTGATGAGGTTAGTTGCAAGTTCATGCATTCTCCATTTTGTGCCGGATAACTCCATTAAAGATGCGGAGGAGTCTCGAATGTCTTTTGGGAACTGATTAGTGGACGAATTTACATTAAGACCAATACCAAATACCATCGATCGAACTTGATCACAATCGATCGAAGCTTCTGTTAGCATACCTCCAATTTTTTTGTTTTCGCAAACAAGATCATTTGGCCANTTAACTGAGAGACTTTCAATTCCGGTGTGACTTTTAAGAAATTTACCAATGGAAATTCCCTGCCAAAGCGTAAAATTTCTAAATTTTACTAATTCTACATTTGGTTTGAGTGCGATACTCAAATAGAGGTTACCACCTTTCGGGCTATGCCATTTCCTTCCCATTCTTCCCCTGCCAGTTNCTTGTTGGTGACTGATTACGACAAAGGGGGCTTCCTGNCCACTTGAGAGTAATCTCTCCGCTTCAGAATTTGTGCTATCGGTATTGTTTAAAAGAAAAAAAGGATAATCAATATCGCATTCTTTAAACCATGCTTCCAAAAGGGGGCGTATCAGCAAATCTGGTTCGCCTGCTAATCGGTATCCACGATTTTGGCTCGCTTCGATTGATAAACCACTTTTGCGTAATTTGTCTACTCGTGACCAAATACCGACACGAGACATTTTTAAGCGTTCGGCAATATAATTACCTGAAACATAATGTGGGGAAGCTTGTAACAAGCAACTTAGCAAAAAGGAATCAGGACTTTTTTTCCGAACAGCAGAAAATTTCCCCTTTGGCTTTANTACTTTCTTTTTACCTAGGGGGTACTTAGCCATTTAGTTATTCCAATCCAACCCAATGTCGACCCATCTGGCCTGATGTACAGGAGCACCACTGGAAATAAAATGCGGATGAGCTTCAGCGTATTGTTGTAAATTACTTTGATTGATTCCTCCGCTTGCTTCGATCACTACTCGATTCTGGTTGAATTTTACGGCTTTGGCAATTTCAACGGGAGAGAAATTGTCCAGTAAGACGGCATCCACCTTTGCTTCAATTACGGCTTGTAGAAGAGAAATATCATCGATTTCGACTTCAACAATTTTATCTCCCGCATTGCATTTAACTTTTTGGAGAAAAGTACTCAAGGTNTGGTTATCCCTGANGCCAGCCGCAGCTAGGTGGTTNTCCTTGATGAGTACACGGTCGAATAGCCCCATCCTATGGTTAAAGGAACCCCCACATGCGGTGGCAAACTTTTCAAATATACGAAGGCCNGGGGTCGTCTTGCGAGTATCGAGCAACCCAACTCTTTCTTGCTCTACTATATCGACAAACTCGGCTGCTTTGGTCGCCACGCCTGATAATCGTTGAATGAAATTTAGTAGGGTTCTTTCAACAGCTAAGATTTGTGGTACCGCTCCTTCAATGATTCCCAGTACATCTCCTGGTTTACATAAATCTCCATCGTTTACCATTCCCTGAAATTCGAGCTCATCACAGGAGAAAAAAGAAAACAATAAATTGGGTAGTTTAATTCCGCACAAAACAAAGGATTCCCGGGCTGTTACTTGGGCAATGCCAGTTTTTGTAAAGGAGCACAGTGATGAAGTCAGGTCATTTTGCCATGCCGGACCTTTGGATTTAAAGTTGAGGTCTTCTTTNATACAGCATTCGAGCAGGAGTGAGTAGTAGTCCGGGGACTGCTCGATTTCCCGCCAAGATATTTTTTGGCGAAAANCTTCAATTCGGGGAGGGAGTAGGGTCACAAAACAGCGGACAATTCAACCGATGCAGAGGTAAGCAAATCATGCGAAGGCGGAAGATCTGAAATAATTTCCCCCGGATCTGGTCCAATTCCAATAAATCGAATCCTNGGCAATTGCTCATTTTCCCACCCATTTGGGTATGCTACATCAACTAGACTCAAGAGCATCACCGCAATGTATTTCTTGGCTTCGACCGGAAGTTGCGTGAAGGAGGTTAATCCCTTTAATTCCTTCGTCCATCCCGGAAGCGTTTTATAGATTGGTTGGAGTTTTTGGCGTACAGCTTCATTTCGGGGAACCAATTTGGTTACAGTTCCATCGGGTAATCTGTATGCCGTACAAATTTTGAGTTCGGGTGAAACGGAATTGTCCAGAGTCAGTGCGTCGAGTTTATTAATCACGATCTGGTCGAAACCACCGTACCTAAGGGCATTTCCTTTTTCCACAGCATCAAACCAACCAACCATTCGTTGTCTGCCTGTGGATGTGCCAAATTCCAATTTTGCCAACTTTTTCCCCCAAGGATCTGATAAATGATCGATTTTTGTGAGGAAGTGGTGGGTACCCACTTTGGTGTCATAAGCTTTACAACAACCAATTTCGGTAATGGGTTGAAGGGGGATTCCGCCAGAGTGAAAGAGTTCAGCACTGGTTGTATGTGATGCGGTAACATTTGGAGTGAATCCATGCCTTTTGTCTAACCAGTAAGCCTGCCCAAATTCTGCTACTACCANTCTTTTTTTCTGGGCTGAACGAAGAAGGAAATCACGCCCATCCTTTATACAATCCTGCAGCTCCTTGCCGGCATCCCAGTAAACTTCGGTTAATTCCTCAAGATTTAGGCTAAAAGGATNATTTCCCATAAATCTTTTAAAATCAAATTCATCACTTGGGAAAATACCATCCTGGATCGAGGCATCATTTGCTCTAGTTTCTGCACTTGAGAGATTTTCAAAAAAATCATACCAATCNGATTCCTGAACTTTNCAAACCCAGCGAATGGTGTCTAGTGCCCGCTGACATCTCTGTTTAAGTGCAAGTGAGAATGCCTCTTTATCTTCAAGGAAACTTTGGTAATAGATTTGCCACTGGCCAGTCTCGTCCCCATAGGCTGGACTGATTCCCCGGCCCGTTGACCCTCTGCTCTCCATGCCCAGTTGATTAACGCGGTAATTTTCCCAAGCAAGATCGAGTAANCGGTGGCTGAGGTCACTCATTTGACACTTTTGATCGATGAGTAATCGACTGATTACTTGTAAACCTCTTTTTTCTAAGGGCTTTGCTTCCCATAGAAATTTCCTAGGATCGGCAACTACTCCTGAACCAATCAGGAGTGTTTCCACATCAGGATCACCCACACCAGAAGGGAGCAAATTGAGTTTGAGTCCGGCTGCAGTGTGCCCAGCATTCGCTCCTCCATTTACTTTCATTACTCCGGCAGCGGGTCGACCATGAATATGTTTTTCATGTTCTAGCACTTCGTGGACAACTCGGCCTTTGCCCTCGTCACCCATACTAATTCCAATTACTGAAACCAAAGAAGATTCAAAAGATTGCTTCATAAAAGAGAGGAAAAAAGTTAGGAGCGATTAAGATCACTACGCTTTATTTCGACCACATCGTGAGGGGCCGATTCTTTTTGACCGGCAGGTGTTACCCGGACATACCGAGCGTTTTTTGCAAGATCAGTTAGATCAGCTGAACCAAGATAGCCTAGCCCTGCCCTTATTCCACCAGCGAGATTTTCCAATACTTCACGAAGAGAACCAGACACTTCTTTTAAGGCTTCTATCCCTTCAGGTGCACTTTTGCCTCGCAGATCTTTTTGTCTGTGCCCGTAGCGAGCGGCCGAGCCATCTCGCATTGCTTCCATACTGCCCATTCCTCGGTATTGCTTATAGTACTTGCCCTCAATTTCAACGATTGCTCCAGGTGCCTCCCGGCAACCGGCAAGCAAACCTCCGCATATCACTCCATCAGCTAAGGTCAGTGCCTTGACAATATCTCCCGACTTATTNATTCCTCCATCAGCCAGAAGAGTGACTCCCGCTTTGCTCTTGGACATGGATGCTGCAAACAATGCAGTCATTTGAGGGGTCCCCACTCCGGCAACTATCCGAGTGGTACAAATCGATCCGGGTCCCTGTCCGATTTTAATAATATTAGCACCAGCATTACCAAGGAATTCAACNCCTTCTNCAGTGGTTACATTCCCTGCCATGATGGGTAGCTCNGGAAATGCTTTGCGAAGTGCTTT
The DNA here is from genome assembly GCA_002686835.1 of Opitutia bacterium. GTDB lineage: Bacteria > Verrucomicrobiota > Verrucomicrobiia > Opitutales > Seribacteraceae > Chordibacter. The sequence continues at coordinate 20,466 of NYYP01000020.1, read as the reverse complement.
TACCGCATCTCCNACTCCTTTTGTGTGTCCATGAGCAGTGGATACAGCTACCAAGTTTAAGCCTTGGTCAAGCATCTCNCCCACATGATCGATCAGAGAGTCTCTTTTAATNTTTCCCTCATCATCNCGGGGAACNGATACAGCGGCTCCACAAAGTAACCGAAAATTTGAGTCTCTTGATGGTTTTAAATGGTCGCTGGATTCATCCATGATTCGCTCGATATCACTCAGGGTGTAGAGTCCTCTCATTCTATCCTCTTCATCGACGACCAATAACTTATGAATCCCCATATGCTTGCTGAAAAATGTATCAGCTGTGGCAATTGGATCATCTCCAACTTCCGATTCTCGAATCGCAAAAACTTTCTCCCGGGAGAGCATTCCTTCGGTTACTTTACGGTCTCGGTATCTTTCCTTAACCACTCTACCGGGAAGGAGTCCGAGTAATCTGCCAATTTCATCGACAATCGGAAATGTTCTAAATTGAAAATTTTTCTCCTCGATGGTGGTCAATACATCCCCAATCAATTTATCTGCAGTAAAGCAAATCGGATCCTGAATTAATCCATGTACATGATGTTTTACACGAGTCACTTCTTTTACCTGCTGGCGCTGACTCATGTTGTAATGAATTAGCCCCAGTCCGCCGTTTAAAGCCATTCCGATAGCCATTTCTGCTTCGGTTACTGTATCCATATCTGAGGATACCATGGGGAGGCTAAGGTGTATGGACTCGCAGAGTTTTGTATCCAGTTTTACCTGACTGGGGAGTATTTCCGAATATCGGGTAACCAAGGAAACATCATCAAATGTCAGCCCGTTTGGTAAAGAACGGGAGAAAAACTCATTCGCTTCGAGGAATAACTTGTTATCCATGATTGGTGCTTTTGTTGTCCATCGACTATGCTTTATATGATCTAATANANCTTTATTCTCAAGGATATTTAATGAAAACCAAAAGAAGANACCTGCTTTTCCAGCAGTCATTTCTATCTCCCCTGCANACAGCAAGGGGGATTTGGAAAGAAAGAACNAGCCTGGTTCTTCGNCAGGATTGTGAAGGGAAAACAAGTTTTGGTGAAGTTGCACCTTTGCCTGGGCATTCGGATTTAAATTTTAATGAAGCCGTACAAGAGGCAAAGTTATGGTCTGAGAGTGAGGNAGACAGCCAAAACTTTNCACAACTCAGGCCAGCGATCAGTTGTATGAATTCAAAGATTTGGGATGAGCAACCGGAACATTTAGAACTGCCACCAACTGCTCGNCTTTGGGGAATGAGNAAACCAGCAAGTAATGCGGTGGTTAAACGCAAGATAGGTCTGCTTCGGACTGAACAAGAAATTCCCATAATTAAAGAATGGCTCAAAATGTTGCCTGTNGATACTCAAGTTCGCTTGGATCCCAATGAGAGTTTTTCACGAGATGACCTACTCCGTTGGTCTGATGCCCTTTGTGAATATTCATCCATTCAGTTTATCGAGCAACCTACAGGTCCTAAAGATGATGAATGGTTAATTGAACACTCNCTAAATGCNCCTGTTCCTATTGCCTTGGATGAAGCTATTTTGCGAATGCCTTCAAGCAAGGATATACGAGCAATTCCCCACCACTTATTTTTGGTAATTAAACCAACCCTATTTCCGGACTGGAACACACTCATTTGCTTAGGGNCAGAACCTGANCGTAAGCTGATTTTTTCTACTTCGTTTGAGAGCCCATTCGGTTATGAAGCTTTGGTCAGGCTTTCAAAATTATCTTGCCAGTCTCCTGGCTTGGATAGGTCTTGTTTTNATGGAAACGAACATGAATTTTCTGAGCACCATCANCCCATACTTTNCAGTCCTTCGGTTTCCTNTGAAAGACTGGTGAGCTTATGGGATGTCCTGAGAAAATGACAAACCCGTATAGCAAGCTTGTGACCCAATGGGAATCATCGGGAAGTGTGAAAGGGGACTTCTTGCTGCATTATGCCTGTCAGGCATTCGAGCTATTAAAATCGGGGGGGGCGGTAAAATTTTCCCCGGATAAACCTCGACACGAATTTGCCAATGAGGAGGAAACGACCTTAAGCTTTCTTTCTGGTGGTACAACGAGCGGTCCCGAGGTAGTCAAACATACTTCCGCAACCATGAGGGCCGCNGTCAATGGATTAACCGAACGAATAGGAGGGGGGTCAGTAAATAGTGTTTGCTGTCTTCCCCTTTGGCATGTTGGAGGTTGGATGCAGTTGGAGAGAGCATGGGCTACTGGAGGCAAAATTCTCTTTTGCGATTATCGCGATCTAACCAAGAGGAATCTTGAAGGCAAAATGGATGATCACTGGATATCCTTAGTGCCTTCCCAATTGCAAGTTCTTTTGCAGTCAAATCTTGGCGTAAGCAATTTAAAAAAGGCAAAAGGAATTTTTGTAGGTGGGGCGGGAATGAATGTCCAACAAGTTGAAGCTTGTCGTGATCAAAAACTGAATATTTTTGCCTGTTATGGTTCATCGGAGACTGCAGGTATGGTAACCTTGCTGGACTCAGATTTATTTTTGCAAGGTAGAGTAGGGGTGGGGACACCTTTGCCTCACGCAGAAATAAGAATCAATGAGGAAAATGGTCGTTTAGAAATCAAATCTACCAGCATGTGCATTAGTCGAGGAGAAAAAAAATTTGTCCGTGGTAGTTGGTTGCTCACACCAGATATCGGACATCTTGATCATTCAGGAAACTTTTCCATCAAGGGACGCACAGACCGGATTATTAATACAGGCGGAGAGAAGGTTCACCCATTTCTTATCGAACAAATTTTATATGCCACCGGTATGGTCGAACAATGCATGGTTTATGGCGAACCTGATGAAAAATGGGGGCAACGGGTGGTGGCCTGTGTTTGTCCTGAAAGCATTGATTTAAATCGTTTACGAGATTTAGTAGCAGATAAACTGGTTGGTCCAATGAAACCAAAATCGTGGGAAACGATGGAAAAGCTCCCCTTCTCTGAAATGGGTAAGTTGCCTAGTAGGTAAATAGAAATAAGAATTCTATAAATCAGACCTTGTCGATTATCTTATCAGCCAGCCCATAATCGATTGCTTCCTGTGCATTCAGATAGAAATCACGATCGGTGTCTTGTTGGATTTTTTCCATTGGTTGACCAGAAGTGCGAGCTAAAATTGTATTNAGTTCTTCTCTCAATCTTTCCATCTCCTGGGCCTGGATGTTAATGTCAACTGCGGCGGCGACCATTCTGCCAGTAATTAAGGGTTGGTGAATAAGGACCCGGGAGTGCGGATACAGAAAGCGCCGACCCTTGGATGCTCCACAAAGAAGGATCGAACCCATACTCGCAGCCATCCCTGTAACCACAACTTTAATCGGCGAACTGATCAATTGCATTGTATCAAAAATTGCCATTCCTGCGGTGATGGAACCTCCAGGAGAGTTGATATAAAAGGTGATTTCCTTACCTGGGTCCGNCGATTCCAAGTGAAGAAACTTTTCTGTGATATCCCGGGCGGACTTATCACTAACTTCTCCCCAAAGAAAGACTTTCCGGTCTTCAATAAATTTTGATTGGATGGTCTCAGCGACCGACCCTGTTTTCTTTTCCTTATCTTTATCTTCGCTCATGCAATTGAATGGATATATCGGATTACTACTTTTTGTCGAGCATCTCGATTCTACGGATGTGCCGACCGCCTTCAAACTGGGCATTCAGCCATGTATCAATTATTTTNAANGCAAGATNTTGATCGATTTGTCTTTGACCAATGGACANTACATTAGCGTTGTTATGTTCCTTGGCAAGCTGGGCGGTCTCCTCACTCCAGCACAGGGCACAGCGTACACCTTTGACTTTATTTGCGACCATTGCTTCTCCGTTTCCGCTACCTCCAAAAACAACTCCTAGNTCACAGGTGCCTTCCGCGACACTTTCAGCTGCGGGTCTTACAAAGTCGGGATAATCAACAGAATCATTCGAAAATGTACCAAAATCTTGAACTTCGTGACCGAGAGATTGTAGATGNGTTTTAACCGCCTCTTTGTATTCGTATCCTGCGTGATCNGTACCTAATGCAATTTTCATAATCTTGAATTGATAAACAGTNTGGAATGAAAGATTTAAATGAGACCAAGTTCCATTTTCCCTTCTTCTGAAATCATATCCTGCGTCCAGGGTGGGTCCCAGACGATNTCCACTTCCGCATGGTCGATTCCTGGGAGTTCCAATACCTTGCCTTTACAATCGTCTGCAATTACTGGTCCCATGCCACATCCAGGAGCAGTCAAAGTAAGGTCGATATAAGCAACCCGTCCGTGTTCTTCTGTCTGTTCAATTTCAACGCGGTAAATTAGACCTAAGTCNACCACATTAACTGGGATTTCCGGATCAAANACTGTCTTTAGGTTTTCTTTGATTTCATCTACACCGGCAGGGTTGGCGTTTCCATTATCAGGTAATTTTGCAGCTTGCTCGAGGTTTTCACCCAGTGCATCGGCATCCCGGGCGGCAATACGGTACATTCCCTGCAGAGTCATTACAGTGAAGTTTCCTCCCAGTTTATGGGTGATAGTCACTTTTTCTCCTCGACCGAGAGTGAATTCTTCACCATGAGGAATCAAGGTGGCGACAACATCCCTGCAAAGTTCTACTTCTTGTTGGCTCATCAATATTTATTTATGCAGCAAAAGAATCAGCAAGGCAATTAAGTGCCCATTCTCGGGTTTGCTCATGCTCTATAGGGTCTAGGGACTCGCTTAAAAATCCCAAGGCAATTAACTTTTCTGCTTCTACAGTAGGAATTCCACGACTTCGGAGATAAAATAATTCCTGGGGGTCAATTCTGCTGGTGGTCGCCCCATGACTACACNTTACCTCATTTGCTAGAATTTCAAGCCCGGGTAGAGAATCTGCTTCTGCTTCAGAACTGAGCAGGAGATTGCGATTTGTCTGATATGCATCGGTATGTTGTGCTTCTTCATCGACTTTTATCAATCCCGAGAAGATTGATTTTGCCTCGTTTCGTAAAACATTTTTGCAGAGTAAATTGCTTGTACAATGTGGTGCTTCGTGAACTTGAATTGTTCTCTGGTCGAATAGTTGCTCATCATTGCCCAAAAAGACCGAGCCATATTCGAAGTGTGATCCGGATTCTTTTAAAACACCCTTGGATTCAACCCTCGACTGAGCACAGCCCAGATGTAAGTTGCAAGAATTCAAATACCCATTTTTACCAACGATAAAATTTTCCATTTGAATCAAAGTGGCACTTTTGGAGCATTGCTGAAGCACGATACGATTAAGCTTTGCACCATCCGCTAACTTAACCTTGATGAGATTGGCAATCATGCCTCCAGGCTTGGAACAATTGGGTGAGAATTTTTCGATCAGGGTAACTTCAGAATTAGCATCTAATTCAATCAAACTGTGATGGAAAGCAATCTTCCCGTTTTCTGGTTCATGGTGTTCAATGACCAAGGGCGTGTCAGATCGGGCAGATTTATGTGCACGGATTAAGTAACCAGTCTCAGCAAAAGCCCCGGTTAGTAAGGAATAATCATCCGCACCTAAGTCAGGGCCTTGAACCTTNGGCAAAGCGGAAAGCGAGTGTGGTTGATCAAGAATTAAACGGTCAAAAAGATCGACTGTGATTTCCTCACTTTCAGAAGTTTCATTAATTGTAAGTGAATGTTTTGCATCTGCCTTTGCCAAAATATCATCCAACCTGAAGCGTGCTCTTGGAGAAAAGCGCCATCTTTCATCTTTGAGCCTGCGCTCAGGGAGGGCAGAAAATTTGTCCCAGCATTCTTTTCTATAATCTGCCAGCCATCCAGGTTCCCACGATCTGCTCTCCGCGAATGAACGAAAGAATTCAGGTTGCTTCAAGGAAAAGGAATGCATGGATGATGGAGAGGGTGAAAGCATTTCTTGGCTCATGTCAGTTATCCCACGGAGCCTTCCATCTCCAGATCAATGAGACGTTTTAATTCAACACTATACTCCATGGGGAACTCACGAATTAAATCATTAACAAATCCATTCACGCACAAACTCATCGCTTCTGCTTCGCCCAACCCTCGTTGTTGCATGTAAAAAATCTGTTCTGCACTAACCTTCGAGACACTTGCCTCATGTTGGACTGAATTTGCATCTCCTTTCACGGTAATTGCTGGATAAGTATCCGTCTGGCTGTTATTGTTTATCAGCAAAGCATCACACTCGGTATTATTTTTACAGCCTTTCAAATGTCCGGGCATCTGGACTAATCCACGATATGATGCTCTTCCTTCACCAATCGAAATAGATTTGGACACGACATTACTGNTAGTTTCGTCAGCAGCATGAACCATTTTTGCTCCCGTGTCCTGATGCTGACCATCATTTGCCAATGCGATCGAAACGACTTCTCCCTTCGCTTTTCGTCCGCGGAGAATGACACCGGGATATTTCATGGTCAAGCGTGAGCCAATGTTGCAGTCTATCCAACGAACTTCTGCTTCTTCTTCGGCGAGTGCTCTTTTTGTAACTAGNTTAAATACATTATTTGACCAGTTTTGTACGGTTACATATTGAATTTTCGCACCCCGTAAAGCAACCAGTTCCACAACTGCACTGTGCAGAGTGGAAGTTTCAAATTTTGGTGCGGTGCATCCCTCCATGTACATGACTTCCGCACCTTCATCGGCAATAATGAGAGTGCGTTCAAATTGTCCAAAGTTTTCCGCATTAATTCGAAAATAAGCTTGNAGAGGTTGGGCAAGCTTAACTCCAGGGGGAATGTAGATAAAACTGCCACCGGAAAATACCGCACTATTGAGAGCAGAAAATTTATTATCAGAGGTCGGAATAACTTTTCCGAACCATTTTCGGAATATTTCGGGATGTTCCTTTAGCCCTTCGGTTGAACCAACAAAAATTACACCCTCTTTTTCCAGGTCCTCTTTCATCCGGGAATATGCAGCCTCACTGTCAAATTGTGCTTCTACTCCAGCTAGAAATTTTCTTTCCTGTTCAGGAATACCAAGCCTTTCAAATGTATTCTTTACATCATCTGGAACCTCATCCCATGTGCGACTGGGTGTTTGGCCTTTGGCAAGATAATAACGGATGACATCAAAATCGATATTTTTAAGATCATCTGTGGCCCAATGAGTGGGCATAGGTTTCTTGAGGAATGAGTCCAGTGCTTTTAATCTGAAATCAAGCAACCATGGATCTTCATTTTTAACTTCAGAAATATAACGCACTACATCCTCAGACAACCCGACACCAGCATCAAAGGAATAGTCTGTGTCGTAATGAAAATTACCTTTTTCTCGGTCTACTTCTACTTGNGATGGACTAATCATGGAAAGAGGGGGTGAGGNTTTTTACGCGATTGCTTCCTGTGTGATCCAATCATACCCGCGTTCTTCAAGTTCTAGGGCGAGTTCCTTGGTTCCAGTGCGGACGATTTTTCCTTCTGACATAACATGCACAAAATCAGGTACGATGTATTCGAGCAGTCTTTGGTAATGTGTGATCACTAGAATTCCCCGGTTAGGGTTACGCATCCGATTAACTCCTTCTGATACCACACGGAGGGCATCAATATCCAACCCACTGTCAGTCTCATCCAAAATGCAATATGAGGGATCAAGCATGGACATCTGCAAAATCTCACAGCGTTTCTTTTCACCGCCCGAAAACCCATCATTGAGAGAACGGGATGTGAATTTTCTATCCATTCCAAGTTCATCCATGTGATCGTAAAGCTCCTTATAAAAATCAACTGCTTTTACTTTCTCACCCTCATTTAAGCGGGCATTTCGGGCCGCCCGAATGAAATTCGCAATACTCACCCCAGGAACTTCCATAGGATATTGGAATGCAAGGAATAAACCAAGCTTTGATACTTCATCTGGTTCCAGTCCGAGTAGGTTTTGACCGTCGAGAGTAGCGCTACCTGCAGTTACTTGATAATCGGGGTGACCGGCAAGGACTTTGGCCAGGGTGCTCTTTCCACTNCCATTGGGACCCATAATTGCATGGACTTCTCCTTTGGGTATTTCCAGTGACAATCCACGGAGAATGCTTTTATCCTCAATCGAGGCNTGTAAGTTTTCAATTTTTAAAGAATTCACGGTATAAAAGTGTGAGATTTAGAAATTAATTTGAAACGGNTTTTCGTATTCCGGAAAANCAGAGATCTATGTTTTCTGCCTCAAAACCTTCAGGTACAAGAGAATGCATCCTNGAGAGGGTATCTTCATCAATTTGAACATCATAAATCTTGCCTGATTTGATGCATTTGAAATGGGCATGAGGACTAAGGTTCGGGCAATATCGGGTNGGAGACCGATCCAGGTTAACCTGGCGAACAAGCCCACAACCGACCAAGGTTTCCAAACAATTATAAACCGTGGCAAATGATGTCCCAGGTAAGTGCTTTCTTACCCTGTCGTAAATATCGTCTGCAGTAGGATGGTCTCTTTTCCCTAAAATAACCCAATATACGCAAGCCCTTTGTTTGGTCGGACGCAACCCATTCTCTCGGAGAGAAGATGAGAATGTTTTCTTAGAGGATTGGGGCAATGAAAATGTCATGCAAAAGGTATCCTTAAACATATTTGGTATATTCTCAAGGCACAAATGGAATTATTCTAATTACACAATCAGTTCGATCTCATTTGGGGCAATGAAATCCAGGAGGATTCCAGTGCTAATCAATAATCAGTGTAGGTAAATAAGCCCCAGAATAGTGTGGTTTTTCCTCCCCCATGATCCCGCCGATTTACCAGTTCATCTGAGTTTACACGAAAAGTACCTGTTTCCACTGGAGTGTACGAGGATGGTTCATGGGTATAAACTCCAGCCAGATTAATTTTCCTGGAAAAGGGGTTAAGACTACAACCAGAAGTAGCGTAGCACATTCCGATCAAAAGAAAGCCAATACAGATTCGCGAATGTTTGATTAGGAATGTGCCCATTTAGATCATAAAAAAATTTTAGTAGCTTCGAGTCAACCTGAACTTTCCTGTAAACATTCCAAGTTAAAGGATTGTCGGAAATGAAACAAATCAGTAGTNTANATAACTTTGATATGACCAAGGAAAATAGCTTAATCGAGGAAATNATTTCCCTCTGTAAACGTCGTGGTTTTGTATTCCAATCCTCTGAAATATATGGGGGTTTAAATGGATTTTTTGATTACGGTCCTCTTGGGGTGGAGTTGCGCAAAAATATTAAGGATGCATGGTGGGAAGACATGGTTCGTAGGCGAGATGACATGGTCGGACTTGATTCAAGCATAATTATGAACCCCCGAATTTGGCAGGCGTCCGGACATGTTGATGGATTCACAGATCCCATGGTTGATTGCAAGGAATCAAAAATGCGATACCGGGCCGACCAACTTTTTGCGGCCGAAGTTTTGGTTGATGGGGACTCTTTAGGCTGGGTAGCTTTANTTGAGTCGGAAAAGATGGAGGAGGAAGCTTGTAAAATGGCAGAATCCCTCAAAAGAAAAGCAGCAAAACAGGGGGAATTGGAAACTCTAAATCTTCGACCCTACGATGAACTCTCTGCCGATGAGCAATTTCTTGTTCCATCACCAGCCACAGGCAAGCCTGGTTCATTAACTCCTCCGCGTGAGTTCAATATGATGTTCGAGACCCATGTGGGTGCACTAAGGGACGGNTCTTCCAAATGTTATTTAAGACCAGAAACTGCTCAGGGCATCTTTGCGAACTTTAAAAATATAGTTGATACGGGGCGAGTAAAAGTCCCTTTTGGGATTGCCCAAATTGGTAAGGCATTCCGCAATGAAATCACTCCCCGAAACTTCATTTTTCGCTCCAGGGAGTTTGAGCAGATGGAGATTGAATACTTTATACCACCAGGTGATGAGCATTGGCCCCGTTATCACCGGGAATGGATTGATTCGAGGAAGCAATGGTTCGAGTCAATNGGGCTAACTTCTGATATGCTGGGCGAAGAAGTACATCCCAAGAATAAACTCGCACANTATGCTCAGGCATGTACCGATATTACTTTTAAATTTCCATTTGGTGAGCATGAATTAGAGGGTATTGCAGCCCGAGGAAATTTTGACCTTACTCAGCACCAGGAACATGCTGGTAAAAGCCTGGAATATTTTGACGAAGGGGCAAAGCAACGCTACTTACCCCATGTCATTGAACCCAGTCTTGGGGTAGACCGGACATTCCTCGCCGTTCTTTGTGCTGCATANCAAATTGACGAAGTGGANGGTGAAAAACGAACCGTTATGAAATTCCATCCCCGGGTAGCNCCGATTAAAGCATCTGTTTTTCCGTTGGTTAAAAATAAGCCAGAATTAGTCGGTAAGGCACAGGAGTTATACGGTCGTCTAAAGCGGAANTGGAATGTTTCTTATGATCAGTCCGGTGCGATTGGTCGTCGATACCGACGGGCCGATGAAGCCGGGGTTCCTTTTGCACTTACGGTTGACTTTGAGACTTTGGAGGGGGATGGTTCGATCACCTTGCGTGACCGCGATTCTACCAAGCAGGAAAGAATGTCTGTTGATCANGCTATTTCTTATCTGGANGGACGCATCGATCCTTAATNTTGAAAACCAAAAGTTCTACTTCAGTTCGCTCAATTTCCAGTCTTCAAGCACCANTTGGAGNGAGCATCGCCCATTCCAGTAATTCCTCCTTAATTTAAAGGCTAAGTCCAGTTTTTGGGATGGAGGGGGAATGTGATCGCCCATTCTCCATGCAATTCCTCGTATATATTCAGTTCCATTGTGGAAGGAAAATTGAAAGTGTTCACCATTTCCAATCATTCTAGGAACAGACTCTAGCACGATACCTTTAACTCCCAACACAGGTTCAGGGTTGCCTTGACCGAATGGGCCAAGAAGATTTAATTCTCCCAAGAGTTCGAAACTTATGTCATTCGGTTTAACTAAGGCATTTATGACCAGGGGACTGTGCTGATCNAATTGCGACGAGCTTTTATCTACGGTTTCGAGAAATTGAGAAATGAAACTATCCAAGTTTTCTTCCTGCAGACCAAGCCCCACAGCAACTGGGTGCCCGCCCCAATGGGTGAGTTTGTCCTGGCATAATGACAATATTTCTACCAAATTGATTCCGGGCACACCACGGCCCGANCCACAGTACTCTCCATCGGTTGACTTGGCCAGNACTAGGCAAGGCTTGTTCAGAGAATTGGCTAACTTTCCAGCTACAATNCCAACCACACCAGGATGCCANGCATCGCCNTCTCCAGTNACAACGACGGCTGCCATGTCGGCAAAGTTCTCTTCTGCCTGTCCAAGTGCATCAGCTGTTAACTGNGCTTCGATGCCTTTNCTTTTCTCATTAAGTTCCGTCAGTTTNTTAGCNAGTCCTTTGCATTTTGCACTGTTCTGTTCTAACAGCAAATGAACCGCGATTTCAGGCTGATTTAATCGACCGCATGCATTGATTCGTGGAGCCAGTTTGTAAGTAATGTCCTCTGTTTCCGTTTCCATCGTTTTGTCCAGTCCACATTCCTCAAGTAGGGCAAGCAAGCCAGGAGGTGCGTCAATAAAAAGACGCTTGATTCCAAAGTGGGTGAATATTCTGCTTTCACCTTTTAGGGAAACCAAGTCTGCCAGTGTGCCGATTGCACAAAGAGGNANGAAGTCTCTGGGTGTGAAGTCTTTAAATCGGTCAAGACCCAATGCTCGTACCTTTTTAAACAGGGCATGAATCAGTTTGAAGCATAAACCAGCCGTGCAAAGGTTTCTCCATGCTTCCCCNTGTTCTTGCTGGAGGTGGGGATTAATTAGNATCGCATCGGGGGCAATTTCCGCCTTTAATTGGTGGTGATCCACCACAATCAGATCGATTCCCTTATCTTTCAGCCAATGAGCTTCCCTGACCGAGTTGGTGCCACAATCTAGGGCGATTACCAACCCAAATGAACCATTGGTAAGGCCACGGTCAAGGACTTCTTCCGTTAATCCGTATCCTTCGCTTAACCGTTTGGGGATTACTGTTTTAACNACCAAATCGAGTGAATCCAATGCCTGCTTGGTCATAACCGTTGAGGTAATTCCATCTACATCATAATCTCCAACCACTAATACTTTCTCTCTCTTCTCCCGAGCTTGGAGAATNCGAGAAACGGCCAAATCCATATTTTTNATGGCAAAGGGATCATCCAAATGACTAAGTTTGGGGCTTAGGAAATCCTGGGCAATTTCAGGGTCTTTGATACCTGCTTGAACCAGTAAGCTNCCAAGGAAATTGGAGACTCCTATTTTGCTCTGTAAAAGATTAACGGATTTTTGATCCGCTTGCTGTTCGATCCAATTTTTCAAAGCCGAACCGCAAGGAAAAGTAAAAGGGATGCCTATTTGGAGGTTTGCCAATCATACTTGGGAAGAAGCTCTCCATCTTCCACATGTTTACGATCGCCACGATGCCAAAAATAAAAAATNGGACTGGCAATAAAAATGGAAGAAAAAGTTCCGGTTAAAATACCAATCACAAAAACAAAAGCGAAGTCGTTTATGATACCAGCACCGAATATCCAAAGAGAGGTGGCNGCTAAGAGAGTNGTAAAACTGGTTAGAATGGAGCGGGAAAGAACGCGGTTAATGGCAATAATCACGATTTTTCTNAGGTTTGTAACGGGATTAAGTTCGAGTTCTTCCCTAATCCGGTCAAAAACGACGATCGTATCGTTTATGGAATACCCAACGATCATTAAAATCGAGGCAAGCATAGGGGCGGTGAACTGACCGGAACAAATGGCCCCTTCGGAAAGGTATCCAATGAGTACAAACAAACCCACAGTCATAAGAATATCATGGATGGTGGCAACTACTGCTCCAATCGCATACCCCATTTCAAACCTAAGTGCCACATAGAGAAGGATGCCTAAAAGAGCAACAGAGACGGAGAGAATCGCATCATTCTTAATTTGCTCGCTTACNGANCCNCCAATATTACTCAANCCTTCCTCAACTAAAGCAGCNTCGGGGTATTGATTTTGTAAATGTACCAAAGCTTCACGGGACTTACCTTCCTCAGTTTGCAAAACCAACCGGCTTGCACCTTCGCCTGACCCAACTTCCGATCGGTACACATGTTGAACCTCTCCGAGTGCCGGGTTACTTTGAAATGATTCTTCCAAATCACCAGCGTCAATCGATTGGGAAAATCCTGCTACCAACTCTTCACCTCCACGGAAATCGATTCCAAGAATCGTGTCTTTTTTGGAATATACAGAGAATATTCCTATTCCAACTACGATCCAAGAGGTAAGAAAAGCAACTTTCCGGTAACGATGAAAATCGATTGGCTCTTTGGGATCAGCTTTTTGAATGCTTTGCAAACTGATCAGATTATTTACGCCAGATTTTAATAAAATGGTTAGAAACATTCGGCTCACAAACAAGGCACAAAATACAGAAGTTACGATACCGATGGCTAGTGTGATACCAAATCCTTTAACAGGCCCGGTTCCCAGCCAAATCAAGATACTAGCTGTGATAAGGGTGGTTATGTTTGCATCGATGATGGTCGAGAATGCCTTGGCGTATCCACCTTCGAGAGCATTTTCCGAGCTCTTGCCAGCCCGCAATTCTTCGCGGATACGCTCAAATATAAGGATATTTGCATCCACTGCCATCCCGATTGTTAGGACAAGGGCAGCCATTCCCGGAAGTGTAAAGGTTGCCTGAAAGATACCGGCAAGGGTGGCAATGACCAAGAGAACATTTAGTCCAACTGAAAGAACTGCGATCAAACCACCTGCCTTGTACCATACAATCATGAACGCCACCACCAGGGCAGCTCCAAGCAGACAGGCGTTCAGGCTGCTCGATAAAGCACCCGCTGCTAGAGTGGGGGAAACTTCATATTGCTCTCCGATAGTAAGGGAGACTTTAAGAGGATTATTGAGAATATCGGAGAGCATTTTGGCTTCACGGAAACTAAAATTACCCGTAATCACAGCACTTCCCCCGCCGATACGTTCCTTCACCGTAGGGGCACTTTCCAGTTGGCCATCGAGCACAACAGCTAATCGCCCAGGCATACCGGTGGTGAGGTCCGCCATTTCCGCAATGTCGCCGGTTAAATCGGCAAAAACTTTTCCGCCGTCAGGGGTAAAGTCCAAACCAACTTCCCACCCACCCATCTGATCCTGCCTCGGGTATGCTTCTGCAATAATTTCCCCATCAGCTGACCATAATCTGCGTACCCAGATGGGTCTCTCATTTGGTTGGGCATCACTTCGCAATAGGGCAATATAAGGAATGCCCTCCTCATCTGTCCATTCTTCGCCCTCCTGCACAGGTACAGGTGCCGCACTGTTGGTGTTGACGATTCGAAATTCCAACTTGGCTGGTTTTTGCAATTCATTAATGATACCGGGGTCCTGCTTGGTGGTAAGATCTGGAATTTGCACTTCAATTGCACGGTCGCCTTTTTTACGAACAACCGTTTCAGCAACTCCAAAGGCATTGAGACGCTCGCTCATAATTTCGACTACTTTGTCCATCGGAGATGCTCCAGATGCTTGGTCTAAATCCACAGAAACATTCAAATCAGTAGCCTCCATGGTAAAAGCTATACCACCGCGCAGGTCCAATCCGCGTTTAATTGCAGCCTGTGATTTCTTTAAGAGAGTTCGAAGAACAAGATCGTTTCGTTTATCCCGATCTTTAATATGAGCCGAACGAATTCCCGGTTTTACCAAAAAAGGAACGAGTCGGGAGCCAACAGTTCCCAAAACTCCTTGGGGTGGTTGGAAAAAGGCAGCATAGTCCAAGCGGTTGCGCTTACCGTAATCCCTGAGGGCAGAGTAACCAATGGGCTGGTCACTAGGTATTTGTAATCGTAAGTTGTCGATAACCTCAGAAAACTTTTCATGNCCGGCATGATTGGATGANTTGGCATCCGAGGTTACTTGTGTCAGGGCATAGTCACCGAGCTCGCGATCTTCAAAGGGCAGAATCCCCAAAATACTGATTGCAGCGATGATGGCAGTGAAAATGAGCTTCCAAGTATTTGAACGGTTCATCAAGAGAGGTGAATTTCGAGTGAGGCTGGATAAACGGAATTACCGAATTAGGGAAAATTAGANAATTTAGTCNANTTTTGCAGAAATTGCATCTTTGGCCAATTCAACCTTAACATTCTCCGCAATTCTTACCACAAAGCGATCATCCTTAACCCCAGTTACGGTGCCAAAAATACCACCAACTGTTTTTACTTTTGCACCCTTTTCCAGTGCTTGAATCATTTTATCATGTTGTTTTTGCTTTTTTCTTTGCGGTGCAATCAAGAGAAACCAAAAGGCAACAAATATCAGGATCATGGGTAAAAAACTCATCAATCCTCCTCCGGGTGCAGATGGGTCACCCGAAGGTGCCATAGCAAGGGCATGAATAAATGAAACAGTATCTAAGCTTATANGTGTCATGACAAAAGGATTCACAAAACAGATAAACCTACTTATTGGCAAGCTTTGAAGGGATTTCTCCGTCGGAGGAAAAATCCANAAAAAANCGCAATTTTAGTTATTNTGGATTTTGGATTAACCCATCTGGGAAGTTTTTTANATGGATATCNCTTTGCGGAAATGGAATGGAGACTCCTTCCTTTTTGAACCTATCCCAAATATTTAANAACACNTCACTCCTNGCATTACCAACGCCATTGGATGGATCATTAATCCAGAACCTNAGCTCAAGATTTACAGAATTATCGCCAAATCCGGTAACTAAGCAGCGTGGTTCCGGGGTGTTAAGGACTCTGCCAGACGAGCGGGCTGCATCCACGCATAATTCCATGGCCAGGCGTGGGTCGGAATCGTATGAAATTCCAACTGGAACCCGGACCCGGATATTTTTGTCACTAAAAGACCAATTGACCACACGATTCGTAATCAAGTCCTCGTTTGGAATGAGGTGCTCTTTACCATCGCGGGTTATGATGGAGGCGTAGCGGGCCCTGAGAGAATTTATCCACCCGTAAGTATTATCGATTTCGATTACATCTCCCGGCTTGATCGAACGGTCGAGCAGCAGGATTAATCCGCTCACCAGATTGGAAACTACTTTTTGTAAACCAAACCCTATACCTACACCGATTGCACCACCGAGGAGGGCAAAGGAGGAGAGATCTAACCCGATGGTTGACATTGCCACCACAAAACTGAGGAAAATTAATAAAACCCGAATAACTTTAGCCAAAAGAACTTGAAGGGATGGNGGCAGGTTGGGTAGTTGACGAATTTTTGTCTCTCCTGCACTGCCCAAAAATGANCTTATCCAAAGNAGAAAAAGTAAAATAAAAATACCATTTAGTAGATCNAGTATGGACAAGNTATTTTTNCCAATTGCNAAGGAAGCAGATTCAAGGAANTCAAAGGATGGTTTGAGCAAGCCAAAACTTTGCAGGGCAGCCATACCAAAGGCCAAAACAGCGGCCCAGCGTATCCATAAACGATTATGAGTTAATCCGGCAACCAGTCGATAAATGAGCCAAGCTGTAGTGGCGTTAACAAAAGGATTGAGTAAATCAACTGATGCAACATCAAATCTTTCCAAAAGCCCACGGCTTAGAAGAGCAAAAATTAGAAGNAAGAGGGGCAGGAGTAAAAGAGAGAGGATGCGGATAGATTGCTCGATCCATGCGGGTCGGGTAGATTCCTGAGTAAATTTAAGNATTCTTGGCTTTGAGCGTTTTGTTAATGCCCATGCCAGTAGCATCGAAAAAAAGATTACGATTGCTTGAATACGGGCAGATGAAGTTGTCCAATATTGGAAAGAGTTTTCCAGAGTTTGAGCAATTATGTCGGGCAGGTTATTCATCTAAATAAATTTTTGCTTAGTGCATAAGCANTTGGCAACCCACAAAGAAGNTGGGCNNTTTACNATTGTTTTAAATTAAAAAGGNACAACCAGAGCAACCTGTACGCATCCAATTAAAAATCCCAGTACNGCACCAATTGTTTCAATNAAACGGAATTCCTCTTTCATNAATCCGGTCAAAAGTTCCTCAACTTTTTCGGATGAAAATGATCCTACTTTTTGCCTNACTAAAGTGTTCACATCAAGAGATTGTTCTAGCTCGAATGCTAGACCGTGAGCCGACACCTGCAAGAAATCTTCCAGTTCTCCTTTAAATAGATTGGTCACCTTCTCAATCATATCNTCGCTCAAAAACATGGAAAGCATNGGNAAAGATGCGATTAGTTTACCACGAATTGTTTTTTCTATTCTTTTGCCAACTTCCTCTAGAACTTCGGGTTTTGTGGAAAGATCTTCAATTTTTTTTGTTACATCTTGCATTGAAAACAATTCATTGGCCACCAGTTCTCCGAGTTTTTCTGCAATTTGTGCCTTTTTCTTGGGAAACACTCCGTGAAAAGTAAATCCGAGAAAACTTTTGGGTTCACGAGGATGAAACAACATTTTNATCGCCAAATAATTAGTGGTCCAACCAATCACAGCGGCTATTATGGGAAGCAGATAAATTAAATTGTAAGATCCATTCATTTCAAAATTCAATATGCATAAGTGATAATGCAATAGCGGATTTTTACAGGATGAAAACCTTTTATGATTGCNNATGCATTCTGAGTACTCCTTGACAGTTTCATGAGCATGATTTTTCGGATAGCAATCTTACNAATTCCAGTTTTGTTATTATTTGCCGGNTGTGGTCTGATTACTAAGCCAATTAGTCTGGCCACAAAAGCAGTTGTAACNCCNGTAAAAGCAGTTGCCGGGGTCACTGCTGATGTAGTTGGTCGACCGATTCGCAAGACTGCTCAGTTTGTAAAACCGGTCACCCCGGTCATTCAGGTTCGTTAGCGCTTCCGTCTGCCTCCAAAAGTAAGCTGTCCACCAAACCCACGGTTTCGCTTTCNAGAAACAACGGGCGTNGTGGGNACCAANCTTTCTGGTTCGTTTCGGTAAGCAAATCCATTCACCACTTTGCGGGGTAGGGGATTGCCAAGCAATTTTTCAATAGAATCGACNAGGGAGAGTTCTTCGGGTTTGCAAAGGGTGAAAGCTTCCCCTTCCGTTCTGGCACGCCCTGTTCTACCAATNCGGTGAACATAATCCTCCGAGTGCTGGGGGACATCATAATTAATCACATGGGTGACATTGGAAATATCCAGCCCACGGGAGGCCACATCCGTAGCACAGAGAATTTTCACTTTCCCGTCTTTAAATTCCTGCAGTGCNCTCATTCTGTCNCGTTGTTTTAAATCGGAATGAAGTACACGAACAGCTTGGCCGTGCTCAGTCAACCAATGGCTTATTTTGTCTGTNCCTCGGCGGGTTTGAAAAAAGATNATTAGATTATCGAATTTAATCTTTTCTAGCAAAGCGATGAGTAGATCAAATTTTTGAATAGCTGGGACAGGGTACAAGGCATGACTTACCGTATCGGCCGCTGAAATTTTGATATCTATTTTTGCCTCTGCCGGGTTGTTTAAGGCCCAAGTGGATAACCTCCTTACCGTGTCTGGAATAGTGGCAGAAAACAAAAGGGTCTGCCTAGAACGGGGAGTCTTTTGGATGATTTTAGTAACATCCTCGATAAATCCCATGTCGAGCATTCGGTCGACCTCATCCAAAATAAGTATTTCGATTTTCTTAAGGCTTAAATTTCCCTGGCTTAAATGGTCCAGTAGTCGTCCGGGAGTTGCCACAACCACATCGGGTTCATTCTTTAATTGCTCCAATTGTTTTCCGTATTTTACACCGCCGTATAATAAGGCCATGCGGAGATCGAGAAATTTTCCATACTTTAGAAAGTTCTCCTCGATTTGGATGGCCAGTTCCCGGGTGGGCGCCAGTGCCAGTGCCCGACACGCCCCGTGTTTTCTTAGCCGATGAATCGCAGGCAGGGCAAACGCGGCAGTCTTGCCAGTCCCAGTCTGTGCTGAACCGACGAGGTCCCTCCCTTCAAGGATGGGCGGTATTGCCATTTCCTGAATGGGGGTTGGGGTTTCATAACCAAGCTCTTGAATGGCTTGTAAAATACTTTGGCTTAATCCGAGATCACTAAACTTCATACTTCTTGGAGAGGGTGAATGGTATCTTTTTCTTTCTTCTTCTTCTTCGAACAATGATTTAAAACTTAGTTTTTAGTAATGAGCGAGGACAAAGCGAAACAGCCATACCGGGGAAGGCTTGCCCCGACGCCATCTGGATTTTTACATCTAGGGCATGTTCATACATTTCGAACTGCATGGGAGCGCTCTCGTTTAAATAAAGGGAAACTCATTTATCGTATGGATGACCTCGACCCCGATCGATGCACATCTGAATATGCCCAAGCATGTATTGATGACATGCGGGGCATGGGGTTGTCCTGGGATGAGGGACCGGATGTCGGTGGTCCAGTTACTCCTTATTATCAGAGCAAAAGAGGAGACTTATATTTTGATGCTCTCAAAGCATTGTATGAGCTGGATTTGGTCTACCCTTGCAACAAGTCCCGAAAAGAAATTCGATCTGCTGGACTTATGGATTCAAGCGGTATCGAATTTCTTTACCCAGAATACTTTCGCCAATCTTCAAAAGGAGCATTCCCCAAAGATTTTCCGGGTAATTGTAATTGGCGCTTTCGCACGCAATGGGGAAAAAAGGTTGAATTTCAAGACATAAAAAAAGCCGAACAAATCTTTTTGGTTGGTAAGGATTTGTCCGACTTTTTAGTTTGGCGAAAAGATGGAGTGGCTGCTTATGAACTCGCCACCGTAGTGGATGATTATCTCATGAAAATTACGGAAGTTGTGCGGGGTGAAGACTTACTTTTATCTAGTGCCCGCCAATGCTTGCTTTTTGATGCATTTGGCTGGTGTCGCCCCGATTTTTACCACTGCGAATTGTTACTTGGGGAAGACGGTAAGAAATTGTCAAAATCAACCCGCTCATTACCACGCTTATTTTCGGCTCCTTAAAATTGCCTTGGATTTTGCCTGTGATAAAAATTCGTACTGGGCATGTAGCCTAGCAAATACATAGCCTGCCCAACCATCTAGTATGCCTCCTTGCCACAAATAAACATAGATAAACCGAAGGGTTGGGCGAAAGGGCAGTTTACGGAAAATCCTGCGTAATCTACGTTTTCCTTTTACTGCATCATGCTGTAGAGCAGATTCATCATCTTTTACCGAACTTTCAACGACTGCTTCCCAGTTGGAATAGCGATTATGCTTTTCCACAAAACTATCTATCGTGGGAAAGGCATGGTGGTCCATTATCGATTTAAGTTTTCCAGTTGTCCCTTTTACAACTACATGCTCGTGTATTTCATGGTCTCCACTATCAGTACTTAATTCGGTTATTTTTTCATATCGTCCCTGTCTGTGCTTAAATAGTCGTAGATTCCAGTTTGGGAAGTAAGCATGCTTTAAAGGTTTTCCCAAAAAGAAATACCTTCGGTTGATCCAATAACCAGAATGCTTTTCATTTGGGTTTGAAACAAT
>NYYP01000019.1 GCA_002686835.1 Opitutia bacterium | reverse complement strand
GTGAACCTTGACGGCGAAACCAACGCCGCCCTCAAAATCACGGATGCCAATGCGACCCAGCACGAAGGCAATTATTCGGTATTGGTAAGCAATGATTTCGGAAGCGTGGAGTCGGGGGTCGCGGAGTTATTAATCCCGACTTGGTTATTCAATGAATTAATAGCTTGGTACCCCTTGGATCAAAATGCATCTGATATGTCTGGTCTGGATAATCATGGTACGCTTAAAAATACACCTCAATTTGTGACCCAAGGTGGTAAGTCATTTGTCACATTTGAAGCAACAAATGATGATGGTGACACCGGTGATCACATACTTCTACCTTTCAGTAGTTTCTCTCCATTTACTCGAATTACAATATCTGGATGGTTGAATTTTATAAATAGTTCACATTCGGGTGGTCATGATGCAGCAATAATATCCTTTGGTGATTGGGGTGGTGGTATTCTCGGTGTGTTTGCAAATAATTCATTGGCAAATTCAGAATTCGTAAATAATACTAATACTGGTGTTACAAAATTAAATCTAAATGTACAAAATACTTGGGTGCATTTTGCGATAGCAGGCGATCAGGAAATGAGTGCAGGTTATGTGAATGGAGTAAGTATTGGTATTGGTTCAGGTTTAAGTTCGTACACTGGTGGCAATGCCGCAATAGGTAGACAATGGTGGAATAATGGTTCAAACACTTCAACAAGAGTCAATGGATCGCTTGATGAGATCCGTATTTATGACCGTGCAATATCCGCTGATGAAGTGCAGGCTCTTTATCAATTAGGGCGGTAAAGAAAGTGAGATTGGTGATAATTGAAGAGTGAAGGGTTGTTTTCTTAAATCTACTTTACTCTTCACTCCTCACTCTTCTACTCTTTCTTAGCTTTTCGGATATTTGATATTTTAGCGCTATAATGTTTTAGTGTGTTTATGAAGCGTTCCACGGTATATCTAGAGGATGATCTGCACAAGGCACTGAAGCTAAAGGCGGCGGATACTGATGTTGCTATGTCCACATTGGTCAATGATGCCATTCGGGAGTCCTTACTCGGGGATGCAGAGGATCTGCAAGCTTTTGACGAGCGGAAAAACGAACCATCCATCGATTTCGAAAGCTTTGTACAATCCCTAAAAAAAGATGGGAAAATATAGACTGCGGCTCAAGAAGTCCGCAGCCAAGGAGATCGAAAATTTACCTAAGAAGGATTGCTCCTGGGTAGTGGGTGCAATTCAGAAATTATTGGACGATCCGTATGGGTAAAATACCCAGAAATTATCGGGGCAGGAAAAGTACCGCATACGGGAGGGGAATTATCGGGTGCTGTATGAAATCATAAACCACGAACTCGTAGTAATGGTGGTAAAAGTAGGGCACCGAAAAGATGTTTATCGAAACTGAAGGAAAGAGTGAAAAGAAAGAGTGATTGGTGAAAATTAAAGAGTGAAATATTTTTCAACTCTACTTCAAATTTCAGTCCTTTCTCTTCACTCTTTTTTTGACCATCTCCGAAATTTAGGTTAAGGTTAAAGCATGATTTCGATCGATCCAAAAGTAAGCAAAGATGCTAACGGAAAAACAAAATCCGTTACCTTGACGGCTAAGGATTGGGACCAGGTTTTGGATGAACTTGAAGAGCTCGAAGATATTCGTGCTTTTGATGAAGCTTTAGCTGATGATTCACCAAGCATTCCATTTGAGGAAGCTATAGCGGAGATCGAAAAGAACAAGTTGTCTGATTGAAATACGCAGTAGAAATCCTGCGTTCGGCCCAAAAATCACTCTCCATAATACAGGCAGGAGATCGAGCAAGGATCGGTAGTGCGATCCGTGCATTGGCAGATGATCCAAGGCCCAATGGTTCTCGAAAGTTAACTGCCCGTGAAGCTTGGCGAATCAGGATTGGGAAATACAGGGTGATTTATCAGATCTTTGATGATCGATTAGTTGTGTCCGTTGTATCCATCGGACACCGGAAGGATGTTTACCGAAAATGAAAGAAAGTGAGATTGGTGAAAATTAAAGAGTGAAATTTTTCTCTCGTTAGCCTTACACCGCTTTCTTTTTGGTTTGTTCCAATCTCTCACCGACCCAGACTTTGATCAGTGACTGGCGGGGAACACCGAGGCGGTTGGCTTCGGTGTCGAGCCGATCGATCATCCAGGGGGGAAAGTCCACATTTACCCGCTTTAATTCCTGGCCAGGACGAAAGGAAGCGGAAAGATCGAGATGGTCGGTAATGTCCACCTGTCCGTCATCAAATATTTTATCCAAATCTTTTGCTTTCATAAAATTCACTTTCTCCTTTTCTTGCCCGGCGTACGGAAATGATCCGAATTTCTTCTTCCCGAATGGTGTAAAACGCTACCCATACTTTCCCTTTCAAATTGGCTAAAAGGGCAAACCTTGGCTCGTCCTCAGATTTAGCAGGAAATCCAATTGCATATGAATCGCTCCACAATTCTTTTGCCTGCTCAAAATCAATGCCGTGCTTCTTCTTGTTTGCTTTACTTTTTGATGGGTCATACTGAAACCTCATTTAGGTATAAAATCTATACCATTAAAGATCCAGGTGTCAAATTCTTGAGCAATTTACAGGAAGAGTCAAAGAAAGTGAGAATAGTGAAAATTAAAGAGAGAAATATTTTTCAACTCTACTTCAAATTTCAGTCCTCTCTCTTCACTCTTACTTTACTTTACTTTTTCATTTCTACTTGTTCTTGATGAATCATAAGATTCGATTTACATTAATGAGATGAAAATCGATTACACCTATTGGACGGAAGAAGATGGTACCGTCCTTGGGTATTTGAATGAATACCCCGATCATTGGACGCAAGGTGAAAACCTTGAGGATTTAAAGGAATACTTGCTTGATCTGCACCGGGAGTTTTCAGGTGATACCATTCCCGGAATACGAAAAGTCGGACAGTTAGAAGTTGCGTGAAGCGGGTTGATCTCGTCAAGCAACTGGAGCAAGCAGGTTGCAAATTGCTCAGGCATGGTGCCAAGCACGATATCTACCACAACCCAGAGCTTGGAATTTCACAACCGGTGCCCCGGCATCGTGAAATCAACGAAAGACTGGCAAAGAAGATTCTTCGCGACCTGACCGGCAAGTGATAAAAGTGAGATTGGTGAAAATTGAAGAGTGAAATATTTTTGAACTCTATTTCAAATTTCAGTCCTTTCTCTTCACTCTTCTTACTTCACTCTTCCAAATATCTCGCCTTCGCCAAGTGCTTGGCACCCGTTTTCGGATAGTTATCCAGTAAATCAATCGAGGTATTGACCATTTGTTTGACCGGTACTTCGATGGTGGAAATGGGATGTTGGAAATAGGGAAGGGCATCCACTTTGTCGAACCCGACAATTTGTAAATTCTTCAATCCTTTTTTTCCATGCTCCGAAAGGATACGGGCACAGCCCTGGGCAATCATATCCGATGCGGTAATTAAAAAATCAAATTTTTGATCCTTACCAAATTTCTGGGCGAGTTCCTTGCCCAATTGTTCCCCGATCTTGTATGGATTTTGGTCAAAATTATCGAACTGTGGATTGGGGTAAGTTTCCACCTCATCGCATTGGTCGAGCAGTTTGCAGATCTTGGGATCCGGGCGGATCATGTCCAAAATCTTTTGGTCGATCAGTACCCGTGTTTTCTTCCCTTCGCAAATGGATTGGAATAATTTTAAATACACCGAGGAGCGGGAAAACCCGACCAGTTGATTCCCCGCCCCAAGCAATTGATTTTCCAATTCCTTGGGCAAAATCCCGAAGGGATAATTATAAATCACTGTGGGCACTGCCTGGAGCAGGCGGAGGGTGGAGCGGTCGCCCAGTTCCTCCCCATATGTCTTGGTCAATGAACTGAGCAAGATGAGCACTCGTTGGACACGGTGGCCCATCAGATGAGTAACTGCCTGGTGAAGTTTGTTTTCCGAACTCAGGGCAATCTCCACATCCTGATCTTTTTCAAGGTAGTGATGGTTGAACCGTTGCACCGCTTCCAGTACATGGGAGTGCAAAGGGCCATGGTATATGATGCCGAGGGTGTTTGCGCTTTTCTTGCGCAAATTCTTGGCCGCCCGGTCGGGAACATAGCCGATCTCTTCCATGATGCCATGCACACGGTCAAAGGTCTTTTGGGAGATGCGCTTGCTCTGCCAGGTATCATTTAAAATCGCAGAGATTACCTGGCGGGATGTACCTGCCCGTTTGGCAAGCTCGGTGGTGGAGTAGTACCTGGCTTTCATTCCCTCTGGTTTTAGATGGTCATGGAACTATAACCGCCAT
Source organism: Opitutia bacterium (assembly GCA_002686835.1). Classification (GTDB taxonomy): domain Bacteria; phylum Verrucomicrobiota; class Verrucomicrobiia; order Opitutales; family Seribacteraceae; genus Chordibacter. The sequence goes on along the minus strand of NYYP01000019.1, from coordinate 119,520 downwards.
CGACCACCATTTCATGCCCGGTAATAAAGGAGCCCGCTTTTTCGGAGGCAAGCAAGAGGGCGGCACCAATTAATTCATGGGACTCTCCAAACCGGCCGGCGGGGGTGTGCCCAAGGATGGCATCCACCCGGTCGGGGGTGAGGACCTTACGGTTCTGCTCGGCGGGGAAGAAGCCGGGGATCAGGGTGTTTACCCGGATCTTACTCTTTGCCCATTCGCGGGCGAGGTTCTTGGTAAGGTTGTGCACCGCTGCCTTGGTCAGCGAATAAGTAAATACCCGGGAGAGGGGAATGAGCCCGGAGATGGAGCCCACATTGATGATACTCCCGTAGCGGTTCTCATCCAAAAAATATTTTCCAAATACCTGGCAGGATTGAAAGACCGCCCGTAAATTTACATCGAGAATATTTTGGAACTCATCCTCACTGACATCGAGCACAGGGGTGGGGGAATTGATACCCGCCCCGTTTACCACGATGTCCACCCCGCCTGAGCGTTCCACCACGGAGCTGAGCAGGGATTGCAGGTCCTCTTTTTTACTGACCTCGCAGGGGAGGAAATATCCGCTACCCCCGGCTTGTTCGATGGCAGATAAGCGCTCGGTCGCTTTGTCGGGATTTCTCCCCACAATCACGATCTCTGCCCCTGCCTGTGCGAGCCCCTGGGCGATCTCGCCACAGAGCACGCCAGTCCCGCCAATGACCACGGCGGTCTTGTCTTTTAGTCCAAATAAATCTTCCAGAAAATTACTCATAATAAAAAATTGGTTTAGCGAACGACCCGGGCTCCTCCGCCCCCCATGATCTTTTCCACCTCTGCGAGGGTGGCCATGGATGTATCCCCCGGAGTGGTCATGGCAAGTGCCCCATGAGCGGCACCATAATTCACCGCCTTGCCCCCATCGTGGCCCTGAAGGAAGCCATAGATTAAGCCGGAGGCGAAACTATCCCCCCCGCCCACACGGTCCAAGATCTCCAGCTCGGAGCGGTGGGTGGCTTCATAAAAATTACCATTTTCCCAGCAGATTGCACCCCAGTCATTCACGGTGGCGGTCTTTACGGTGCGCAGGGTGGTGGCGGTGGCTTTGAAATTGGTAAATTCTGCAACCACTTGGTTGATCATGTTTTTGAAATTATCCACTTCAATTGTGGAGATGTTTTCATCCACTCCTTCCACTTCAAAACCAAGGCATGCGGTAAAGTCCTCCTCGTTTCCGATCATCACATCCACATTGCGGGCGATTTCTCGGTTTACTTCCTGTGCTTTTTGGATCCCACCGATCGATTTCCACAGGGATGGACGGTAGTTTAAATCGTAGGATACAATGGTTCCATATTTCTGGGCGGCTTGCACGGCCTCGGCGGTGACTTCGGCGGTGGATTCAGAAAGAGCGGCAAATATACCACCGGTATGAAACCAGCGTACTCCCTGTCTGCCAAAGATATCATCCCAATCAAAATCTCCTTTTTTTAACTGGCTGGATGCAGTGAGCCCACGGTCGGGCACACCCACCGCTCCGCGGATACCAAACCCACGCTCGGTAAAATTGAGCCCGTTGCGTACCTCGCGGCCCAGCCCGTCGTAGGGTGCCCATTTAATTAGCGATGTATCCACTCCTCCCTGCAAAATAAAATCCTCGATCAAGCGGCCGATCTCATTGTCGGCAAAAGCGGTGGCCACCCCGGTGTTTAATCCGAAGCAGCGGCGCAGCCCACGGGCGACATTGTACTCCCCGCCACCTTCCCATGCATTGAATTCACGGGCGGTGCGTATGCGCCCCTCGCCGGGATCGAGACGCAGCATGATCTCACCGAGGGAGATCAGGTCGTATTTACATTCGGATTGTGGTCGTATGGATAAGCTCATGGTAAAAAATTATTTGGATTCGGGGGAGAATTGATCGAGCGACCAGGGAGTGGCCCCGCATTCCTCTGCCAGGTGATTAAAGGCTTCGATTTCCTTTTCGGAAAAGAGGAGCCCGCCTGCCAGTTCTGAACGTTTGGCAAATTGTGCCTCGAACTGGCCGGGGATGATACAGTCAGAATTACCCTCCTGAAAAATATCCTTCATTACCGAGGCCAGGTTTTCCGACTGGGACTTGCCAAATGCGAAGGCCCCGGAGGAGAGAGCATCGGGATGAATCACCTGAAAATAAAAATTGGTGGTGTGCTTGTCCCCATCGTCCAGATGATTGCTGCGCAGGGTGGGGGTGGACCCGCCAATCAAGCCGCCCATTATTTCATTGAGCAGGGCCAGTCCGTATCCCTTGTGTGCACCGAAGGGCTTGAGGGCATGCACGGCGTGGGGATCGGTGGTTTCATTGCCATCGGTATCGACAGCGGAGCCAGGGGGTAATTGTTTGCCCTCGCGTTTGAGCTGCTGGACACGACCCATGGCAATTACGGAGGTAGCCCAGTCGATCACCACGGGGTATCCCAATGCCTCGATGGTTGGTATGCCCCAGGAGTGAGGATTGGTACCCAGGGTGGGAGTGGAGCCAAGAAAGGGAACCACTTCGGTGACGGAGGCGGTACAGTTGGTGTAGGCGAGGTAGCCACGCTTGGCAGCTTCCATAACATACCCGCCCCCCCAGAGATAATGAAAAGCCTGGTCCACTGCCACCTGGCCAATACCGTGCTGGTCTGCCAGTTCGATACAGCGGTCAATCGCCTGGTAGGCAACTGCCTGGCCGAGCTTCTTGTTACAGTTCCATACCTCGGATGCGGAGAAACGGCCCGGTATACGCTCGATGCTGGCGGAGGGGGTGCATCCTCCCTGTTTTGAGCCAAAGTGATCATCCAGATGCAGGGCTTTTAATGCATTGTGGGTACGGATGCCATGGCGGGTGGCATGTGCGGAAAAGCGGGAGGCGCATTTCTGTTCCTCCGTATCGAAACCACGGGCGGCATAGGCCTGCTCGACCAATTGGTTATGGGTGTCTTCCGGAACAATATAAAAAGTATCTTCGTTCATCAGTTGGAAAGGGGTTGAGCGATAGGCACATTGTTTGCCTGGTCGAGTGGTTGCTCCCCATTCATCGCGAGGATGAGGTTGCGTGCTGCCTTTTCTGCCTGCCGGGCGACAGATTCATAGGTGCGGGAACCAACATGAGGAGTAATCACACAACGGGGAGCACCAAGCAATGGATGGTCAGCGGGCGGGGGTTCCTGATCGAGCACATCTGCACCATAGCCACCAAGATGGCCGGATTCGAGTGCACTTACCANNGCANTGGGGTCAGCCAGTTCACCACGGCCGGTATTAATCACATAGGAACCCTGAGGGAGNNGGGCNANNCGGTCGGAATTGATCAGGTTGTGGGTACTCCCGGTAAAGGGGAGGTGCAGGCTGACAATATCGGTATGAGGCAGGGCGGATTCGATATCGGTAACCCGGGAGATTTGATGAGCCTGTGCGAAGGAGTCGTCCCAACTGCGGTTGTAGCCGGACACTTCCATGCCGAATGCACGGGCACGGATGGCTACTTCTTTGCCAATTCTTCCCATCCCCAGAATGAGGATACGCTTACCAAAGATTTCATGCCCAGTGCTTCGGTTCCACATTCCCTGAGCACAGTCATTTGCCTGGGGCACCAGATTTTTACAAAGGGATAAGAGCAGGGTAAAGGTATGCTCCGCCACGGTGGTATGATTGACCCCGGGGCAGAAGGTAAGGGGGATGCCTTTGTCGGTTACATAATTTACATCGATTTTATCCANACCTATGCCGTACTTGGAAATGACACGCAGGCGGGGCAGGGCTTTATCTACCACCGCCGGGGTGATGGCATCGTCCCCGCAGATCATTCCATCTATTTCACCAACCAACTCGAGCATACGTTCCTCATTTAAGGGTCCGCGTTCCCTGATTAGTTGGTAACCCTGTTCTTCCAGTAACTGATGATGAATACCGGGTACATCCTGAAANGAGGTGGTGGTCAGGAGAATGGACTGCTGATTGGACATAATATTAGTGANTATGAAACTTTGCTTTACACGAGTCAACCTTTCTGTTCTAATTTGTGCAAATGGCCCACTTAAACACACAGGCAGTCCAGCCATTCATTGGTTCTGATTTTTTGCTCGTTGGGGAGCATGCCCGCAAGCTTTTTCATGAAGTGGCTAAGGAACTGCCCATCATAGATTACCACAGTCATTTACCCCCTGTGGACATTCGGGAAAACCGTAAATTTTCCAACCTTTATGAATTATGGCTGGAGGGGGACCATTACAAATGGCGGGCAATGCGCGCCAATGGAGTGGGGGAGAAATTCTGCACCGGGGATGCCGATCCCTATGACAAGTTTCTGGCCTACTGCCGATCGATGCCCAAGTTTTTACGCAATCCCCTCTACCACTGGTCACACCTGGAAATGCAGAGATTGTTTGGAATCACTGAACTGATCAATGAAACAAGTGCTCCGAGAATCTGGGAGGCTGCCAATGAGAAACTCGCTGGGGATGATTTCCGGGCACGCGGAATCATGAAACACTTTAAGGTGGAAGTTGCCTGCACTACGGATGATCCGGTGGATTCGCTGGAGCATCACCTGGAGGTAAATAATTCCGGTAGTGGAATAAAAATGCTGCCCACCTTCCGCCCGGATAAAGCGTTGGCGGTGGAGAATACGGAGGCGTTTTATGAATGGACCACCAAGCTCGGTCAGGTAACAGGCAAAAATATTTCCAGTTTTTCAGAATTTTTAAGTGCATTGGATCAGCGCCATGATGAATTTCACCAGGCGGGTTGCCGGTTGTCCGACCATGGACTGGAGCATGCCTACGGCGGGGCACCTGATCCGGTCCGTGCGGAGCAGGTATTTAATACTGTGCTTTCAGGCAATTCTCCAACAGCGGAAGATGCTTATTTATTTAAAAGTTTTCTGATGGTGCATTTTGGCAAGCTCGATGCCGCCAAGGAATGGACCAAGCAAATGCACCTCGGTGCCTACCGCAATGTAAACTCCCGTAAATTTCAGGAACTTGGACCCGATACCGGGTTTGATTCGATTGGTGATTTCCCCCAGGTTCGCGAACTGGGTTCTTATTTTGACCAACTCGAAAAGCTCGGGGCAATGCCCAAGGCGGTGATCTACAACCATAACCCAACCGATAATTATCTCTTCGCCACACTTGCGGGTAATTTTCAGGATGGATCCATCCCGGGCAAGGTACAGTTTGGGTCGGGTTGGTGGTTCCTTGACCAAAAGGAAGGCATGGAAGCACAGATCAATGCGTTGTCCAGCCTGGGATTACTGTCCCGTTTCGTGGGCATGCTTACCGATAGCCGGTCTTTTCTTTCCTTTCCCCGGCATGAGTATTTCCGGCGGATCCTTTGTAATCTAATCGGAGAGGACATGGAAAAAGGTTTGATCCCCAATGATTTTTCTCTCGCGGCTGACCTCGTTGGTGATGTCTGCTACCACAATGCCCATAACTTTTTTGGATTTTATGAAAACTAACTATTGGATTCCTTCACTCCTGCTCCTTTCCTTTACCTCCAGTTTGTTTGGCGGGGAAAAAGGCTGGGTGGATTTATTTAACGGCAAGAACCTGGACGGTTGGGAAAATACCTACGAATGGGGAGAGGCCAAGGTGGTGAATGGTGTGATTGAACTGGTGGGGAATCAAAAATTCTTCCTTTCAACCACCAGGAAATACTCCGATTTTGATTTTACTGGAGAGGTAAAACTTCCGGTGGGTAGAGCAAACTCAGGATTTTTGTTCCGTTCCCAGCGCAGGGAAAATGGGCATATGTTTGGATACCAGGCAGAAGTGGATGGATCAGAAAGGAGATGGTCTGGTGGCTTCTATGATGAAGGAAGAAGAAAATGGATATTACCGGTTAAGCCGGAAAATAGCCCCAAAAATAAAGAACTTTGGCCGGAAGAAAAAAGAAATGCACTAAAGCGTAATGACTGGAATAAGTACCGTATCCGATGCGTGGGAGAAAAAATTTCCTTCTGGGTAAATGGTGTACAAACTCTTGATATTTCGGACGATCTCGATTCCGAAGGCTATATCGCCATTCAGCACCATGGGGAAAAAGGGCAGGTGTACCGTTTCCGTAACCTTAGAATCAGGGAGTTGAAATAGTGATGAAGATTGACCGCGAGGAACTCGCCCGGGCCACCGAAGCGGGTGGTTGGGAAAAGTATAAAACCTTTGCCAGGCTTTCCGGCCCTGGCTGGTTGCAAAGTGCCATAACCCTGGGAGGCGGTTCCCTCGCTGGGGCACTTTTCCTTGGGGTTATTGGTGGATACTCAATTCTTTGGGTACAGTTACTGGCGATGATCCTCGGGGTGATTATGCTCTGTGCGATCAGTTATATCACCCTGTCCACCGGTCGTTCTCCCTTTGAAGCGATGCGCAATGAGATTAACCCGGTGCTGGCCTGGGGGTGGTTAATCGCCACGCTGCTTGCCAATCTGGTCTGGGCACTGCCGCAGTACTCGCTCGCTTATGGTGCAGTTAGCCAGAATTTGTTCCCTGAGGCATTTGCTGATGGTGGGAATGGGTCAAAGTTTTTGGTGTCCGGAATTATCTTTCTCGCAGTTACTGCGATTACCCTGTGCTACGGGAACGAGGGAGTGGGGATCAGGATTTATGAGTGGGTACTCAAGGGAATTGTTGCAGGAATAGTACTTTGTTTCATGGGAGTGGTGTTGAAAATTTCCACATCGGCTGAAGATTTTAACCTGCTTGGTGCCCTGTCCGGATTTATTCCAGACCTGAGCATTTTGTGGCAACCAGCAGAAGTGTTTCTTCCCATCCTTGAAAAGATCGAACAGGCGGACCTGCGGGCATTCTGGTCAGAAGAGATCGTAAATACCCAGCGTATGAGGATGGTGGGGGCTGCGGCCACTGCAGTGGGGATAAACATGACCTTCCTGCTCCCTTACTCTATGCTTTCTAAGAAGTGGGGCAAAGAACACCGGGGATTGGCGATCTTTGATCTCTCCACCGGGATGGTCATTCCCTATGTGCTGGCTGTCTCCTGTGTGGTTATTTCATCCGCTTATATGTTTCACGGACAGCCCTATGATGGATTGCTGGAGGAGAAAGATGGGCAGATGGTGTTGGTTGAATCCTCCGCCGGGATCAATGATTTCAATAAACTGATTGATCGTAGAAAATATAAGGTTGAGGGATCCGGGAGCCTGGAAGTTGGGCAGGCGGAGACCGAGCTTGCTGCGATGCTCGTGCCTAGAAATACTGCAAATTTCGCCAAGTCTCTCTCCGCACTGAGCGGAGATGCTTCCTTTTCCAATATGATCTTTGGTCTGGGAGTGCTGGCGATGGCCCTGTCCACCATTTCCATTCTCTGTCTGATCTCCGGCTTTGTTTTTTGTGAGGCTTTGGGGACTGGGCATGGAGGTAATGTTCACAAAGCGGGCATTCTTACCGGATTGTTCGGGGTTTTCTGGCCTGTCTTCTGGGACGGTGGATCCAAAGCATACCTGGCGGTGGTTACCTCCACCTTTGGCTATGTGCTATTCCCCATTGCCAGCCTTGCCTTTTTTCTGATGATGAATTCGTCCCGTCTGCTCAAGGAGGATCTACCCAAGGGGAACAGTCGATTGGTGTGGAATCTTTTATTGGGAACTTCCCTGCTCATTACCGGACTGGCAGCTGGACATACCGCCACCACCAAGACCCTGCCCAATGGATTTCCCATCGGTACTGTTGGTTTGGGTGTGTTTCTTGCCTTGGTGGGATGGGCACATTTGCGGATGAAAAACAAAGCAAGCTGATGATTCTTTTTTTTAACCTGATAATTTTTTTGTAATGATCGCACCAGCACCACAAAAAGTTGGAATTATTGGAGCCGGGGTGATTGGTGATTTTCATGCCGAAGCACTCAAGGCAATGACCGGAGCAGAGCTGGTTGCAGCCTATGCCCGCAAGGAGGATAAAGCCAATGCGTTTGCCCAGCAGCATGGATGCACGGGTTATTCCGATTTGGATCAGTTTCTTGCCCATGAGGGGATGAGTGTGGTCACGGTGGCATCCGTCAGCGGGGTGCACCTCGAACATGTGGAAGCAGCCGCGAAGGCAGGGAAACATATTATCTGTGAAAAGCCACTTGAAGTAACCACCGCCCGTATTGATCAGATAATCAAAACCTGTGATGAGGCAGGTGTGATGCTTGCCGGGATCTTTCCACGACGGTTTAATCCATCCACAGAAATTTTTCAGCGTGCGATTGAAAACGGCAGGCTGGGAAAAGTGGTACTGGTGGATGTGGCAATCAAGTGGTGGCGCTCGCAGGAATATTATGACAGTGGTGCCTGGCGTGGAACCTGGGAATTGGATGGCGGGGGTGCCCTGATGAACCAGTCCATTCATACGATTGATTTGATGCTCCATCTGGTGGGTCCGGTAAAAAATGTTCGGGCATCCTGTGGCTTGGAAGCCCATGAGGGAATTGAGGTTGAGGATGTGGCAGTGGCGATGGTTGAGTTTGCCAACGGGGCAAGGGGAGTAATTCAGGCAAGTACCGCCTGTTACTCCAATACGGGTCTGCCCGCATCTATTCATGTGTGCGGAGACAAGGGATCGATTCGGATGTGTGATGATAAGTTTGATCTGTGGGACCTGAAAAATCCCTTGCCCAGGGACGAGGAAATTCTGGAGAGATTTGGAGTGGGTGCGGTAGAGGCAGGAGCCGGTGCGGCGGATCCCAAAGCGATAGACTTTCAGTGGCACCAGCGCAATTTTGAGGATGCTCTTGAAGCCCTGAGACTGGGTGAAACTCCTCAGGTGGATGGCCGGGAAGCCCGCCGCGCGGTCGAATTGATTGAAGCAGTCTATGCATCCGCCAAAGCAGATGGTGAATTGATTACCCTTTCTTAACCCCTACCGTTTTTATTTATGTACCTGACAGGAATTGCCGACGAAGCATCACAGGATGGAAATATCCAGATATCAACCACCAAGACTCTCGGATGGAATGCGATTGAAGCACGCTGTTTAAACGGGAAAAATTTGCATGATGTATCCGATACGGAGTTTGAGGAGTTCCGCCGGGCCCTGGATGACGCAGAGGTGTATGTAAATGCCTTCGGGTCTGCCATTGCCAACTGGGGAAAAGATGTGCGGGATGATTTTTCCATCACTTTGGACGAAGTGAATCGGGCGATCCCACGAATGAAAGCACTTGGTTCCAAAATGGTGCGCATTATGAGCTACAAGGTGGTGGAAGGAGAGGACCTGATGGTGGATGAGCGTATACGCAGGTTGAAAATCATTGTGGATTTATTTGCGGCTGAGGGAATCTCTGCGATTCATGAGAATTGTATGAATTACGGTGGGCTAAGCTGGCAGCATACTCTTGAATTGATCGATGCAATTCCGGGAATGAAACTGGTCTTTGATACTGCCAATCCCGTGTTTAATCGGGACCGGTCCAAAGATGGCCAGCCCTGGCAGGATCCATGGGAGTTTTACCAAAAGGTACGGGAGCATATTGCATATGTGCACATTAAAGATTGCCTCGAACCCAGTGCGGACAATGGAGGAAAAGAAGTGTATCTATATCCCGGTGAGGGGCAGGGAAAGGTACGCGAAATTTTGGCCGATCTACAAGCGAATGGATATGAAGGAGGTATATCGATTGAGCCCCATTTGGCGGCAGTTTTTCACGATGCAAATTCCAAAAATGCGGAATCGGGAGATCCTGTGGAAATCTACATCGAATATGGTCGGAAGTTGGAAGCGATCCTTGATGATCTGAATTTCTCCCACAAACCCTACCAACCTTAGATTTGATCAAAAGTTTTTCGTGGCTCCTTTGTACCTGTCTGGTTTTTTCAGGCAGTGCATTTAGCAAACAGCCAAATATTGTCTTCTTTATCGCCGATGATATTTCGCAGGATGATTTTGGGTGTTACGGTCATCCGCTGATCCAAACTCCCAATATCGATTTTCTGGCGGAGAATGGTATGCGTTTTGATAACGCATACCTGACCACCAGTAGCTGCAGTCCCTCCAGGTGCAGCATTATCACCGGGCGCTATCCTCATAATACTGGTGCACCGGAGTTGCATGTCCGATTGCCAGATGAACAGATCCGTTTCCCTGAACTTTTGCGCGAGGCTGGATACTACACCGTGCTCTCCGGGAAGAATCATATGTTTGGAAACAAGGACCGTGCGTTTAATCAAATTACTGGAGGCGGTGGGCCGGGAAGATCGGAGGACTGGGTAAGTCATGTAAGGAAGCGTCCAAAGAATAAGCCCTTCTTTTTCTGGTTTGCCTCCACCGATGCTCATCGGCCATGGAATGTAACCGAAAAGGTTATCCAATACTCACCAGAGGATGCGGTGATTCCTCCCTACATGGTTGATACTACGATTACCCGGGAAGATCTTACCGGATATTATCATGAGGTCAGTCGGTTTGATCACTATGTGGGATTGGTGACAGAGGAATTACAAAATCAGGGTGTGCTTGAAAATACCATGATTGTGGTGGCAGCAGACAACGGCAGACCTTTTCCCCGTTGCAAATCACGGATGTATGACAGTGGGATCAAAACTCCCTGGGTGGTTTATTTTCCTGAACTGATCGATAGCCCGGCAGTTACTTCAAGTTTGATCAGTGCGATTGATCTGAGTGCCACCTGCCTGGAACTGGCGGGTCTCAAGCAGCCTGAATCTGTGCAGGGGCGGAGTTTTCTCCCAATACTAAAGGATCCCAGGGCAACAGTCAGGGACATGGTTTTTGCGGAGCATAACTGGCATGTGTACAAGAACCATGAACGAATGGTGAGGTTTGGGGATTATCTCTACATCCGAAACAATTTTCCGAACCAGCCGAACCTTTGTTATGAGTCGGATACAAAGTATCCAGCAGGAGATGAGCTTTGGAAGGCTCATGCCAATGGTAAAACCAAGCCTCAGCAATACCAGGTATTTGCCAATCCCTGTCCGCCAGAGGAACTTTTTCAGGTAAGCACGGATCGGCACCAACTTACAAATCTGGTCAATGATAAGGAACATGAGGAAGTACTTGAGCATGCCCGCTCTCTTCTATCCGAGTGGACGGAGCAAACGGGGGATTCCATACCGGATAACCCAACCCCTAACCGGCACGACCCACCACGCATAGTTGACGCCAAGATTATCCCGGCAGGGAAAAGCAAAGTTAAAAACCCACATGCGGAAATGCCAGGTGCATCCCGTAATGCTTCCGGAATCAACCACCCCGGACCGGTCAAAATCTAATTTATTAGTCTGCCAGTATTTTACTCGCGAGCCTTCTGCCCTTGCCATCCGCTGGGTTGCTTAGTTCCTCAAAGAGGCCCCGTACCCGGTTGCGGGTGCGGGCATCGAGGTATGCGAGAATTGTGGGCAGGTCTTCTTTCTTGATTTCCTCGCAGGCTTCCTTGCCGGCAAGAATCGCATCGGCCCGCAAATGGGAAGAGGTCAGGGCAAAGAGCTCCCCTGCAACATCGACCAACCGGCCAAGCAATAATTGTCTCTTTTCAAGGGCGGGACCGTGCAGGGCCATGGCATGAAAGAGGGAACGGGAAAGCCGGCGGGATGTCCGTTCCACATAGCGAAGGGCTTTCCGAGTTCTCCGACTGGTTCCACTTGGCGAGGTGTCCAGGCTGGGCAGGTACTGACCGGGATACCAGATGGAATAATGAATGCCCGCCTTGATCGCAGTGAGCAGACGTGTGCCGAGCGATAACCGGGAATCCATCGCTCCGCCGGCAAGCCGTAAGTGAGGATCGAGTGCCTCACGGGCAAGGTAAAGACGCATGATCTCAGTGGATCCCTCAAAGATACGATTGATCCGGGAGTCGCGCATCATCCGCTCGACCGGTTCGGGATTGTCTCCCCGGTTGGCGAGGGAACGGGCGGTCTCGTAACCACGTCCGCCGCGGATTTGCATGAGATCATCGACCACCCGCCAGGCAGTTTCCGTGCCCCAGAGTTTGCAGAGGGCGGATTCCATCCGGAAGTCCACCTTGGCATCAACCAGGGCGGAAGTCATCCGTACCATGGAATCGGTGGCATAGGCATCTGCGGCCATATCGGCAAGCTTGGATGCAATCGCTTCGTGCTTGCCGATTTCCGATCCCCATTGCCTTCTTTCCACACACCAGCACCGGGCAATTTTAAGGCTCTCATAAGCAAGTCCGGAACATGCGGCAGGCAAGGTGAGTCGGCCCACGCCGAGTGCGTTGAGGGCAACCCGCATGCCCTTGCCTGGTGCCAGAATAATGTTCTTGGCAGGTACTTCAACATTATGAAAACGAATCACTCCGTTATAGAGTGCACGCAGTCCCATGAAGCGGCAGCGGTGGGCAATTTCGATACCAGGGGTGCGGGCATCTACCACAAAAGCGGTGATGGATCGTTTGCGCTTACCCCCTGCGCCGGTGGTGGATGGAGTACGTGCCATCACCACAAGGTACTTTGCTTTGGTGCCGTTGGTGCACCAGAGTTTTTGTCCGTTGATCAAATAACTCTTCCCCCCCTTGATCGGTTTGGCCCGGGTGTTGAGACGGGACGGGTCGGAACCGACTTCATCCTCAGTAAGGGCGAAGGCAGTGATTGCGCCCCTGGCCACATCGGGCAGAAACTTTTTCTTTTGATCCTCGGTACCATACCGGAGCAGGGGTTGGGGTAGGCCGATGGATTGATGGGCCGAGAGCAGGGCAGTAAGGTTCCCGCAACGGGAACCGAGCAGCTTGGCCGCTCTCGAATAAGTTGCCTGACTGAGACCCAATCCTCCATATTCCTTGGGTATCTTGATTCCAAAGGCACCAATCTCCGCAAGTTTTTCAAGCAGGGAATCCGGGATTTCGCCGGTCTCATCAATCTCGTCGGGATTGGCATGGCGATCGAGGGTGCGTTCCAAAGTCTCCAGGAATTTATCTCCCTCCTTTCCATCGGGAGATTCCTCCTTGATTACTTCATAGAGAGGCGAGAATTTGGGAGAGCCAAGAAATAGCCCGGAGGCGAATCCTTCCATTAAACGAGGACCCCGTGCTTCTTCAGTGACTTCCAGTGCCTGTCTTTTTTCCTTCGAATACCTGGATAGGTCGATGGCTCCTTGCTCTTTGGTTTCTGGTTCCATAGTTTTCATTGGGCGATCCTTTCCTTAATGTTGGATGAGAGTGAGGAACTCGAACGGTCCGGTTCCGTGTAAAAAGTTTTATTTTTCCGGGCTAAATCGAGCAGGTATTCGCAGGGTTCGAACCGTTCGTCGAGACCACTGGCGAGGTGTTCGAGTTTGTCCACGATATTTCTCGCACCGATGGAATCGGCATAGTGGAGGGGGCCACCACGGAAGGGTGCCCATCCGGTACCGGCGATCATTCCAAAATCAACATCCATAGGCGATCCCACAACTCCTTCTTCGAGGCAACGGGCTGCTTCATTGAGCATGACCAGGTTCATGCGGTCCGACATTTCATTGATTGATGATTTATATTTAGCCCGTCTGTAGATTTTGGGAAGTTTCGGGTTAGGCAGGAGTTTGCCCCTTTTGTTTTTGGAATAGAGATAAAAGCCACTGCCTGATTTTCTGCCTAAAATTTCCTGTTCGTTCATTTCTTTGAGTAGGGATGGTGGGGCAGCGAGTCGTGGTAACCTGAATTTGAGTTCCTTGGCCACATGACCGGCCACATCCATCCCGATTTCGTCAAGTAATCGAAGAGGGCCCATAGGCATACCAAATCCAGTCATTGCCCGGTCGATAGAATGTGGGTTGTTTCCTTCCTCCCAAAGTATGGCGGCTTCCACTAAGTAGGGAACCAGGATGCGGTTGACCAGAAATCCCGGTGAGTCCTTGCACAGAACTGCCCGCTTTCCAATCCGTTTTACAAAGCCAAGCAGAGATCGGATAACAGCTGGATCGGTTTTTTCCCCATGAATGACCTCGACCAGTTCCATGCGGTGCACCGGGTTGAAAAAGTGGAGTCCGCCCAAACGGGATGGCTTGTTCATCGCCACCCCCATACAATCAATGGAAAGGGCGGAGGTATTGGTGGCGATCGGAACATTTACAGGGGCACGGGAGTCGAGATCCGCCAGTAAAGTGCGCTTGGCACCGATCCGTTCGACAATGGCTTCTATCACCAGATCTCCTTCCCGGATGGGAACGGGTTCGCAGACTGGAGTGACCCGGTCCATTGCCTGTCTTGCGGAAAGAGAGGAAAGAATACCACGCTTGCTCGCCTGAGTAAGCAGGGAAGAGACGGTTGACAGACCAAGAGATAATGCATCCGGGGAAAGATCGGACATAACCACGGGGATGCCACGTGCCGCTACCCATTGGGCAATACCACCCCCCATTTTACCGGCTCCAATCACATGAACACGGTTGATGGATGCAAGGTCGCTTCCTCCCTCGGGTGAGGGTAATTTTTTGGCCCGTTCCCGCAGGAAAAAGAAATGCAAGAGACTTGCAGTGGTATCGGATTTAGCAAGTTCGAGAAAGCCATCCCGTTCTTTTTCCATTGCTTTGCCCAAGCCCGAACCGATTCCATCCGCTATGACATTAAGAGCGGCGATAGGTGCTGGGTATTTACCCTTGGTAAGTTTGAGAATAGAGCGGCGTCCGAGAAAGAGAATTAATCTGCGAATGATGGGCAGGTTGTCCCAGTGCAAGCGGGGCGATGCCTTGCCCGTATGCAAGGCCTCGCGAGCCGCTTGCTCCAGGGATTCTCCGGAAGTGATTTCATCAACCATTCCGAGTTTTACTGCTTTGGGGGGACGGACGGGTCGGCCGCCCGCCAAGGTGGGCAATGCCCGAGACAGGCCGATAAGACGGGGAAGTCGGTAACAACCTCCCCAACCGGGCAATAGGCCTAGATTGGTCTCGGGCAGGCCCACTACGGCATTGGGGTTGGCCGAAAGGATTCTGCGGTCGCAGGCAAGTGCGAGTTCATACCCGCCGCCGAGGCAGGGACCGTTAATTGCACAGACTGTGGTGAGGTCCAGTCGTGACAATCGGGAGAAAGTATCCTGACCGTAATGCAAAAGGTTCTCAAGTTCATCCGGGCCAAGTTTGGTCAGGGTGTTCAGATCTGCCCCGGCAAGAAATATTTTGGGGTGGCCGGAGCGGATAAGCAGTGCAGTGACAAGTTTATCGGTTTCCAGTTCATCGAGTGCATGACTCATCTCATCTAGAAAGACCTGATCGATCACATTGGCCCGTCCATCTGGTCGCTCCAAGGTCCAGGTGACGGTACGGTCGCTATGATTGGTGATTTGGATTCGTTGGTTGTTCATGGCAAGTTTTCCTAATTTCTTTCCAGCCAAAGTGCACCGCCCTGACCGCCCCCCACACAAAGGGTGGTAAGGGCAGTTTTTTGGCGGCGCAATTTCAGTTCTTTCAGAGCTGTGAGCACCAGTCGGGCACCGGTGGCACCAACTGGATGACCCAAGGCAATGGCTCCTCCATTTACATTGACGATCTGCTCGTTCATTTCCCCGAGTACTTTTTCGAGGCCGAGTTGTTCGTGACAAAATTTTTCCGATTTGCATGCATCCATAACTGCGAGTACCTGGGCAGCAAAGGCCTCATTTAGTTCAATCAAATCGATATCGGAAAGTTCGGGTGCGCCCTGTGTTCTTCCCTTGGCCAGAGCGTAGGCGGGTCCCAGTCCCATACGCTGCGGTTCGCATCCGGAATAGGCATAATCTATCAAACGGCCGATGGGATCGATTTCATGCCGGTTACAGGCACCCTCACTGGCTACCAATAAAGCAACGGCACCATCGGTAATCTGGGATGAATTTCCTGCAGTTACCGAACCGCGTTGGCGGTCAAAGATAGGACGCAAGCGGTTGAGGTTTTCGATTGTTGAATCGTGGCGGGGACCGTCGTCTTTAAGAACCGGTTTTTGTTGGTGGTCAAAGGTGGTGATGATTTCGTCTTTGATCCGCCTGGAAGATTTGATTGCCCTGTTATGCGAGGACAATGCGAAACGGTCCTGACGCTCTCGTGAAATATTAAAATCCCGGGCGAGAAGTTCAGCAGTTTGTCCCATTCCCATGTTGCAGGTCGAATCAGTCAGACCTTTAAGCAAGGCAGGCACAGGACTGAAATCATTTGGACGAAAACCGGTAAGGGCACTGAGGCGGGAACCGAGGGTTCTGGACTTTGCCAGTAGGCCAAACTTGGAGGAGGCAGATTGGGGAAAGAGCAGGGGGACCTGCGACATGCTTTCCACCCCGCCAACCAGAAAAATATCTCCCCGACCGGCGGCAATCTTTTCCGCTGCCTGAGTGATGGCTTCAAATCCGGAAGCGCAGTTTCGGTGTACAGTACGGGCGGGCACAGATTGGGGGATGCCGGATCGCAGACTGATCACCCGGGCGAGGTTGGATTCCTCTGCCGGTTGGCAAACACAACCCATGATGACCTCGTCGATAGTGGCAGGATCGATTCCGGTACGGGCTAGAATCGCTTTGACTACTGCGGTGCCCAGATCGCCGGCACTTAACCGGGAAAATTTTCCACCCGCCTTGGTGAAAGGTAAGCGTACACCGTCCACAATATGTAGGCTTCTTGTATTCATTTTACGATCTCCTTTCTTTTCCGCCGTCTCCTCGGGGCAGGCTTTACACTTATTGGAGGCACGGGATTGACCGATCTTCTGTCGACAATTTTTTCCTCCTTTAGATTTTTCCCCACCCCATGCAGGCGGCGGATATCCTCCGCCGAGTGATAGGCAATTTTATTGGGTGTTATTTCGGCAACTTCGTGGAAGCGACGGCGGACGAGNTCTTCCACCTCNTCCTTTAAATAACTGGGTTCAAGNGACAGGTGAAGCCGGAGTTCGTCGANATCCATAGGGTCGTTGTTGGCCTTGGCCAGTTCGATCTGCCAGCTGCCAATGCCGTCCACATCATCGAGGATCACTTCCAGTTCATTGAAATCGACCAGTGATCCTTTGATTTTATCCAGCTTCATTCTTCTTTTTTCAGATACCCGGGAAATTCTTCCGAGTAAGCGGGGGAGTGTTCGGCCGCAGGCGGGGCAGGGAGACCAGGTCAGTCCCCCTTCGCAGAGATCACCAGTGCGGTAGCGTAGGACAATGGATCCACGGGCATCCAATGGTGTGTAAACAATCTCTCCAGGTGTTTCCGGGGGAAGTGTTTCTCCGGTCCTGGGGTCCACAATTTCGATTAATCCGAATTCGGGCGAGAGGTGATAACCTGTGGATGGTTCGTCTGCAGACACCGCACATTCCGTCCATGCCCCTTTGGCTTCAGTGAATCCATAGGTGGAGAGAATTCGAATATTAGGTGAGCCCAATTCCTCTGCTAGTCCGGCCAGTTTGCGGCGGAGACCAGGAGGTGCTTTTTCGCCACCCAGGGCAATCACTTTTACCCCCTCCACTTTCTCCCCGACCTCCAGGGCCCGGCGGAGNATATGATAAACAAAGGTGGGCATTCCCACNAGTACGGTGGGTTTACTTTTTACCAACAGCCTTAAGTTGCCATCCGTGCCCATGGTTTTGCCACCACCGGTTCCCAGGTGAAAAGCACCTGCCTGATCCGCTGCGTGGTAGGTCAGCCAATAGGCAAGGTGAGGTGCATAGGGGAAAACATTGAGTACCCGGTCTTCCCGGGTGCAGTTACCTGCCTGCATGATTCTCCCCCCCATCACGCCGAGGTGGTTGATATCCCTGCGGGTGTAGAGAAAAGGAACAGGTTCGGCGGAGCGACCGGTTGTGGAAGTAAGCAGAATAGGTCGGTATTCCTTATCAATTGCGGTACGGGTGTTTTCGATGCCACTGAATAGAGCCCGGAGAAGAGTACTTGGCCGGCGGCGAAGTTTTTCTTTGTCTGGAAGAATCAGGAAATCACGGATTCGCCCCTTGGTCACAGCCACAGCGAGGTCAGCTTTACTGGTAAAGGGGAGTTTGCAAAGATCCTCCAGATTCCTGAGGTCAGATGGAACAATGCCAAGGTTCTCAAGTTTCCTGCGGTAATGAGAACAGTGCGGATAGACTTGGTCCCGGATAAAGGATCGAAATGTTTTGTTTTGCAGGGCACGGGCCTCATCGGCGGATCGTTTACCCCATACTGGATGGTGGAATGTGCTCATGAATCAATGGAGGTTTTGGGTGTGGTGGGGTGAATGCTTGATAAAATTGCTGGTAAAGAATCCAGGGTGGATCGGTAGCCCAATTCGATAAAACGTTGAGGTTTATAAAATTCGTACCAGCGGGAATGAAAGCTGTAGGCATTGATAACAATATCGGCCTGTTTCAGGCTGAAAGAGAGCCTGCGTGCCTGCCCAACCTGTACACAACGATCCAGCACCTGAAGTCCACTGCCAAAGGAAAAGGGATTGAAGGTCTGGTTGAGGAAGTTGAGGATGGGATGTTTTTTAGCAAAGCGCCGACGCAGTGTTTTTGAGCGTTGATCGAGGTTGTTTCTTTCTTCTGGTGGAACCATGACATTGGATGCAATCACGATATCCGCTCCCATTTGTCTTAGTTTTTCGACAGGAAGGGGAGCAGCTATCCCACCATCAACATAGTTTTTTCCACGAATCTTTTTAGGTGCAAAGATGCCTGGTAAACCACAACTTGCCCGCACTGCGGAAGCCACGTCTCCCTGATCAAACCAATGAGTTTCCAGGTTGTCTAGATCGGTACCAGATATAATCAGTGGAATTCTGAGTTCCTTAAATTTGGCAAATTTGAGTCTCTTGCGTAGTCCCTCTTCAATAATTTTTCCTTTAAGCAGTCCTCTCACTGGCCAAAGTTTAGGATCTGCTAATTTGAGAGCCCCAATTAGTCCACTGCACTCCATCGCCATTTTTTCCATTTCATCCGGGTCGTATCCTTTTGCCCAAAGTGCGCCAACATAGGCTCCCATACTTGAACCGGCGATGATATCAGGTTCTATCCCACTTTCTCTTAGAACCCGGATTACCCCCAGATGAGCCAAACCTTTGGCTCCCCCACAGGAAAGGGCAACTCCGATGACCGGTCTTTGGACAGAAAGGGGCGAAAATGTGCCTGCAAAAAAGCCGGGAAGTGAGGTCTTTTGGCGTTTTCTCTTTTCTCCCCGTCTGGCGGGGAAACGAGTTTTTACGCCGTTTCGACTATTCCCCATTGCTATACTTTACTTTTGGTTCTCTACCTGATCTCAAGGATCGGTTGATAACCTTATTATACAGCTAATTGTATATTTTTGCAAAAAATTTTATGTTTTTTGCAGGTTGCATGTTTAGTTATTGAAACGAATTGTGGACTATTGTTGATTGATAAAATGATTACTTTGCNTACTTGCAGAGCACTTCTGATTGTCCTTGTTACCTTTCAACTAACTTCGTGTCGAAATGAAGAAGCAAATACCGAGGAAAGTAATCGGATGCATTCAATTACATCCCTCATAAAACCCCAAAATACCTGTAAATACTATCGACTGGAGGATTCCTATCCAAGCCAATGGAAACACACTTATAAGGAATTTATCCATGAGTATCCAATAACGAGTGGGTCTTTTAGAATGAATAGTTCTGATCGAATATCTTTACACTCAATCATTCGAAGCAGGAAAACTTATGCCATGAATTTGCCACCTGTGGATTGTATGTTCTTACCTGGGGTTGCTTTTCGATTTGAGAATAATGATACTAATGTGGATTTGTTGGTTTGTTTTAAATGCTCGGAATTAAGATTTTATCTTGGCGAAGAAATTGCATGGCAAAGTTATTTTAAATCCAAAGACTTAAAAAAGTTAGTACAAAAGCTATTCCCAAAGGACAGAGCAATTCAGACCATCAAATGAATATTCAAATTACGACCACCTAAGTGGTCGCATTATTAAATTGTTATTTCTAGTTGGCTGGGCCTCTGCCTTTAAAGGTAAGTTCAGCAACGCCGGATTTATCGAGATCTCCAAGCCCGGCCTTGACCATCTTTTGGTACTGGGAAAGAGTGGCTTTGGCCAAGGGCACCTGAATTCCTTCACCTTCGGCCACCGCAATGGCGATACCCGAGTCTTTGGCGGCATGTTCAGCAGAGAAATAGCATTCGTGATCCCGATCAATCATGTCCTCGGAATCAGTCTCCAGGACACGGGAATTCGCTCCTGTCTGAGAAAAAATTTCGCAAATCATGCTGAGATCAAGCCCAAGGGCGTCGGCAATACCCAAACCTTCTGCCAAGGCGGCAGTGTTGATATTCATCACCATATTGACTAAGGCTTTTACTTGGGCGGCTTTTCCAGACTCACCCACGAAGCGTAGATTAATGCTTAAGTCATCGAGCAGATCTTTGACCGAATTAAATACTTCCTCCTGACCACCAATCATTAGATAAAGTGTGCCTTCCCGAGCCTGAGTAATACTCGAGGCCATGCAGCCTTCCAGAGTCTGGGCACCGACTTCAGCCGCGGCATTTTCGAGTTTTACGTGAATCTCGGGGGAGAGGGTGGCGCAATTAATGAAGAGCTTACCGGTCGATCCCTGAAATAAGTTGTCGTCTTCGCCAAAAAAGATTGCATCCATGGCGGCATCATTGGTGACCACAGTAAGAATAACGTCAGACTGAGCTGTAACATCGGCGAGAGACTGGGCATGCTGGGAACCCAATTCATTGGCGAGAGAAGAGGCGATCTCCTGGTTGATATCAAAGACGCTGCTTACCTGATATCCTTTATCCTTTAAGTTGCGTGCCATGTTGGCACCCATGCGGCCGAGTCCTACGAATCCAATTCTCTTTTCTTTTGTGCTCATGATTAAGGGGTATGATTATGAAATTATTAAATGTATATTAATTTAACTTTACCTTTGATGGGAAAGGCGCAGGAATTGTCCATCAAATTCTTGGTTTATGAACGAATCTTCTCTTAAGCCAAACTTTAATGTAACCCCCTAATTAAATATCAGATATGTCTAAAATTGTTCCTTTGATCAGTTCCGGTACAGCCGGTCCACTTGGTGTTCTTCACATGCCTCGTCTTTGGCAAAAAGTTTCTTTGGAAGCTGCCGGAAAAATTGCTGACGGATATCCAGGGATTGGTGCTGGTTATGATTCTATGGTCATTGATGCACTGGGGTTGAGTGCCGATGCGGTTCGTTCTTTTATCACTGATTCAAAACCTACCTATCCCCAGTTTGAGGCGTGGGTAAAAGAGCAGCCTGGTGTGAAACTTGATGGAGATACTGTTTCCACCCTTAACGACTCCATTACTGGATATATTCATGACGATGCGACCCGTCAGGGCATTCTTTCCGCCAATGGTTTGGCAGACGGAGATCCCAAGGATGCGATCAACCTGAATAATCTGGACGACTGGTTGGAGTTTCACGCGTCTGAAATTGCCTAATAAACAATAATTTTTACCTAAAAGCCGGTTTCATTTTGGAGCCGGCTTTTTTTTGAATTTAAGCGGGCTTGCCAAATTTGCTCATCCTTGGTTTACCCAATTAACTATGGATCAAGTCATTAAAAACGCCCAAGGTGAAACCTTGGAGTATACATTTCATGCCGGGCAGGAAAATGCCCGAAACCTGCTGATCATTGGGCACGGCGTAACCGGTAACAAGGATCGCCCCTTTGTGGTGGCATTGGCCGAAGCTGTATCTGCTGAGGGTTTACCGGTTTTGCGGTTTTCCTTTTCCGGAAATGGTGGATCGGAGGGGGATTTTCGTCAGTCCACCATTTCCAAGGAAGTGGAGGATTTAAAGGCAGTGGTCACCGCCGCTCATGGTTCTGGATACCGCATAATCTATGCCGGGCATAGTATGGGGGGAGCTGTTGGTACGCTGACTGCTGCATCGGATGACCGTATCAAATTTCTCATTTCCCTTGCCGGCATGGTAAATACCAAGACATTTTATTCGCGTGAATTTGGGGAAGAAACTCCCGATTCGGGATGTATGTGGGAGGACCCAAGTTGCCCGCTATCCTCCACTTTCCAAAATGACCTGGAGAGCATTGTATCGACAGCACCAAAGGCTGCGGAGGTTAAAGTTCCATGGTTGTTGATTCATGGAACCGAGGATGATGTGGTTCCCATTGAAGATTCCCGGGAGATTTTTGCTTTGGCAGGTGAGCCGAAAAAAATGGTGGAGATACCTGGGGCAAACCATGTATTTTCAGAAGCNGGAGAGAAGCCAATGATTGATGCGGTGATAAATTGGATAGGAGAAACTCTCCAATAGTNTTGAGAGTTTCCTCCTTCCGTAGCCCGAGTCCAACATCCTTTTGGATTGAGCAATGATCACTTATCAGGTTGGATTCCATAGATGGATTATGTAGCCCAGTTTCATCATGCATTGTTTAGGAAAGTCTACGGCTTTTTAGGCGTGGATGCAGAAAAAGGTACGGTTGAATTACTNACCGCTACCATTTCTTTACTGCTTATTCTTTTGCTTGCCTGGGTGGCTAATTCGATCGTTAAAGGTTTTGTCCTGGGCTTGGTTCGTTCGTTGGCAAAAAGGTCCAAGACCCGTATCGGTGAGCATTTTCTCAAAGAGAAATTCTTTCACCGGTTGTCCCATCTGGCACCAGCCTTTGTGATCAGTGTCTTATCGCCTGTCATCCTTGGACCATTNCCGGTTCTCCTTGGCATTATCGAAGTCTCGGTAAATCTTTACCTTGTGGTCATTGCATTGTGGAGCATCGATGCCCTGATCAATGCGCTGCATGATAGTTATGAGGAATCCAGCCTATCCGCGAAATTACCCCTAAAGGGAATTTGCCAGGCTATCAAACTGGTGATCAATGCAACCGGGGTAATTTTTATTCTCTCCATCCTGTTGGATAAGTCTCCCGTCTATTTCTTTTCGGGACTTGGAGCTCTTACCGCTGTTTTATTATTGGTGTTTAAGGATGTTATCCTCGGGCTGGTTGCGGGGGTGCAATTGACGGCCAACAATATGGTCCGCAAGGGNGACTGGGTGGANATGCCAAAATACGGGGCGGATGGNGATGTGATNGATGTTTCCCTGACCACGGTNAAGGTACAAAACTGGGANAAGACCATCACCACNATTCCAGCCCATGCCTTGGTCAGCGATGCCTTTAAGAACTGGCGGGGTATGAGCGAGTCAGGAGGGCGGAGAATTAAAAGAAGCATCTGCCTGGATATATCAAGCGTTCGCTTTTTGAAACGATCCGAAGTGGANGATCTGGAAAAGATTGAATGCCTCCANCCTTACCTAAATTCGAAAAGGTCGGAAATTGGCGAGAAGGGTATGAACCTCGAGGAACTGGGCGTGGTCTCGCCCCTGCTAAATGGCAGAAACCTGACCAATGTGGGCACCTTTCGGGCATACTGCAAAGAGTANCTGCGGGCACATCCCAAAATTCACCAGGAAGGTATGACCTTTCTCGTTCGCCAGCTCGCTCCCACCGAGAAGGGGGTNCCCATCGAAATTTATGTATTTGTAAATGATACACGCTGGGTGGAGTACGAAGGAATACAGTCGGATATTTTCGACCACTTGCTTGCTTCCCTTCCTGTGTTCGGACTACGAGCTTTTCAACTACCCAGTGATTTTAGCGTAACCAAAGCGATTTCTTCATAAAAGTGAAACAGCTTTTATGGCTGCTTCTTCTGCTGTCGCAAGGTTGCTGGGAGAGGGATACTGATTACTTACAATTGGCGGATTTTACCAGTGATGGATGCAGNTTGTTTTTAAATGGCACCTTCAAAGACCCCGAGTTATGGAAGGAATGTTGTTACAAGCACGACCTTGCCTACTGGCGTGGGGGTACGGAGGAGGAACGAAATCAGGCAGATTTAGCCTTCANNGAATGCGTGNTGAAAAAGACCGGTAANACCGANTTGGNCNAAATTATGTATCAGGCAGTTCGGGTAGGTGGATCTCCTCATTTTCCCANCTGGTACCGGTGGGGGTACGGATGGCCAACTGGTCGTGGTTACAAAAAATTGTCCGAGCAAGAATTATTGTTGGTGGATCAGAAACTAGCTGTCTATAAAAATTATAAAGATTAAAGAGGGGATGAACGCATTAAGAAATATTTTCATCTAATTTCGTAAAAGGATGCNCTTTAGGTAAGAAAGGCCATTTTCTAGATTGCTAAATTGTCCATCGAGTTGGGCCTCGAAGCATTGCTCAAGGATAGGACTGAAGTTGGGCCCCGGTCTGAGTCCATGATCAATCAGGTGTCGTCCTTGAATAATGGGCTTTGGTTCGGCATCCTTTACCTGTAATTCCTCTGCACGTTTGAGTAACCAAGGACCTTCGGGGAAGTCATCCTGCCTGGGGGGGCGTCCGGCAATATCTGCAGCTGCCACCCGGACCAAACGGTCAATCCGTTTTACCTTGCGGGCAAGCCTGCGGATAGCTCCATCACTTGCCCGGTCATTGTAAAAAGTCCGTGGACTGAGGTGTCTGCGAACCAAAGGAACAACCTGTTCGTGCAAATCGACCTGATTGGTTAACCGGGAGAGGAAGGAACGGGTAGGAGTTTCTCCCTTTGGTTCGTGCATGGGTGAGCGTATCCTGCCGTCTTCCCCAATCTTTGTAGTCAGAGGTTTACCCAAGTCNTGACAGAGNACCGCAAAGCCGACTATTAAGTCCTCCCAATTGTCGCTAATACGTTCCTTGGCGAAAGCATCCAGGCAATGGAGGGTATGAACCCAGACATCTCCCTCGGGGTGCCATTCAGGATCCTGCTCACAACCAATCAGTGCCTCGATTTCAGGAAAATATTTGATCCATCCACAATCTTTCAAAAAAGTAAGGCCCGCGGTAAGATCATTTCCTTGGAGAAGAAGTTTTTTCCACTCCTCAAACAATCTTTCAGGAGGAAGGTCCTCCATACCCATAGAGCGGCAAATCTGTAACGTGCTTGGGTGTGTTTTGAGATTAAAGCGGGCAATGAACTGCATCGCCCGAAGGACACGCAGAGGGTCTTCTTTGAACGCAGGGCCAATGTGGCGAAGTGTTCGGTTTTGGATGTCAGTAATGCCTTCAGTTGGATCAAGTAGTTCTCCGGTCAATGGATCCAAACCGATGGCATTGATGGTAAAGTCACGCCGTTGGGCGGATTTCTCAAAAGGCAATGATGGATCAACCTCCACGCAAAATCCTTTGTGTCCGGCCCCTGTTTTAATCTCAGTTCTTGGAAGAGAAAGTTCGGCAGGTAAGCCCTTTAGTTTAAGCACACCAAAGGATTTACCCACTTCATGGCAGCTATATTTTGTAGACAGTATGAGTTTGAGTTCTTCGATCCCGATATTTTGAATTTCGCAATCGATTTCCTTGGCTTCAGAACCAATGAACAGATCCCGTACACATCCGCCTACAAGTAGCAGGCGACCGCCGGAATTTTTAATGAGGTTGGCGAGTTCGTGAGCAAGGTCGCCGAGTTCGCGGGGAAGAGACTTTATAGGATCAGGTATTTCAGCCATTTACTCAGAGTCAGGGAAAAGAGTATCTTCCACGACAGTGCAAATGGCATGATAAATAGGGAGATGTAATTCCTGTACCCTGGGTGTCTCGGAAGCGGGTGTCTGGATAGAGAAATCGCAAAGAGGCCCAAGGATACCGCCACTTTCCCCGGTGAGGGCAATGGTTTGTAATCCCAATGCCTTGCCTGTTTTTACTGCATGAATAAGGTTCCGGGAATTCCCTGATGTGCTAATCGCAAGGAGAATGTCACCGGTTTTTCCGAATGCCAAAACTTGTTGGGCAAAGGAATATTCCGGATCATCATCATTGGCAAATGCGGTATGAAATCCGATCATGGATGGCAGGGATAATGCAGGAAGTCCTGCATGCAGGTTGGAGGAAAGTTCTGCACCAAGTTTATTTGACAATTCGGCCGAAAGGGGCCGTGGTTTGGAGAATCGTTTGATCAATTCTCCGGAAATGTGTTCGCAATCTGCAGCACTACCACCGTTCCCGCACAGCAAGAGTTTATTACCCGACTGAAAGGCCTGGATCAGTAATTCTGAACAATTTCGGATAGAATCCTTGCATATACAAAGCTCAGGTATGCGTTGGCAAAGTTGTTCTATATCGTCCATTTTCCCCAAAACTATGCCAGTCGAACCATTGAGCCAACCTTAATTCCATCCTGTCATAGTTGATGCGCGTTCTTTACTCGGTGAAGAAATTTTGGCAGGATGTATCCTTTGCATTAATGAAAACCAGTTCAGTAGATACTTTAAGTGCTAATCGTACGCTTGCAGAGTCGGATGCTCTTGGGCGAATTCGTTGGGCCTGGGAGAAATATGGCACGGGCTTACTGGCATCGACAAGTTTTGGCCTGCAGAGTGCAGTAATGATTCATTTGGTTCGGGAGGTGAGCAAAGAGATACCGATTGTTTTTATCGATACAGGATATCTTTTTCCCGGTACTTATGAATATGCATTGAAACTTCAGGAAGTATTGAATTTTAAGGCTCATGTATATTCCGCAAAATTATCTCCTGCCTTTCAGGAGGCTTCCTTTGGGAAGTTGTGGGAACAGGGCAGGGAAGGGATGACCAAATACAATTGGTTGAATAAAAAAGAACCAATGGATAGAGCACTCAAAGAGTTCGGGACTCATGTATGGATGGCTGGCTTGCGTCGAACTCAGGCAAATGAGCGCAAAGAACTAAACTATGTGGAACAGCAAAATGGAATGCTCAAACTGTATCCCATATTAGACTGGGATGATAAGACCACTTATCAGTACCTTCCCAAGCACGATCTGCCTTATCATCCCTTGGAGGGTATGGATTATGATTCGGTTGGAGATTGGCACAGCACCCGTAAGATCAGCGAGGTGGAAAAAATTGAAGACGCCAGGCACGGTGGTCATGGTCGTGAATGCGGCTTGCACTTAGATGTTCCCGAGGGCACGGATTTTACCGTCTAAATAAATTTTTATGATTACTCCGGAACAAAAAGCCGAGTTGCAGACTCTTCTCAAAAGAACCAACCATTTATGGTCTTTCCTGAAGTGTGATGAGAAAAAAAATACCATCGTGGAAATGGAAGAAAAAATGTCCAGTCCGAGCTTTTGGGATGACCAGTCCGAGGCGAAAAGCGTGAGTTCAGAATGCAATCGCCTAAAGCAACTCGTGGAAAAAATTGAAAATTTTAAGAATCAGGTGGGCGATGTGGAAGCAATGGCAGAATTGTGCGATGAGGATGAAAACGATGCCGCTATGCTGAAAGAATTTTCCAGGGAATTATCCAGTCTTATTGAAAAGATTGAAGACCTGGAGGTGGAGAGTTTCTTGTCCGAACCGATGGACATCCGACCGGCTTTACTTAGCATTCATGCAGGGGCAGGAGGGACGGAATCCTGTGACTGGGCTGATATGCTTATGCGGATGTATGTTCGTTGGGCTGAGAGGCGGGGATTTTCGGTCGATATTCAGGATATACAACCTGGCGAAGAAGCCGGGATCAGTCGATGCACCATGCGTATCGATGGAACTAATGCATATGGGTATTCAAAGGCTGAGCGTGGGGTGCATCGATTGGTCAGGATAAGTCCATTTGATTCAAACAAACGCCGCCACACATCGTTCTGCTCTGTAGATGTGATCGCAGAGATGGAAGATGACGATGTGGATATGGATATTCCGGACGACGATTTACGCATAGACACCTACCGTTCAAGTGGAAAGGGGGGGCAACATGTAAATAAGACAGACTCAGCGGTCCGGATTACGCACCTACCAACAAATATTGTTGTGCAGTGCCAGAATGAACGCTCTCAGCTGAAAAACAAAAATACTGCCATGAAGGCATTGAAATCGAGACTCTATGAAAAGCAACAGGATGAGAAGCGTGCAGAGATGGAAAAATTTTATGGAGACAAAGGAGAAATGGGCTGGGGGAATCAAATTCGCAGTTATGTTTTTCAACCTTACCAAATGGTTAAAGATTTAAGGACTGGTGTTGAGACCTCAGGAGTACAGGCAGTGATGGATGGTGATCTTGACCGGTTTGTAAATGGCTGGTTGCGTGCCGGTTGCCCGAGGCAAAGAAACAAGGATATTCAAATTGACGACTGATTCGAGCGATTGCATTCCCAGTTTAAGCTGGGATGAAATCGAGTGTTTAAGAAAGGCTCCACTGTTCGCCAATAAATCCTGGAAGTGGTCTAACCAGGCCTGGCAATTACCTACCGATGCTATTGATTTTCTTCACAAGCTTGGAAATGCTGGAGTATCTTTTTTTCGTGCTCTTGAACGGCTCTATTTAAAATCAGCCAAGGGAGAGCGAGTTCTCAGGAATAAAAATTTTACCACTCCCTGGGTTGCTGGATATTTGGATGCAGGAAAACCTCAATGGTTAGTAAATCATTCTCGATCTTCCGCAATGCACGGTGTCTTGCCGCCGGTACTTCGGCCCGATCTTTTACCCGCCCGTGATGGGTTTGCTTTAACGGAATGGGATTCGGTTCCGGGGGGGATCGGTTTGACGGATCATTTGGGTAGGATATACATGCGTGAGGATGCTCCCGAAATGGCCAAAGCATTTGGCCAGTCCTTATTGGAGCAGGCAGGTGAACTTGGCAGGAATGCCCAGTTTGCTATCTTGGTGAGCGAGGAATCTGCCACTTACCTGCCCGAAATGGAATGGTTAGGGGAAGAGCTTCGCAAGGATGGGATACAGATTGAGGTGGGTGAACCTGGCTTGGTGAGCTTTGAAAATGATTGNGCCTACTTTAACGATAAAAAATTAGATGTCATTTATCGGTTCTGGGAATTATTTGATACTGAGATAACGACTATGCCCAAATTCGCTAAATGTGTGGAGGCGGGCAATTTGGTTGTTACCCCAGGTATGCGCCCATTTCTTGAAGAAAAGCTTGCCCTTGCTTTGTTTCACCACCCCAGACTACAGGGCTATTGGCAGGAAAGTCTAAGCAGGGAGGATAGTGAATTGTTATTAAAAACGATTCCGTCTTCCTGGATTTTAGATCCCGCGCCCGTTCCTCCAGGTGCTTCTATCGATGGTCCATTAGTAAGCGGGGATCGTTTGCAAAACTGGAAAGAGTTGGGCAAAGCTTCCAAAAAAGAAAGATCTCTTATTCTTAAAGCGAGCGGGTTTCACGAAACTGCATGGGGGGCACGCAGTGTGGTTGTTGGTGAGGATGTATCGTCTGATGACTGGACTCACTCGATTGAACATGCTCTGGCTAATTTTCCTAATCCAGTAAGCATTTTACAGGAGTTTAAAAAGCCGGTTACCATGAGTCATCCCGTCTATAATGAAGACGGGATGATTGTGCCAATGAAAGGAAGGCTGCGCATATCTCCTTATTATTTTCTTAATGCAGGAAAAGCGAATTTGACGGGAGCACTTGCTACCTTCTGTCCGGCAGATAAGAAAATAATTCATGGAATGAAGGACGGAGCTCTTTTGCCATGCACNATCACATAGTTTTTTGTGAAGCTAAGATCCAGAGTGATAGTCGGAACTTACGACCAATCCATCTGCCTCCACATTTACAAACCATCCTGTGGTATCTTTTGGTAGGGGCCAATCGGCTAACCAGAAGCCATTCTTCTTAGTCAACCGAATTTCGGTCTCTTTCCATTTGCGATGACCGGTAAATCCTGAATCTTTTGTATGTACCAGCGTGGCCCGTTCCAACACACGATCAGTTTTAAATTTGGCAAATAATTGATTTTTTTGGATTCCAGATTCCAATCTTTTGCACCACAGAGTACCATCTTCTATGATCCATTTGGCAAAGGCATAACTTTCCGGGCGTGACCAGGCAGGACCATGCCCGTGTCCCATATTGGGGACTAAAGAAACCATATTTTCTGAACCACATTGATCATAAGATTCCTTTAGAATTTCCATGGGGAAATGTTTGTCTCCAGGCCAGGAAAGCCAAAGTACTGGCATGGTGGCCTGATCCAGTCGATGTCCAGCCTCCCAGCCATTAAGATATGTATTGTTGCCAACAAGGTTACGCTTGTATTGATTGTCTGCCTCATTCAAATAGCCGCATCCGTAAACGGGGATGGTAAAGGCAAAGCGTTGATCAATACCTAGTACTATAGAGCTAATGATTCCACCCCAGGATACTCCCATTAAACCCACTTGCTCATCTTGCACCTCAGGCAGGGAACGCAGAAGGGAATTTGCAAGTATCGTNTGGGAAACAGCATGATACATCCACTGGTTCTTTAATTCCTTGTTGGAATCTCCGAAAATTCCCACCCGGTGAGGCCCGGCCCACTGATGTCTTTCCCATGCCTTCTTTTTGTTTTTGCCTGAAATTTTACGGTCCGTCTGACCTTCGACTGCAATACTGATGGCAGCAAATCCATGTTTGTTCCATCGTTCGACCCATTCCTTAAATGCGGAACCTCCACCGCCGTGTACCAGTACGATTCCGGGAACTTTAGTCTTGGTATTCTCGGGCAAACCTAACCACGCATAGGTGCGGGTACTTTTCCCTTCATAGGGAAGGGCATCGAAATAAATGGCTTTGGGGTTATCAGATTCCTTACTTCCTTTTGCCAGGTAAGTTTGGGGTACTTGAGTGAGGGTCGAAAGAGTTTCAATTTCTTGTCTTAAATTGATCGATCCCAGGATTGGGCCCGTGGAAAATAAAAAAATGCAGCTAAGCGAAAAGAGTTGTTTCACAGCAGATAAATTATTTCCCCATTGTAATTAAGGAAAAGTCATCAGTCCTGAAGGGAGTAAGAGGCAGGGTGACAGCACCATCCTTACGGTATAAATTACATACCGGATTATCGGACCATGCATAGCGAACTGCTGTAGGGGAGGGTATGGAGTCTGACCAAACCTCAATACTGTCTTTCCCTACTATTTTTGCGTCCGCCCAGACGAACTTTTGATCTTTACCACAAATTGCAAAGCCCTTTGGTGTTCTGGAATCGAAGCAGTACAGTCCTTCACCGGTGTGCATGAATTCAATAACAATCCGGGAACCATTGATTTTCATTGATTTGTAAAGGGGGCTTTGATGTGGGATTTTATGCCCATAGTCATTTGCAAGCGCATGACGGAGCAGTCGATTTGCCACGATTTGTTTGTTGCGGGGGTGGATATCCCGTCCTTCTCCAGCATCAATAATGACTGCCTCTCCCCCGTTTCTCACCTTCTGAAGAGATATGGTTTGAGATTCCCGAAGTTCTGCCCAGGAGGAGTCACCAGGTTCACTTTCCTCGTTCCCGTAATCAGCAAGCTGAGTCCAATAAAAAGGGAAATCCTCCTGGCCCCATGCTTGTCTCCAAGACTGGACCATAAGCGGGAAGATTTCCCGATAAGCATAACCCCGGCCGGCATTACTTTCCCCTTGGTACCAAATGGCACCTTTGATTCCATAACCAATGATTGGATGAAGAACACCGTTGTATAAATTTGCAGGCCTGTGCTGGCCTGTCATTTGATTGCGAGGCGCTCTTGGTCTGCGGCTTTTGCTTTTGCCTTGCTTATTAGCTAACTCCCAATGTGCCAGCCTTTTTTTATAATCTTCCAGCTGACTGTTGAAATTATAATCTTTTTCCTTTGCCTGCCACTCCCTGAGGTAAGGCTGAGCGAGCGGATGTATTTGTAAGCGGTCTTTAGGAATCCAGGCTTCGCAGGTTGATCCACCCCAGGAATTATCGATAAGACCCACCGGCACACCTAAGATCTGATGCAGCCTTCTACCAAAAAAATATCCCACAGCTGAAAAGTTTGCAGAAGTTTCAGGAGTGGCTGATTCCCAAGCCCCTTGAAAGTCGGTTTGTGGGACTTGGCTCCCTGTCTGAGGGATCGTAATTAAGCGCAGTTGCGGATACACTGCTGAAAGGCTCTCAAGGTCACTGTCGTCTGACATATTTACACCCCATTGCATATTTGACTGGCCTGAACATAGCCATACTTCTCCGATCAAAATATTTTCATAAACAATTGATCCGGGTTGATTTTTTAATCGGCTGTGGAAGTTTTTATGAATTCTGTCAAAACTATTGAATCTGAAATCAGAGATTACCATGGTCAGTGGTTTTTTTGATGCTGGTTGCGGATCGAGTGTGATCTGCCAAGCCCCTACTTCATCGGCCCGCACCCGATAGGTTTTACCGGCGAAAGTTAAGGTGATTGATGCATTGGCATCAGCCTTCCCCCAAATTGGGCACGGGTGCTCTCTCTGTAAAACCATATTATCACCAAATATGGATGGCGTGGATATTGTGGCATCCAGGAATGACAGCAATCCCAGGAATAAAAAGGGTAAAACAATAATTTTTCTCATAAGTTGTAATCAATTACAAATACATCATCCAGTAACGGTTTGAGTATATTGACAAATACCTGATGATTTGAGTGGGGCAGATAAGCACAGCGGGCTTGGTCATTCTCAAATGTAACCACAAAACAATGAGTGAAGCCTTTATTTAAGCCCTCCGGACTGTTATTGGTTCCCCATTCTATGGAAACAATGCCAGGTATTGTTGTTTTGAGTTCTGGGAACTTCCGCTCGATTTCTTCAATTTGCTCTGCTTTGGCTGTTTCTTTGAACTTTAGGCAAACGATGTGTCGAATTTTACTAATTTGTTTATTTTGACCATTTGGTACTTCCGGTGAAATCATTCATGCAAAAATGCAAAAGAACAACATGAGGGCGAGATAAACTTGTGGAAAAAAAGGGTTTTTAATTTAAAAGAACCTTGTTTGCCGACGAAGCACCGATTTTAAATTTCTGATTAATAAAAATCTGAACCATTGCTCTTCGTCCTCCTTGACTTAGGCGTCTGGATCAACATTATGGTCATCATGACTAGTGAATTTGATTGGTTTATGGTTACCATGCCGGTATTTGCTATTGTGGTGTACCTAATCGTGATGATTGGTTCCATGGAGAAGCAGCCCAAAATACTTGAAGCTGAAGGGGTTAAAAAGCTGACCAGTCTGCTCTTTGTTGGGTTGTTTGGCGTAGGTATCCTTGTTTCGCTCTATTACATGATCATACGCTTCATTGACTTGCTTGCGAGTTACTGATTCAGATTTTTACATGCCGATCTACGAATTCTCTTGCCTGGATTGTTCCAAGGATTCGGAGCAACTGGTGCGTTCGAGTGATTGGCGAAATGAGGCAAAGTGCCCCGAATGTGGCTCAGAAAAGCTAGAGAAGAAACTTTCTGTTTTTACAGCTAGTAATTCAGGTTCTGACGCAGTCGACATGCCTCCCTGTTCTGGAATGCCCAGTAATTGCGGGCGATGCTCAATTGACAACTAAGTCATTTTATTCGTTCATGCTTTCCATGTTGTGATGGAGGCTTGGCAAACCTGGGAACATATTCTTATACGCTGTGGTGTGGCGTTTGTTTTACTGTCGGTATGGTCATGGCGCTTGAATAAGCCTACTCCTTTTCGCGGTAAAAATGCCAAGAATATGGCGGAAGAATTTCAGGCTTATGGATTATCAGGAAAAATCATGTATCTTGTGGGATTTTTAAAAATATCCATATCCATCTGTTTTTTGTGTGGTCATTGGCTACCATTTCTGATTCGTCCAGCAGCCATTCTTTTGGTTGGTTTAATGACCCTGGCTGTGCTTTACCATATAAAGGTTGAGAAAAACATGCTTTGGAAGGCCATCCCGGCTTATCTCGTTCTTTTTTTTGCCAGTTACTTGGCAATCATGTAATTTCGAGTTGTTTTTTGAATTTCCGAATTAAGTCGGTTTGGCGGGCGACAGTCTTATTGTTTCGAATCGCCATTGCATATGCGGTGGGGTCGCCTACGAAGACCACTTTTTTTCTGGCCCGTGTCAGTCCAGTGTAGACTAGGTTTCTTTGAAGCATCATGAAGTGTTGTTTAAGCAGTGGGAAAATGACTACTGGATATTCACTGCCCTGACTTTTGTGAATTGATATGGCATAGGCTGGTTGCAGATCGGTCACCTCCATCCGTTCGTATTTTACTAATCTGCCCTCAAAATCAATCTCCAGTACACCATTTAATGAATCCACCTTCAGAATGATGCCAAGGTCTCCATTAAAGACATCTTTATCATAATTATTTCTAGTTTGTATAACTTTATCCCCTTCGCGCAAAAGCATACTTCCCATAACATAAGTTGCTCCGTTTGGATTGAGACTGTCCCGTATCTGATCGTTTAAATTACCAATTCCGCCCACGCCTCGATGCAAAGGTGCAAGCACTTGCAAATCTGATTTTGGATCAATGCGGAAGGTCTTGGGTAAAATGCTTTGGCAAAGATCGCAAACAATCTTCACGCATTCTTCAGGAGATTCTGCACGAATAAAATGAACATCATGGTGTGGGGGCAGGGAGGATGTCGATTCAAGGGGCAGGGGAGGACTGGACCTGCCCGAAAGAATAGAATGAGCCAGGCCAATAATTCCACTATCGTCTGCTTGGCGGAAAGTGACCTGTAGGCGGGTAACGGGCAGCTCGCCGCAATCAATTAAGTCCTTGAGGACATTGCCTGCCCCAACCGATGGTAATTGATCAGCATCCCCAACCAACAATAAATGAGCATTGGCAGGGAGTGCCCGAACTAATGCTGCTGCTAATCGAATATCCAGCATGCTGGACTCATCCATGATCAAATAATCGCACAGTAAAGGGTTTTGTTCATTCACGCTAAACCCACCCTGAGATGGATCAAATTTAAGCAGGCGATGAACAGTTTGGGCAAAATGAGAGGTGCTTTCTGACATTCTTTTGGCCGCCCGACCAGTTGGGGCAGTTAAGAATATTTTGGTTTTTTTAGCTCTGAGGATGGAGACCAGTGCACGCAAAATTGTCGTTTTTCCNGTTCCCGGACCGCCCGTGAGAATGGATACCTTGGAGGACAGTGCTTGGTGTACCCCATTGCTTTGCTCTTCGGCAAATTGAAACCCCGCTTTTTCCTGTGCCCAATCTATGGCTTTATCTACTAGAATAGGTGGCAGACTGGATTTTCCCCGAATAAGGAAGCTCAGGGACTGTGAGAGTGTATGCTCAGCTCGAGCCGTTGCTGGTAATTGAAGCCAATCNGCCATCGATTCCACAACTTCTCCCTGGGTAAGTAAAGCATCTACGCGGGTTTCCACCTCATGAGATTCTGCTTGGAGCAATTCAATCGCTTGTAGGGCGATTTCTCGACGTTCAAAGTGTGTATGGCCTTGGTCTTCAAATTCCTGCATTACATGCAGGATACCTGCATCAATTCGGGGCGGGCCATTACTCGCCAGGCCAAGGTTAAGAGCGATCCGGTCGGCCGTTTTGAAACCAATGCCTTTGACTTCTCTGATAATCCGGTATGGGTCCGACTCTAAAATTGTTTTCGCTTCGTTCCCATATTTACGAACCAACCTTAGGCAAAGGGCATCGGTTACCCCATAAGTCTGCAAAAACATCATGACTTCACGGACTGCTTTTTGTTCCTCCCATGCTTGCTTGATGCTTTTTGCCCGCATTTTTCCGATCCCCTCGATTTCCCTGAGTCGGCCAGATTCTTCGGAAATAACACGGAGGGTATCAGCCCCGAAATGATCCACAATTTTTTGAGCGTATGTCTTCCCAATTCCATGGATTAAGCCACTTGCTAGGTATTTTCTTATCCCATATGCAGAAGCAGGAAGTTTGCTCTCGAAGGTATCAAAAGAGAATTGCTTGCCATGCTTTGGGTGCATAGTCCATGTGCCTGAAAGCACTAGGGTTTCTCCACATTGAACTTTTGGAGCTTTGCCCACCACCGCAATCTCCTCTTTTGCTTCGTTTCCTTTTAACTTACCAATGAGAAAGCCATTTTCCTCATTGTAGAAAGTGATGCGTTCGAGAACACCCTCTAGGGTAGTTGAATTAGAAGGCATATTTTTCTTATTAAGACCCATCCCCCTTTGGTCTATACAGGAATAGAGTTGGGCAGAAGCTAATAATGAAATCCCATCTTAAAACCCAATCCCAGTCTCCACACCAATCTGGTGAAAACTTTGGTANTCCATACGATCAGCGGATGAGCGACCGTCCAGTTCATAATACAAATGGGTGTGCCAATATTCATTCCACTTTACTTCAAAACCGAGGAGGAAGGAGTAATGAAAGGCGAGGTCGGTGGATGAGTAACTTTCAGAACTAATTTCATAATGGGCAGAGGAGGCACCAATGCTTGCCTGTGTTTTTACTGCAAAATGTTCCGATAGGGACCAGTCCTGCCCAAGGGTGAAACCAAAATTGATCAATCGGTTGTCACCATTTGTCGAGTTGCCAGCAAGTGATCCAGTATCGAAGAATTTCCCCTCAATGAAGCCACCGATGTAGGAATTATCCACGAAGAAACGATTATATTCGATGCCAATTTCATATCCGTTTTTAAACTCTATGTCATGATTTCCAGATGAGTTTGAGTATGTACTGTCATTTGGAATTGAGAAACCAAGGTAAAAAGAAAAACGATTTTTGGGAAGAGGTGGAGGTTCTTGGTTTTGCAGATCAGTATCTTCAGGTAATGCAAAAGAACTGGAGGTGTTGTGGTAGGTTTTATCCAAGTCAATGACCGGAAGGCCTGTGGGGGGCGAAAAGTCAGGTGTTTGCTGAGCATCCCCACCTGAGGTGCTCACAGGAAGGTCTAACCGATTGAGTAAGTTGTTAATGCGTTTTTCCAGGTTATTAAAACTTTCGGCAACCTCGCTATTCCCAGGAGTTAGTCCACTTTGAGGTAGGGGAGGTAGGATAATTTGGGGAAGTTCATCCTCAGATTCAAAAGAAACTGGGATTTCCACATCTTGCGGTGGAGGCGGAGGGGAGGTTTGGGAATCTATCTTGTTTAAACGTTCAAGCATTTGATCAACCCGGCTTTCCAAATGATCAAAACTGTCTGTGTTTTCGTTATTCTGTAAGGTTACTTCTGCCTCTGATGAAGCGGGTAAAATAATTTGCGGGAGGTCTTCATTTGTTTGTGGTGGAAGTGGAGGATTTGTATTATTAACCGACTTGGAGTCAGGAGTTTCCGATTCCACTTTACTTAGTCGCTCAAGCATTTGGTCGATCCGGCTTTCAAGGTCATCAAACTCAGCGGAGTATACAGACACACCATAAAGCAAAGTAAGCATAAAGCAGAATTTGCGAATATAATCCATGGCTTTAGTGCACGCGGTTGTAAGCACTTACAAGAGCGAGTAAACCGCTTTTCTCAATGCTGGCATTGATGCCACAACCATAGGCCACACGACCTGCTTTTGTTTGCAGTTGAATGAAGGCGGCAGATTCGGTTGCAGAACCCCCTCCAATGGAATGCTGGCGGTAATCGGTGAGCTTGAAATCTTTTAAGCCTGCTTCCTCAAGTGCATGTACGAATGCGTTGATTGGGCCATTGCCACTTCCTGTTATTTCCAGTGTCTTCCCATTGAGGATAATTTTTGCTGAACAGGTTACTTCATCATTAGAAACTTTGCTGGTTTCATAAGAATCCAATCGGAGTGGGTTTTGTTTTTCCAGGTATTCACATTTGAAGGTTTCATAAATTTCATCTGCAGCTAATTCACGGGATTCAGAATCTGCCTTTTCATTCATGATCATACCGACTTCCGGATGCATTGGCTTGGGTAACTCCAGTCCAAATTCACGGGATAAGACATAAGCAACTCCGCCTTTACCGCTCTGGCTGTTTATTCGAATGATTGCCTCATAGGAACGACCAATGTCTCGCGGATCAATCGAGAGATAGGGAACTTGCCAATGATCATCTTCAGAATCACCTGATTTTTCCCTGATATCCATACCTTTTTTGATTGCATCCTGATGGGATCCTGAAAAGGCAGTAAATACCAAATCTCCCCCATAGGGGTGTCGCTCATGCACGGTCATTCCCGTGGTTCGTTCATAAATATCGCGAATCTGCTCGATATTCTCAAAGCTCAGTGATGGATGGAGGCCCTGACTGTACATGTTTAGTGCAACGGTAACGATGTCGAGGTTGCCTGTTCGTTCACCGTTGCCAAACAAAGTACCTTCAACCCGATCGGCTCCTGCCAGTAAGCCAAGCTCGGTGGCCGCGGTGCCGGTTCCCCGGTCATTATGGGTATGCAGACTGATAATTGCCTTGTCCCGTTCCCGCAAATTCTTGCAAAACCATTCTATCTGGTCGGCATGAATATTCGGGGTAAATAATTCTACCGTGGCTGGTAAATTTAAAATAATCGGATTTTGGGTGGTTGGTTCCCATGCATCCATAACCGCTTCGCATACTTCCAGGGCATAATCNACCTCAGTGTCAGAAAAGCTTTCAGGTGAATATTCAAGTTGTATTTCGGTATCAGGAAGTTCAGGAAGAAGTTTTTTGACAAGTAATACGCCCTCGACTGCGATCTTCTTGATTTGCTCTTTGGACATGCCAAAAGTAACCCGTCTTTGCAGGGGAGAAGTGGAATTATAAACATGCACAATCGCCTTCTTGGCTCCTTGTAAGCTTTCAAAACTTCTACGGATGAGATGTTCCCGTGCCTGTGTGAGTACTTGTAAGGCTACACCATCAGGCACCAGTTCTTCTTCAATCAACTTTCGGGCAAAATCAAACTCGGTCTGAGCGGCAGATGGAAAGCCAATCTCAATTTGTTGAAAGCCGATATCGCAGAGTAGCTTGAAAAGCTCGAGCTTTTCTTTCACCCCCATGGGTATGGGAAGGGCTTGGTTGCCATCCCGTAAGTCAACACTGCACCAGATGGGTGCACGATCAATGGTGCGATTTGGCCATTCTCGGTTTGGCAAATCGATAACTCCCCACGGTTTATACTTTCTAATTGGACTGTTTTGCATTTCTTCGGGTCCTCTTCTATTGTTTTTAACGAGTCTTGGAAAGTGTTAATCCAAAAAGAGAGACGCTTAGTGGATAAATGGTGATTGTGTGATCATTTANTTTGGATAGAGTAAAATGCCCCATGGATTCCTCTGCCACAGTTGATAAGAATATATCAGGAAAAGTTGTTGTGCTTGGTATTTCTGGCTCAATTGCAGCTTACAAGGCGGCAGATTTGACCAGTGAACTACGCAAAGCTGGGGCGGATGTGTTTGTTGTGATGTCGGAATCCGCGACCCGGTTTATTGCCCCCCTGACTCTGGCGACCCTTTCGCGAAATCCCGTAACCACTTCATTTTGGGATGAGGATTCTGGATGGCAGCCAGGGCATATCGATTTAGCCGACCGGGCAGACCTTTTTCTTGTCGCCCCTGCTACGGCAAACCAACTGGCCAATTTCGCCAATGGGCAAGCCCCAGATGTACTGGGGGCAATCTATTTAGCCACGCGTGCACCTGTGCTGATCGCTCCAGCAATGAACGGCAGGATGTTTGACCATGCGGCGACTCAGCGTAACCTAAAAATTTTGCAGGAGCGGGGAGTCCGGTTTGTTGATCCCATAGTTGGGGAGTTAGCATGTGGTTACGAAGGAATGGGCAAACTTGCCGCAGTTACAGATATATTCAATGAAGCTTACTCCGTATTATCTGGCTAAGCATAAAAAAAGCCCATCCCGAAGGATGAGCTTTTCTGAGGTTGCAGGACTACGCTTACGCGGCGTTGGGTAATTCCTGCAGGGAAGATTGTTTACGCTTAACCTTTTTAAGCCGCGACCGTCGCCTTAGACCACGGTCTAATTTGTCAATGAGGTCATCAATCGATTTAAAAATATTATCTGAGGCAGCCGAGATCGTTATGGTAGTCCCTTTTAATTCGAGATGCCCCTTGGCCACGAATTCATTTTCGTGGGATGAAGATTTTGCGGATCTTTCTAACTCAATTCTGGCTCTTATGATTTTTTCTTCATGCTTAAATATTTTCTCCATTTTCGAAGAAACTACTTCTTTATGAGCGTCAGTGAGAGAGAGATGAAGTCCGGATAGAATCAGATTATTCTTCATATATGCGTTATTTATTTTTGGTTATAATTATGTACAGAATTGTACATTTCTAACTTTACCCAACCATAGGATTCTCAAATTCTCCAACTTTATTTTAAATTTTTTTATTCAGACCTCACATATAATGAATCAATCATTCCTAAAAGACGCTCCTCTGGTTGAGATAGAGGACTTCAAAAAATGGATATTACATGAAGATGAAAATCTGCTGGTTATCGATAAACCAGGCTGGTTGGTTTGTCATCCATCCAAAAATGGCCCCTTTTCCAGTCTGGTTGGAACTGCGAAGGAATATTTGAAAACTCAAACCTTGCATCTTGTCAGTAGATTGGATCGGGAGACCAGTGGGGTAGTTATGCTAGCCAAAAATCGCAAAGCAGCCAGTTACTGGCAAAAAGGCGTGGAAAGAAAAACTGTCCGGCGCTACTACCTGGCCATTTTGGAAGGAGTGNTCGATGAACCGCAAAAAGTTGCCACTTTTTTGGGTAAGGATCCACTTAGTGCAGTTTATGTAAANCAAAGGGTGACTGAAAACAGTCGAAAAGCAAAATACGCAGAGACGGATTTCATACCACTCCAAAGCCAAGGAGGTTATACNTTNTGCTCNATCGCTACTTTAACTGGAAGAAAGCACCAAATCCGTGTACATGCTCAATCAATTGGCTNTCCNCTGGTNGGNGAAAAGCTTTATGGCAAGGATGAAAGCATATACCTCGATTTTTGTACTGGTGGCTGGCGAGAAGAGTGGCATGAAATGCTTGGTATGTACCGGCAGGCACTTCATGGGAGATGCCTCGCTGATTTAAATTCAGATGATGAATTTTTATCGCCCTTAGCTGAAGACTTTGAAGAATTTCTGCGGGTTAAAATGACACTTAAATCTAATGCAATCCATAAACTTGTAAGGGCAGCGGATATCCAATTTCGCCAGAATTTGCCCAAGAATTAAGTTGTGCTAACAAGGCTGGCTTTACACTATTGATCTTCTATGTCTGCTGCACCCACACCAGCGTCTCCTCTTGAAGCACTCAAAGCCGGTTTTCGTCGTGCCTGTGTGCGTCGACTGGTAGGCGACGAAGAGGGGGCGGTTCAGGTTCTCCGAGATGAAATACCTGGCTTGGTGGTAGGTTGGGCCAAGAGCGCTCCACTGGATCCTTCGGAGAAAAAAGCAAAATTAAAAGAAATGTTTGATGATGAGTCCGCTCGGGCGGATGAATTGGCGGTTGCGTTTGATCTTTTCGCAGGTCGCTTTGAGTCGAGGGTTGCGGAATTAGTTCGAGCAGAAGTGGCATCATTGGTAAATCGCTTTGATCGGGTCACCCGGGATTTAACTGGGGTGATTGAGCAGGCACAGGGCATCACTTCAAAACTCAATGAATTAAAGATACCCGCAGTAGCTGATGGCCAATCGGTTGCATCTGTGCAAGAGAATTNCCTTCCCCAGGATATTTCTATTCCTGAAAACGATAAGCAGGTGACGCACAAGGCATCTGCCGATTCAGAAAGGTCCCATAAGAGTAAAAAGTCCGAAAATATAGAGAAGGTAAATCTGCCTGCAGACGACTTGAATTTGATCGAAGAACCTTCAGCAATCTTGGCAGGCAAAGAAAGTAAAGACATGCCTTCTGACCTTGATCCTCCATCCGGAACGGGATTGAGGTTTGACGAAATCGAAGAAATGATTGATGAGATTCTGTCGTATGAATCGAAATAATAGGAATGCAGTTTTTGATCTATGAGCGAGTCGATTACAGAGGATATTGATATACCAAAAGATGAAGTCGTGGGTACTCCGTCTTCGACCAAGAAGAAACTTCCGCTTGGCTTNGACTTGGGTACGCTGGAGTCATGTATTTTGAGCAAATTAAGCAAGCCTGGTTCCGACCAGCATCACGGCATCCTGGTCCCTACAATTGTCGGTTACCCTGAGGAGGGAATCCTGGCAGGCATACTGCCTGGAAATTCTGAAATGCTCCACGGTGGTGATGCACTCTCCAATCAATTGCATCTGCGTTTAGTCAATCCACTAAGTGATGGAGTGATTCAGGACCTTGATGCAACTAAATCCTTCCTCGGGCATTTGCG
The DNA here is from genome assembly GCA_002686835.1 of Opitutia bacterium. Classification (GTDB taxonomy): domain Bacteria; phylum Verrucomicrobiota; class Verrucomicrobiia; order Opitutales; family Seribacteraceae; genus Chordibacter. The sequence continues at coordinate 77,626 of NYYP01000019.1, read as the reverse complement.
GGAACAAGTCGATCCCGAGNACAAGGGGGATGCGCTGTGTGTCATCGGCATTCCCTCAGTCGCAGATGAAGAGGCAAAGCAAAAACTTCAGGATGCAGCTACCTCAGTTTTTGATGGCGTACTTCTTATCCCCGAGCCCTTTTTGGCGGCCCTTGGCATGCGGGATGAAGAGCGTTTACAGCAGAGCGATTACAAAGACCCGGTGAGTAATTCATTGTTTGTTGATATTGGTGCGGGCACTACGGACTTCTGTATTATTCAAGGTTATTTTCCAAAACCTCAGGACTTACTAAGTATTCCTTTTGGTGGGAATGAAGTGGATGTGATTTTGGACCAGTTGGTCCGCGAGAGCTATCCGGAGGTCAACCTTCCTATCTCCATGATTCGCGGCTTTAAGGAGGAGTACTCCTATGTGGGGGACCCTGAGTCTGGGGTGCGGGTAAAAGTTCCAGTGGAAGGTAAGCCTAGAAAAATTGAGATTGGCAAGCAAGTTGGCGAAGCCTGCAACCGTTTAGTTGATGAAATTACAGATTCGCTCAAGCAAGTGATTGCATCGGCTTCACCTCAATCGGTTTTTTCGTTACTTCAAAACATTATCCTGACCGGTGGCGGGAGTCGTGTAAGAAATATTGATCAGGAAATTCAACAAAGACTCATAGATGAAGGATATGAAAATCCTCAAGTCAGGCTTTCAGGTAAGGACTACTCTCCTTTGGTGGCGATTGGTGCACTCAAGGTAGCCAAGGCAGCTCGTGAAGACCAATGGCTAAGATAAGCCCCCCTAAGGGCAAAATTTTGAACTAGAATATACCGTTAAGGCTTTGATTAAGCCTTTCAGAGGCTTCATCAATGGCAGCAATTATTTTTTCCGGATCTTGGTGATTTTCTAACAATATATTCCACCCCTCAAGCTGTTGGTAGGTTCCGGGGTTTTTGCTTTTGCATTTGTTTAATCCCGTAAAGCCAAGTTCGCAAACTATGGCTTGGGATACCTGTATAGCAGATGCAAGCTTTGGACTTTCCTTGGATTTGCCCGGTTGATCATGCCANTGGATTGCATCGACAATTTCATCAGAAATATGATGGTTCCATAAGTAATAGGCTCCGATCTTGGCATGATCCCAGCCAATCNTGGCATGTTCCTCTTCAATTATATCTTCAGCAGAATCATATTTTTTTAAATATATTTTCTGGAAATAGTCAGGGAAGGTAATCGCCAGGATTAAAATACCGAGATTATGGAGCAATCCGGCCACATAATCTGCTTCTTCTTCGTAACTGATTTCCAACACCGAAAGCAGTTCTCTGGTCAGGATGGCAGTTCCTATACTGTTTTTCCAGAATTCTTCCCAGGGGAAGGATGGGGTATTCTTTCCAAGCTCCAAAATTTCTTCGATCACGGGAGTTGCAAAAAGTAATTCCCTGATGCGATTAAGTCCTAAAAATATCGAAGCCTCCTCAACCCCGCTNATTCGTTTGTTATCCTTACTTCCAAAAAAAATCGAGTTTACCAAATCGAGCACACGAGTGGTTAAAGATGGATCCAGACGAATAACCTCGGCAATTTGAGCTAAAAAACTGTCTTCTGATTCCAAGAGGGAACGAAGGGTGTCGTTAATGCTACGCAAAGAGGCAAGTTTTGGGCATTGGTTAATCCTTTCGATCAGAAGGAAATCAGAAGGAGGTTGCATAATCAAAAGGACGGGCGAAAGTTGCCCCTAAACACTTATCCGGTCAAGATGACCGAATTCGCCCTTTGTGGATGTAGGTTTTTTCCAGATGCAATCGATCCTTGTAGGAACTGGCTTGCCAATTTGCAAGTTGAAGTATTGGGGTGCAAAGTCATGAAATCTCCAGAGGATGAAAGAATACGAATCGACCCATCTGAAAATTGATCCAATGTAATTGAGCAGTCTGTGTTTTTAGACAAAAATTCATTAACTTCAGGAGTTTTTATAAGATCGGACCGAAGTTGATCGAGGTTTTCTATCTTGCCCGCGTCCCTGTTCTGAANTTCGACTAAGTCCTTTTCGAAATTAGCCTTAGTGGAAGAGGATGAATCTGAACCAGGCGGCAAAGCTTGTCGTAGAAGATTACCACCAATATTAATTAGACCGGTTGCGATTACAGGATTCATATATCCCGAAGTAGCAAATCTTTTGCCAATTCTTTAGAATATTTTTCTAAGGCAGTTGCGGTTGATCATTTCTTCAGCAATCTGAATGGCATTGAGTGCTGCCCCCTTCCATAGTTGGTCGCCTGTTACCCAAAATGCCAGACCATTGTCAGATGCATGATCCACCCGTACTCTTCCCACTTGGCAATTCTCTTTTTCAGAGGAAAATACGGGCATGGGGTAAAGGTTCTCGTTTAAATTCTGTACGAAATCCAACCCATCGAAAGAACTAAGAACCTGAATTGCATCTGGCAGGTTAACATTATTGACGAATTCGGCATTGATCGAAATCGAGTGAGCCCGATAAACGGGGACCCTTACACAGGTGCAGGAGACCTTTAAATCTGGCAGGGAAAGGATTTTGCGGGATTCATTACCCATCTTTAATTCTTCCTTGGTGTATCCATCTTCGCGAAAAGTATCAACATGAGGAATAAGATTAAAAGCAATGGGATGAGGGAACGCTGAGGGCAGGGCATTGGGGACTGGGGCACCCGTGACCATTTCTGTTACTTCTTGATCAAGGGAAATGGGTCCCATAGCACCTGCCCCGGAGACAGCCTGATAGGTGGATGCATAAAACCTTTTTAGACCAAACCTTCTGTGCAGCGGATAAATGGCCATCAAGGTAATTGCACTGGAGCAATTTGGGTTGGCGATAATTCCTTGGTGCTCCTCAAGAGCCTCCGGGTTGATCTCGGGGACAACCAAGGGGACAGATGGATCCATCCTGAAAGCAGAACTATTATCGATAACCACGCAGTTTCTTTTCACCGCTTCATGGGCATACTTTACTGAATTATCCGAACCTGCGCTGAAAATAGCGAAATCAAGCCCATCAAAGGATTCGGGAGTGGTTTCAAGAACAGTCCTTCGCTCTCCTAATGCCTCCACTTCGGTGCCTGCTGACCTGGGCGAAGCGAGAAGCCTGACCTCACTCGCGGGGAATTCTCTTTTTTCAAGAAGTTTGATAATTTCTTGGCCAACTGCACCAGTTGAGCCTACAATGCCAATTTTAAACTTTTTCAATGAATATACAGGTAAGGAATGAATACTTGGGGGTTTTAAAAGAACTGGATTTGATGGAGACAGACGATCTTTTGCTGGTTTCCATAAAAAGCCAAGAGATGTATCATCAAAAAGAAGGAAAAAGTGTCAAAACATATGTGGTTTCGACATCCCTAAATCCACCCAGTTGCCAAGAAAATTCTTTTGGTACGCCATGGGGATTACATGAAGTAAATGAAATAATTGGACAGGACCAACCAAAGGGCATGGTATTTCAAGGTAGATGCCCAATCAATCTTTGCTACTGGGAATGCGATGAGGAAATGAANAGGAAAAATCTGATTACTTCTAGAATTNTGCGACTGNTGGGACTGGAAGCAGGNTTGAATTTAGGTAAGGGGNTAGACACCTATGAAAGGTANGTCTACATACATGGTACTAATAAAGAAGCTCGGTTAGGAAGTANCGCAAGTTCTGGGTGTATTCAGGTATCCAATGAATCTGCGATTGAACTTGCCGACCGAATCAGTGTGGGGACCCATCTGTTTATCTCTCTCGAGTGAGACAGGAGGGTGGGTGCTAGCTCTTCTGAGGTTTGCGAATCTGGCTTATTGCGTCCCGAAGGAACTCTTCTGGCTTTTGGTCAATTACTTCAGAGACTCTAGACCTAATGAGGTTTTGGCTAACCTTGTATTCAACTGAGTTAGAGGATTTGTGGTTGTAACCCGAGGCGATGGAGGTTCTGGGATTTGATGAGACTATCTTTTGGGCGGTATGACTGATTGTTCTTTCCAGGGAAATTAAATGCATAACCCGCTGGCAGGAATCTTTGATCTCATTTAGCAACTGGTGCTCATTGGTCTGGGAGTAAGGAATGATTTCAAATGGTTGGGTTGTTCTTGAAATCAGTAACTCCCTGAGGTGAAGGGTCGAGCATTCCGCTCGGTTTTCATCGACTACGATGACACATCCATGTCGGTCTAATCCGATTTTCAGAAAATCATGCATGCTTTTGCAGCAATAGACCGGATGTATTAAGTGGTGCCCGAATTTCTTATTCAAGTCTGTGGACGAAATAAAAACAACCCACGGTTGGAAGTTTGTGGAGAATTTGGTTGCTTCAGCAATTAATTGGTCAACATCTAGGTCGCTTACCTGATGTGCGAGGTGAGGGAACTCCGCAGTAAAAGTACTCATAATGTATAGGGTTAGGGGTGTTTATATCTTGGGCCAAGGTATGGTGGGGGGTCAATCATTTCTTGGTTCTTAGCTAGTTGAAGCCTGTAAACTTTTTATAAATGAGCAGATAAAGGATTCGAAGTCATTATGAACTTCTCCGGGTTGAAGGGATAAAAGTTCTTCTTTAGAATGGGTTCCGGTAGCGATTAAGTGGCATCGGATTCCTGCATTTTTGGCCGTCTCAAAGTCATAAGGAGAGTCCCCCACATAGATTGTTTCGGATGGACTGAAGCCTAGCTTCCGTATCGCAAGTTGTGTAAGTTTGGTATTTGGTTTCTTCCACTTTGTATCGTTTGCCCCAATGGTGAATGCAAGAAATGGATCGAAGCCTAAATGCTTGCATGCAGCCCGGGCATGGGGACCGTATTTGTTTGTTAGTACCGCACATTTAAACCCTTTTCCATGAAGGAGTTGTAGCCCTTCAAGTGTGCCCGGCAAGCAATGCAATCCATTGAACATTTCCTGCTCAAAAATAGGCCTAAGGATTGAAACTGCTTCCGTTGCTCTTTCTGGCCCGATGAGTTTAACCATGGTCGTATCAGAAGCCCCGCCTACTGCTCTTTTGACTTTTTCAAAGGAGGGAGAGGGGAAACCCATTGTGATCAGCGTTTTAGAGAATGCTCTATGGATGGCTTCGAACTGATCAATCAAAGTTCCATCCAAATCAAAGAGGATTGCTCGAATCTTCATTTTAGTTAGCATATATACACAGGGATTTGATTGCGATGATTTCTGAAAATATATTTGTTAACCAAAGATGAAACTGGAGCCAAAAGCTTTGCGGATTGCCCGGGTAGGGCAGTCTGTTGATTTTCATCTGAGTGGTGATTGGCTCTTAAAGNTTGAATCTCACAAAGTAGCTGATGCATGCCAAAGTTTTTTTGCTGATACCAAACCATCCAATCATGTTGGGCGATTTCATTTTTCATCTTCTCAAAAATGGGATTCTTCATTGCTTGTGTTCCTTTTGGATATTGAAGTGAAATTGAATGCCCTGGGAATGGAGGTTGATTTTAGTTTACTTCCTGAAAAGATCCAAAATTTAATATCCTTTGCCAAGGAAAGAAAAGTAAACGAAACCTCCAGCCCTCCACCTATGTCTGTTCAGTGGGATTGGGGTTTCCTCAGTTTCCCTCGCAGATTCGGCCAGTTGTCTAATTTTTGGGGCAAATGGTTGCTCGCATTGTGCAAATTTTTTATGGGTAGGTCCTTCATGCGACTAAGCGATCTGTTGTCAATTTGTCGTGATTGCGGCGCATCGGCACTGCCCATTGTTACTTTAATTGCTTTTTTGACAGGGTTGACAATGGCATTTGTGGGCAGTGTGCAACTGGAGAAATTTAATGCCACCATCTATATTGCAGATCTTGTCTCTCTTGCAATGGTCAGGGAAATGGGAGCCTTAATGGTTGCCATTGTTATGGCTGGAAGAACAGGGGCTTCTTTTGCCGCTGAGTTGGGTTCCATGAAAATAGGTGAAGAAATAGAGTCATTGCGTACCTTTGGCATTCCTGCCATGGAATTTTTGGTTCTTCCACGAACCTTGGCATTATTTATAATGACCCCTATCCTTACCTTATATGCAGATGTGATCGGTATTCTTGGAGGACTGACGGTGGGGACACAATTCATGGATTTTTCCTCCCTTCATTATTTTGAACAAACTCAATCTGCATTGACCAATATGTGGGAGGTATATTCTGGCTTAATTAAAAGCCTGGCATTTGGATTAATTATCGGTCTGATTGGCTGCTACAAAGGAATGTATACCGGAAGCACTTCCGCATCCCTTGGGAAGTCCGTAACTTCTTCGGTGGTACTATCAATTACCCTGATCGTGATTTGTGATGCAATTTTTGAAATCGGATTCAGTTTCTTTGGTTACCGATGAAGCACATAAATAATGAAAGTGCGATCGTTGAGGTTGATGGTCTGGAGATCGGCTATAATAAGGAAGTTATTCTTCAGGATATCTCTTTTCGGGTTAACTCCGGCCATTGCTTTGCAATCATGGGGATGAGCGGGTGTGGTAAAAGCACCCTGCTTAAATCCATGACGGGTTTACTAAAACCTTTTCGAGGCAGTGTGAAGTTCAGGAATGGCGAACTTTGGGGCAAGGCAGACCTTCCAAACCAGNTTGTTCTTGCCAACTTCGGTGTTCTTTTTCAAGGCGGGGCACTTTGGAGCTCGATGAACCTACTGCAAAATATTTCTTTGCCATTGGAGACCTTTTCAGCTCTGGGGCGGGCAGAAATTGAGAGTCTGGCCTCCTACAAGCTAAGTCTGGTAGGGCTTTCTGGTTGTGAGTATCTGTACCCTTCCCAATTAAGTGGAGGGATGAGGAAAAGGGCGGGGCTCGCCCGTGCTTTATCACTGGACCCGAGTATACTTTTTCTGGATGAACCATCTGCGGGACTTGACCCCATTAATTCCAGGCAGTTGGACGAATTAATCATTGAGTTAAAGGAGTCACTGGGACTTACATTTGTAGTAGTGACCCATGAACTTGATAGCATTTTCACAATTGCAGATGATGCGATATTTTTGGGCGGTCACTCCAAATCTATATTAGATCAGGGCAATCCAGTAGAATTGAAATCATCTTCAGGGCATTTTGAAGTAAGGAATTTCCTTAACCGATCGAATGGCCATCCTAAAATGGGTGCCTGCTGAGTCTGAGGTTGCGATTCACTAAGATTTTAAGATAAAATTCNGATTTAATGAAAAATGCCGCAAATAGCACACTAGTTGGAGCTTTTACTCTAGGCGGAGCTATGATTTTCTTGGGTTTCCTTTTTTTTACCGGTGGTCTATCGAGNTGGCGGGATAATAATGAAAAATTTGTAATCGTTTTTAATGAAAATGTATTCGGGTTAAATGAAGGAGGAAAAGTCACCTTTAACGGAGTCAAAATAGGTAGCGTGCAAAGATTTTTTATCGGGGATGCACTGGATGATGGACCCGTGCCTGTGATGATTGAAATTAATCGGAAACTTGTTGATAGGCACAGGGTAAGCGTAGGTAACGAGGTTTTTGANGAAGACGGATCATTTAAATCCGAAATCCTGCCTTACCTCGTTGGGCAANTAGTCCAGGAAAGNTTTGTGACAGGCATACTTTACATCAATTTGATAACCGACTTTGAGCAGGTCGAAAGTAATGAATCTCAGCAACACCTTTACGGATACCCCCAGATTCGCAGTAAAGGTTCTATATTTGCTGAACTAAGTGAAAGTATAAATTTGGAAAAATTGAGTAAGCAGGTCAGTGAATTCCTGGATACCGCAACTTTACAGCTTAACAATTTACATACTGACGAGTTGAGGGACTCTTTTCTCGCATTATCAAAAAATACCAATCNGTTCCTCGACGATTTCTCTAAAAAATTCTTACCCTTAGGCAACAATCTCGGATCGACATCCAATCAGATTAGGAAAAGTTTTGAGAATCTCGATTTAGTAAACCAGCGTATCCATGATGCACTTGCACCTGACTCCGATCTTCGATTTGGTGCGGTTAATGCAATGCACGATCTTTCGGAGATGTCAAAGTCTCTCAAAAGTTTATCCGACTTGCTCGAAAGGAACCCCCAGGCTCTGATTAGAGGGAAAATTAATACTGAGGATTGAAATGAATGCACCACCATTTTCGATAATATGTATGTTTATGATTTTGTCTGGTTGTATTATTCCAGAATCCAATCATGTGGCACCTGACTTTTACCTTCTTTCTGATGTCAGGATTGATGACAATAAAAGCATGGGCGATAGCGAAATCTCATTTTATCTTAGGGAAATTGAGCTTCCCAGGTATTTAAAAGATTCCAGAATGGTCAGTCGCCCCACTGATCACACCATCGAGTTTAGAGAAAGTAAAAGATGGGGGGAACCCCTTGAGGATGGCATTGCTAGAGCAATTTCTCTGAACATTGTAAACCAAGTACACTCCTCTCAATTCGCCATTTTTCCAAATCGTCGAAAGGATGGGCTTAACTGGGATATATCCGTTACTTTTTCTGCATTTGAAAAAGCATCTGAGCATATAGTAATTGAGGCAAAATGGTCTGCGAAGGACAAATCTGGGGCTTTGGTCACTGGAAGTTATTCCTCCGCACTTCCTCTTGAGCCTAATGGTGGAGAGTCCCTCGAAATTAGTACTTACAACCTGGCTCTGGATAAATTAGCCAAAAGAATTCTCTCTTCTTTGATATCCTCTTGATTTCATANCTCATGACTACTGTTTTCGGAAGTTTGTTTATTCTGGTCATTTTCAGTTTCCTCGCACTTAAAATTAAAAAAACTTTTGCTCAGAAAAAAAAGGAATGTTTGGACAAAGAGATTACAAACGATCTAATTGAGGAATTTTCAGACCCTTGTCATTCAGAAGAGTTTCTAAACTGGGCTGAGGAACTTCAAATGGAACATGATATTTCCCAAAAGAGTCAGTAAAATAAAAGCCTTNGATTACATTACTAAACGACCATCAAAATGAACTTGTGTTTTAAATTATCCATATTTGCCTTGCTACATTTCTCCTTTCTTCCAGCTTTTGCTNATTGGCCAAATTGGCGTGGCCCAAATTTTGATGGTTCTGTAAATGATGAAGAAAGCTATCCGGTTTCTTTCAACCAGCAAAAAGGCGTCAAGTGGGTACACGAACTGAGTGGGCCTTCTGCATCTACTCCCATCGTATTTAACGAACGGGTTTTTTTGTCAGCGACTCGATTGGCAGATGGCAAAGGNACAGAACCGGCCTTGCTTGCCCTTTGTTTAGACCGGAAATCCGGCAAGGTACTTTGGACTAAGTCCGTTGGCAGTGGGTACAAGCCAGGTGGTAAAGATGGCACCATTTTGCAACTTGACTCACGTTCGAATTACTCGAGTCCTTCCCCTGTAGTTTCTTCTAAGTATGNGGCTTTCTTTTATGGAAATGGGGATCTCCTATGCTTTGACCATTCCGGTAATTTAATTTGGAAAAGAAATATTCAGAAGGATTATGGAGACTTTTGTTTTCAGTGGACATTTTCAACGAGTCCGACTCTTTTTCGTGACCGTCTCTATTTGCCAGTCCTTCAACGTGACGAGCAGGTTCATGGGAGGGGACGTCTTAATGCCGAGTCCTTTATACTTTGCCTGGATCTGGAGAATGGTGAAACTATTTGGCGTCACATTCGCAAGAGCCCCGCATCGAAGGAATCTCGTGAATCTTTCTCCACCATCATTCCTTATCGGGGAAATCTTTTAGTTGCCGGTGGAGATATTCTTACAAGTCATGATCCCAAAAGCGGCAAGGAGTTATGGCGATGGGGCACATGGAATCCAAATCATAAACAGGAGTGGTGGAGACTGGTTCCATCTCCTGTATCAGGAAATGGCAAAATTCTTATCTGTGCACCCAAGAATGCCCCAGTTTTTGCCGTCTCTTATCCANATAAAGAAAATAAAGCTGNCTTGGCGTGGGATACCTCTAACAACAAATTTGTCACTTCGGATGTGCCTACTCCGCTCTTTTATGACAACCATTTCTTTATCCTCAGTGATCTTCGTAAAAATTTGTCNAAGATCGTACCGGAAAGCGGTACTTTGGTCTGGAGGTTAGATTTACCAGGTAAATACAAGTGGAGAGCCTCTCCGACTGCAGCAGATGATAAAATCTTTCTAATGAATCACAATGCCGAGGTATTGGTAGTTTCCTCAAGTAGTGGAGAAATTCTCAATTCGGCTAAAATGGGAGAAGAATACGATGATCAAACCAGATCATCCATTGCTTTATCCAAAGGACAGTTGTTTGTTCGTACTAACAAAAAATTGTATTGCATCGAGTGATGATTGGCTCCAATGTTAATAACTCTATTTCCCATCCACCACACCCGCGCCGGGCGGTTCCCGCCAATCTACCGCCCGGCGCTTTCCTTTTTTTTCACATGGGTGTCTATTTAAGGGTATTTTCTTTATTCCCCTTTTTCATTTTTCTCCCCTTGTGGTGTCTTGGTAATCCAGGCGCTGATTTATCTCAAAGGATTGCAGAACTTCGGCTAAAATCAAATGCACACGGGAGATATGTTAATGATCTTTTGGCGAATGAAGTAAGAACCGANCCCATNATACCTCCTGCGAGTTCTTCCCTTCCGGACCGGTCTTCAGTTCAAACAGATGAACCATTGAATTTACCAAATGTAGATTTGCCTGATGNGGTTGACGATGTCTTTTTAGGTGAACCAAATTTACCTACTGTATCATCAACTGAGGACACATTGGATTCCGATTCAATGGAGGAAAAAAAGGGGGGCAATGCCGAAGTAGATGTGCAGTCTCTACCCGCTTTTCCTGAGGGAGTTGATCCTGCAGTAAACCAAAGGAATCCGACCTATGACGATTTGTATGCCCCCAAAGTGGCACAGCGTAGAATTGGTTATTATTTCGGTCCATTTATCGGGCCTGTATTTCCTGATGATAGTGCAGTAAGAAACTCTCAGGGCCACTATCAATCNAAAGGTGGTATTACTGCTGGCCTACGTCTGGGCAAGGATTTTGGTTCTGCCAGGATAGAGGGTGAATACTCATTTTTATCCCATAAAATACACTCTGATAGTCAGGGTTCTGGTAGTACTAATTTTCACAACCTCAATAGTCGATTGATCTTAGAAAAGAATTTGGCAGAACGTGCTGACATTCGTGCAGGAATTGGACTTGGGGTTGGTTTTATATCCAAAGATCTGGGAGGTTATGAATATGATGGGATTGGGTTTACTTACGACTTTTTACTGGGATGGTCTTTTCGTGTGATGAATAATTGGTCCCTCAATATGGATTATAGACACTATTTAACGGCGGCGCACAAAGACTTTGACCGCTTGCAGGGACATATCATAGAGCTGTCTGCAGGATTTGATCTGTAGTTTGGCATTAGCCAATTATCTTTCTAAATGCTGGTGGTAAAGGAGATACAACCTCCCACATAAATTCAGTTTTGCCTTTCTGACTGATTTTAACTTTCAGCTTTGTGGCATGCAAAAAGAGTCTGTCGCATTTAAATTGCTTAGCATATTTTCGGTTTAACTGAAAATTTCCATAGGTGCGGTCGCCAATTATGGGAAGCTTTCTTTTGGCACATTGTACTCTAAGTTGGTGAGTCCGTCCGGTTTTGGGGCTCAACCTTAAAAGGGCTAACATGCCGAGCTTTGTATGTGCTTTTCTTTCTAAGTAAACCTTCGTCATAGCGATTGACCCCGCTTTTGAAGTGCTTACACGTATTTTGCCTCCATTTAAATGCTTCCCCAGAAAGTCCTGCCAATGTGAACGAATTGGCAAACCATGATAATTTACCATCGCAAAATATGTCTTTTCAATTTCCCGGTTTGAAAATGCTTCCCTCAACTGGGTTGCCATCTCGATGCAATGAGATAAGAGAATGAGGCCGGATGTCGCTGAATCGAGTCTGTGAATTAGAAAAAGTTGTCGATTTGTCCCTGTTTCATCTGACCAGCAATAGCATTCATTATTAAAGTCAAATGCAGTTGTCAGAAGACTCTTCCTGTGGGAATTGCCTGGATTTGGATGTGATAAAACACCATTAGCCTTTTCAATAGCCCATAGACCAGATGGGTGATATTCAATAACCTTGCATGCCTTGTGCAAAGGGAGTGTGAAAGGTTGCATAGTATTAATGCCTTCTCAGTAGTAATTGAAGGTTATAGATATTTGATCGTGGTGTCCGAATTCCTGGATCATCGAATCGTCCCACTTTCCAAATGGAGCCCGCGATGCGATTGCCTGCCTGCAAAGCTCAGAGGAAAGTGAGGTTTGTTGAGATTTAGTAATTTCCTTGAGCCTTTCTATTTTGCCCGATTTGAGTAGGGTGAAACTGTAAGTAATTTTTTTTGAAAAGTTATCACGTTGGATATATCTGTAGGAATCCGATATAAGCTCCACCCACTGATTCTCAATCGATTTTAGCATTTCTTGCATGTACACACCGTAGGGGTTAAGGCGGCAATCTATGGCAATCTTTCCTATCTTGGGCACTGCCCGGCTATTGCGTAAAGTTGGACCATTGAGCACATCGATTGAAAGTTTGGGTCTCACTTTAAATTTCGCTTTGGTATCGTGTCCATCCCTTGACGGATTGAGTATTGATTGCGCTGAATTGCCTGAAGTTAGGTTGATTGTTTTTTGAGGTGCCTTGACATGGGAGGAATTAAGATGGTGTCCATCTTGATTCGCGTTTTCCTTTTTTTGCTTAAATGTTTCCCCCATGGTGGGGGCATTGACCNGGTCAGATGATTGGGCCAATTGCTTCTTTGGAAACTNGAGCTCTGCTGCTTGAGGTTTAGTAGCTTGAATGATTTTTAAATTTTCGGAATCCCCAGAAGATTTTGGCAAAGGGACCGGGTTTATTTGATCCGCTAAAGGATTCTCTTGTGCAGCTTGTTGGTTTCTTGTTGAGATTAGGTGGGTCGTATCAGGTATGTTTTCAGGAACATTCGGGTTGGCCTCTGCAAATTTCTTATTTTTTTGTTCAATTTCTACTTCTGTGTGTTGGGGTTGCCAATCGATTGTGGCTATTTTGTAAGGCTTCTTTTTGGTNTTAATGAGGGNCAGTGGATTGNTNGAAATAATCACGAGGATAAGCNTGATAGTGAGGCAAGCTGATACAAGCTGGTTTCCTAAAGCAGTGTTTCTTGTATTAATTAGTATCATGGCGTCCCAAGCTTATAAAAATAAGAATTTGATGATTTCTGAACTTGCTTGGCTGGCTCCATTAACTCTTTTTACTGACATCATTTCATGTGAACTTGCAAGCAAAGTGGGGAGCAGGTTTGCCCAGGTTCCATCATGGAAGCTTGCCAGGGAGATTTCCTCGAAGGCTAAATTTTGTTTGCAAAATTTACGGAGCACACTGGATTCTCTAAAGGAATCCCTAAATACTCCTATGAACGGAGTGTTCATTCCCCAGCATTCCGAAACTGTTCCATATCCTGCTTTGCCCACCACGCAACTCGCCACCTTAACTAGATCTTGAAAAGGAATCTCTGTATTCATTGGCAGATAAATGGTCTGGTTGTTAGTGGTTACCCCATTGAAGTCTCCTGGTACAACCAGGAAATGATCCTCAGNGACTTCCCTGAAAGAATGCTGCATTGATATTCCACCGGTTGTAACCAGGATGAATTTCTGGTCTTCATCTATCCCTAATCTACCAAAAATATATTTTCTCTCTTCCTGGGATGCCCGGTAGATTGGATTTAGTTTGGTTGTTCCTTCTACTGCTTGGCAAAACGGAGTGCATTGCAGTCGCATATTGGCACTAGAGTAGATTTGCTTTAAGGTGGCGATAACCTCTTCAAACTGTTTTTCCTCGTCCAAGAAAGGTTGGTATATCCAATCCCAGGTGAAATTTTCCATCAAGATTGTCGGTATATCCAGGAGTTGGCCAACTTTTATCCCCATGGGTGAAATGTCAGAAAGTATAAAATGGGGTTGGAGCTTTTTTATTTCTGCAATGACACTGCTTAGTGAATTGTCACGAAAACTGATAAAATCAAGGACTCGTTCAAGGGTAACTTTTACTTCATGTTTGAATGGTCCTACTTGAACTAAGCCAATATCGGTAACTTCATTATAAAGTTTGAATGTGCAGTTTTGGGGAAGGTTCATTTCCCAAAACCAATCAGGAGTCTCACCTGCCAGCCATACCTCAAGGGCAGCAAATTCTTTTGATAATTGCTGTAAGACTGCCGATACACGGGAGGCATGCCCAAGTCCGTGAGAGGTCACAAAGCAGGCAATCCTTAGCTTTTCGGGAATCTGCTTAGTCAAGAAAGATTAACTCCAAATAAGCACCTAGTTGATCCGATGGGTAGAGTTGTCCATTCCTTTTATGAATTAGCTTTCTGCAACGCCCGGAATCATTTTTTTCATCGTAACTTATAATGCGAACCGGCTGATTGGGGATATCGGATGATTTCTCAAAATGAAGAGGGAACCCAAAAGGACCAAATGAACAAATCCATGAATTTACAGGTTGCACGNTTTCTGGGTTCAAAAGCAGGGATGGGCTGCGGCGAACCAGGTAGGGGGAGCCTTGGTGGAGGACTTGAACTTTAGCAACTATTGGTAAGCTATCAAGGTATTCACGGGGAGTAGAGAAAGTGAGTTTTTGATAGGATGAATAAAATTTGAGCGGGTCCAGGCCAACCAGATTATAACCGTTATAATTATCATGTTTATTCTTGGTTTTAAACCTCTGTCTATTGTACCAGTTGTTAAATTGATTGCTCAAACGAATACCAATTTCGAAGTGCAGGTGAGAACGCTCAAGAGGAATCCTAAAAGATGCGGTATTGCCCATTTTNCCAATTGGTTGGGCAACATTTACCTTGTCATTTACAGCAAGGTCCTTGTCCACTTCTTGGAGGTGGGCATACAGACTGTAAAAGACGGGTTCGAACTGTGCGTGCTCCAAAACAATGTATTTCCCGTATGCACTTTGCTTGGGGGAGTGACTCAAATAGGCAACGGTTCCAGTCATCGCTGCAAAAACAGAGTCTTTGGCTTCCCCTCGTGCATTTGATTTGATGGGGAACAGGTCTACTCCTTCATGGAATTTGTATCCATGGTTACGCACGCACCCGAAGGCTCCGGATGAAAAATCTTTATCTGGTCCTGTTTTCTGAAGGAAAGAATGGTAGCCTAAGCCTTTGGCAAAAGATGGGTTGGGTGTGGGCCATGCCAGGGCGAATTGGTTGGCGAAAGTATAGTCCTTGGAAAAAACCTGGCACAAAATAAATGCCAAAAAAAACTTTGGGATGCGCCTGACTCCCATTTTTAGTTTCTTAGGTTTTGTAATTCAAGTTGTATTTGCCTTACAGAAGTCTCGAGCTTTTGGTAAAAGGAATATACTTCTTTTTCGGATCTGCGATGAGTGAACATAAAAGGAATGAATCCATTCGTAATTGTTGCCTCGATCGGATGGAGGCCAACGACACTACCATTGACCACCAAATTTAAATTTCTGCCGATGTTTTTGGCAGTTTCTTTTTGCAGGTTCATCGCTGCCCTGCGGTCCAAGCCGACCCAAATGCCGTAGATTCTTGCCTCCTCACCGGGGTTGAAAATGTCGGTAAAACTTCCTAATTGAGTACCGGCAATATCATATTCATCCAATATAGGAATAGGAGGACCACCGTCCAAGAATATGCGAGGGCGGTGTGTGATTTTGCTTGGGTCGTACCCATTCCGGGCACAACCAATCAGAAATATAATTAGAAAAATGTGCAAAAAACAAACAAGTTTTGCAGATGATATTTCAAACCCGTACCTTTTTTGCATGCTTATTCTTGTGGTGTGAAAAGATTAAATGTTAAGACTCTTATACAATCTATGAACGGAAGCAAACATTCTAATTACCAAGAAAATTTCAAACAGGCTATTTTGGTAATGGATTTACAGCCACGATTACTTGCGAATATCAATTGTTCAACTTCATTAGTTGAAGCAAATTCCATACTTCTTAGGTCTGCACAACTTCTGGATGTCCCCGCAATCATTACTGAACAAGTCCCTGACAAACTGGGTGCTACTATGCCAGAAATTTTTAACCATTTAGAAGACCCCAATATTATACAAAAAGACTCTTTTTCGGCCTTTGGGTCGTCAGAGTTTTGTGACTTTATTTCCCGATCTAAAATAAATAGATTAATCTTAACAGGAATCGAAACTTCAATTTGTGTTTTTCTCACAGCATGTGATGCAATGCGTTCGGGAATTGATGTTACAATTCTTTCTGATTGTGTTGATTGCAGAATAGAAAAAGATGGGGTGCGATGCTTGAATCAATTACAGCATAGTGGGGCAGAAATTATTCCTTTGGAAACTTTTCTTTTTCGTCATTTAAATTCATCAAAACATGCTAGCTTTCGGGAGGTTTCCGGACTTATCAAATCCAGGATTAGTTCTCCCTGATCTTCATGCTTTCCCATACACATTCCGCCACTCTATTAGGAATATCTGCAATTCCTGTAGCAGTTGAAGCTAACAGTGGGGAGCGGGGAGACCCTAAGGTCGTCCTTGTCGGATTGCCTGACGCAGCAGTAAAAGAATCGCTGGACCGGGTACAATCAAGTTTAACCACAGGAGGTTTTAATCTGCCTAGAACAAGGGTAACCATAAACCTTGCTCCAGCTGACTTGAAGAAAGAGGGTAGTTCTTTTGATCTGCCTGTGGCTTTGTGTCTCCTGGCATCTACCAAGCAACTTAAAAGCCAATTAATGGAAGAATTTATGGTTGCCGGCGAGTTGGGACTATCTGGTAAGTTGCGTCCTACCAGGGGGGCACTTTCTATGGCTTTGCTTGCCAAGATGCAAAAATTGCGAGGTATCATTTTACCAATGGAATCGGCAAGGGAAGCATCTATAGTCAGTGGCATTGAGGTCTACGGGGTAAGTTCGCTGGCAGAAACCGTAGATTTTCTAAATGGTGAAGTTTCACTGAACCCAATACACTCTTCGGGCCTTGCTTCTCCCGATCGAATTGCTTTCTCTCATGACTTTGAGGAAATAAAGGGACAGTTACGACTTAGGCGGGCTATCGAGGTAGCTGTTGCGGGTGGCCACAATGTGTTAATCGTTGGTCCGCCGGGATCTGGTAAGTCGATGATCTCAAAAAGGATACCAAGCATATTGCCATGTCCTTCACTTGAAGAGTTTATTGAGGTGGTAAGAATATACTCTGCGATCGGACAGGGCGGAATGATTAGCTCAGGGGACAGGTTGCGTCCGTTTCGTTCCCCGCATCATACGATCAGTGATGTTGGCCTGATTGGTGGCGGAACGAATCCAGGTCCTGGAGAAATATCCTTGGCTCACAATGGTGTCCTGTTTCTGGATGAATTGCCAGAATTCAAAAGGTCTGTGCTCGAGGTGTTGAGGCAACCACTGGAAGATGGGCAAGTTACGATTTCCAGGAGTGCTGGGAAAATTACCTTACCAAGTCGCTTTATGTTTGTTGCATCTATGAACCCATGTCCTTGCGGATATCTGGGGGATTCGAGAAATAGCTGTAAATGTTCAATTCCTCAAATACAGAAATACAGAGCGAAAATAAGTGGTCCATTGCTGGACAGAATTGACATACATATAGATGCACCATCACTTGAAATCTCAGAGATTCAAAGTGCAGATAAAGGTGAGGACTCGAAAACCATTAGGATTAGAGTAGAAAAATGCCGGGAAATTCAACGGCAAAGGTTTTGTCAGTACGATATAAAAAACAACGCGTCTATGCCTGATTCTTTAGTTGAAAAAGTATGTTCATTGGGTGAAGAAAATCAAAATATATTACTACAGGCAATGAACCAATTATCTTTGTCCGCTCGTGCCTATATTCGAATACTAAAAGTATCCAGAACTATTGCAGATATGGAGGGTAGTTTTAATATCGAACGCAATCATTTACTTGAAGCCATACAGTATAGAAACTTGGACAGAAAATTAATTTAATCTTTACATTTTTTATGGAAATTTATTAGACAATAATTAACAAAAAATTATTATGAACTTAGATCAAATAGAAGACATTAAAGAACTCAAGGCCCTCAAGGCTAAAATTGAGAAAAAAATTAAAAGTCAAAAGACAAAGCCCAATAAAGTAAAACTCTCAACCCTTTACCCTTCCATTAAAGATGATCACAAGCGACATGTGAGGAATGACGGGAGGAAAGTTTTTCGCTCCGTTGTAGATTACCTTGAATGTTATGTTAAAGGAATCCCACCAGTTTCCCGGGCTGAGTTTTACAAACGTTTCGGAATCGAATCTCGCCGGGGCAAAGTAACTCCTGAGTCTATTTCACAAGTGAAGCAATTAATCGCCACTGGTAAGACTTTGACAGATATTTCCACAGAAGTAGGACTGTCTGTTGCCTCCTGTCAAAAAATCAAAGCTGGTGTTTATGACAACTGATCTGTAAGCCCCTTTTTCTCTTAATGAAAAGCCGTGTTCACCACGGCTTTTTTTTACTGCATCATGGTGATGAAGAAAAAAGGCATTTTTTTCTTAAATAGAAAAGAATGTGTTGATTATTTAATGGAGGCGTATGACTTAAAATGGTGCATAACAAGTTGGCGAAACGACAAAATAAAAATTAGTTATCAGTCAAAAAACTCAGTCAGAAACTACTTTTTTGCGAATGCCTACAAAGTGAACGGTTCAAAGGTTATACATTTATCTCAAAAAGATCTGGATGCAGGAATGATGTGCTAATATACCCTAGAAACTATCTTCTTCAGGAATATCCAGCCTGTGCATGGTAGTTTCATCGCCTTTGGAATCAGTAGTAATCACTTTCATGATTTTGCAGTCCTTTCCTTTTGCCTGAAAGCGCTTGGGCTCTCCATCAGGTCCAATTATTTGCAATAAGCCAGGTTTTTTGTCAATTTCCACGCATTCGAGCAGGTCTTTTCCATTATAGCCTTCTTCGTGTGAAGTTGAGTAAAGGCCATCTGGGTGCACGAAGCATACGATTCTGCCGTACCTAAAGGATGTACCCCGTTTATGCTGGACCACATCTCCTTTTTCGAAGGTTTTTTTGGTAAATAATTGTTTTCTTGGCGTGTAGTGTTTGAGCTTGGAGCGCTTGGTTTTAAACATTTGTACCCCGTCCGACCCCTTTTCCAGAGGTGTAAGGTCATCTGGGTTAACTTGAAGTAGTTCACAAGTCGGGTCACCAGGGTCATCCTGGAGAATCATAAGCACTTCTCCGCACCGCTTTTTGTTTCCCTTTGAGGCGACAACTTCTTTTACATGATCGCCAATCTCAATGGATTTTTTCTTTTTCTTTTTTTCCATATTTAAAGTGAATTATGGTTCAAGGCCAAAGCCGGATTTAAGGCTGCCAGATTTAGCTAATCTCTGCTCACGACATTCCTTGCAAATACAAAATCTCCCGTGACCAAAGTCAAGTGGGTCAGGAATATCCTCTACGACCTCAGTGCTTTGAACTGTTTTGGTTGTACTATTAATCTTTGACCTGACTGGCTCCTGAGATTCTTTGGACAGTCGGATTTCCTTATTTTTCTTATACATCTCAAAACGGTAAGCAAGGAGTTGCTTAAAATCAGTGTTATCAATGTCAACTGTCCCTCTTAGCTTATTGTTGTTGATGTTGGCAACAATGAGGGTTGAGTCTTGTTTGGCTAGTACTTGTACCTCCGAACCGGCAGGAGTTAAGGAACTGCCTATCACCTGACCACTTGATGTTTTGAATTCAAAGTTAACTGGGACTGAGATAATTACGGGCTTTGCGGGGAATACACTTTTGGGGACTTTTTCCCAGTTTTGCACAACAGCAAGCAATTCCTTGGAAAACGCAGGTTCTTCGGCAATTGGAGGGAGGGGCTCTCTAACCTGACTTAGTTCCGGTTTCTTGGTTACTTTTTCCTCCGGTATCTTTTGTGCGAGTTCTACCGGTGCAGCTGGAGCTGTTTCAGGGATATAAGGCTCGGTAGCTTTAGAGACATTTTGTTCGAGCACGGAATCTTTTATCTCGCTTGGAATGGGCAATTTATCACAGGCACTCAAAAGTAAGCTTGCCAGGATGATTTGCGGACGAAGGCATAAAATTTTCACCCCTCTATCTTTAGAATGCTAATTTCCAATAGTCCATTTGTTTTTCCTGTTGTTGCAATTTTCTGTTTTTTGAATTTGAAGCAATTCTGATGA
This sequence comes from Opitutia bacterium, assembly GCA_002686835.1. GTDB lineage: Bacteria > Verrucomicrobiota > Verrucomicrobiia > Opitutales > Seribacteraceae > Chordibacter. The sequence goes on along the minus strand of NYYP01000019.1, from coordinate 57,487 downwards.
ATTTATTCCATAGGCAATTTGTTTTCACCCTGAATATCCTTTTTTTCGCCTCTTTGATCATTGCGATATATTTTCAGACTGGTTTGGTTTACTTGTTCTGTGTTCTCGGTCTTCTTCTAAACTTACTTTATTTTTTCAAAGAATTTGCAATTCGGGCAAAGAGCAGTCCTTCAATCGAAGGTGCATCTGAGCCAGATTTCACCGAGAAAAATATGATCATGGAAGACCTAGACAGGGAGGCTGCCCGCCGCCGGGAAGTGGAGCAATTTAACAAGAATTAGTTCTATCTCAGTGTATCGAACATTACCTCTTAGCACACCGGGCATGCCACCCGGAATCCCTTTTATTGTTGGGAACGAATTAGCGGAGAGATTTTCGTTCTACGGAATGCGATCAATTTTGCTCGCTTATATGACTCTTTATCTCTGCCAACCCGGAGGAGAGCTAAATGTGTTTCCTGACAAAGAAGCAGAGGCATGGATACATTTATTTGTTGCCTCTGCCTATTTATTTCCCGTTATCGGCGGAATTTTATCGGATGCCTTCTTGGGGAAGTATAAAACCATCCTGATTCTATCTGTGGTGTACTGTGTAGGGCATGGATTTCTGGCCTGCATGGAATCGGTGGGAGATACCCGGGTGATGCTTCTGCTTGGACTGAGTTTGGTTGCTATTGGTTCTGGCGGAATTAAGCCCTGTGTCTCAGCCCATGTGGGCGATCAGTTCGGTCATGCCAACCGAACACTTTTATCCAAAGTCTTTGGTTGGTTTTATTTGTCGATCAATGTCGGAGCTTTTTTTTCTGGTATTCTTACCCCTTTTTTACTTGAGGCTAAGAGACAGGCAGGCTCCATAGGCGATTTAATTTATCCGTATTTCATCTGGTTGATAGGAGAGAAAGCCGAGGGGGAATTGCTTTTTGGTCATCATTATGCCTTTGGATTGCCAGGGGTATTAATGGCAATTGCTACCTTACTTTTTTGGATGGGGCGCAAGCAATTTACACATGTGCCACCATCAGGAAGAATCTATTTCAAGCAGTTGTCTGAGAAAGAAAATCTCCGTGCTTTGGCCAAATTGTGGATCGTCTTTTCTTTTGTTGTACTCTTCTGGGCATTATTTGATCAAATTGGTACGCTCTGGCAAGTTCAGGCACGGCAGCTTGTCCGTGAGCTTCCTTCTTGGTTTCCTTTTTTCGGTGGTTATGAATTGTTGCCTGCTCAAGTTTCTGCTGTTTTCAATCCTCTTTTTATCCTCATTCTTGTACCCGTTTTTAATGCGTATATCTATCCTTTGCTCAGTAGATTTAGTTCGCTTACAGCCCTTAAAAAGATGGGCATTGGGTTATGGCTGATGGTTTTGGCTTTTCTGATTGCGTCAATTATACAGGAACTCTTGGAGGCGGGTGAAAGCCTTCACATTGGCTGGCAAATCCTGGCTTGCCTTATCCTCACTGCATCGGAGGTAATGGTCTCAATTACTTGTTTGGAATTTGCCTACACTCAGGCACCACGAGCAATGAAGTCCCTAGTAATGGCATTATTTTTACTGACTGTATCTTTGGGGAACTACCTTACCTCTGGGGTGAAGTTTATCCTTACTGACTCTCTAGGGAAATCTGTATTTAGTGCTGCCGATGAATTTTGGTTCTGGACTGCATTGATGGCTGTGGGTGCTTTCTTTTATCTTTTCGTCTCCAGATTTTACAAGCCTGAAGAACTCCTGCACAAGTCTGCTTAGTACTTGAAACTAATTTCAATTAATTCTCAAATTTTTCACTGCCCTGCAGTCCTTTAGGGAGTTGATTTTCTTGAGGATTTCAATCTTCCTAAAACTGAGTTCCTGCTTGATGGTGCTACTTGCAGCCCGGATCAGTAAGGTTTTTCCATCTTTTGAAAGGTTTACAGGCGCACATTTACCACTCAAGTTACGCCCGACAATTTTTTGCCAATTTCCAGAAATTATACTTTCAATGGTCTCCTCTTCCCCAATTCCCCAATCTTCCCAGACTTTTTCCACCAAATTTTCCATTGAAAGGGGTGGGCGAGTGGTGGTTTCCGCCCGGTCACTGGGTAAGCCCATAAAGTTGGAGACTAAATCCATTTCTTTATGTGATCGCATAATTGAATGCTTTCTTCGCTTATTTTTCAATGAATTGAGCTTTCTTAGGCAGGAATATACTGCTATGTAACTATATTATATGACCCAATCACTCATGTCATTTTTTAGCCAAAGATTATGATTATCAAGCCAAGAATTAAAGGATTTGTATGCATTACCTCACATCCAGCGGGTTGCATGGAGAATGTACGCCAGCAAGCTGAGCTTGCTTCTCAACTTTCCTTCCCTGAGGGGAAAGGCCCAAAAAAGGTTTTAGTCATTGGTTCGTCAACTGGATATGGTTTGTCCAGTCGCATATCTGCTGCATTTTCCAACAACGCAGCTACATTGGGTGTGTCTTTCGAGAGAGAGCCAAAGGAGGGCAAGCCGGGCAGTGCCGGTCATTACAATGTATCTGCGTTTCAGAAACTTGCCCATTCCAAAGGATTGGTTGCAGAGGATATCAATGGAGATGCTTTTTCCAATGAATGTAAAGAGGAAGTAATTAAGAAGGCCAAAGAAATGGGTGGCGGTTTTGATTTAGTAATTTATAGCCTTGCCTCTCCTCGTCGCACTGATCCAACTGACGGCCAAGTTTACCGGGCATGTCTAAAGCCAATTGGAATGATCTACAAGAACAAGACCCTTGATACCGACCGGGCAGAGGTCAAAGAAGTAACAATTGATCCTGCCAATGATTCCGAAATTGCCCATACTGAAAAGGTCATGGGCGGTGAGGACTGGGCTTTGTGGACGAGAAGGCTAGTGGATGAAGATTTACTCGCAGAAGGTTGTATAAATTTGGCATATTCCTACGTCGGTCCTGAAGTTACCCGGCCAATTTATCGGAATGGGACAATCGGACGGGCTAAAGCACATCTGGAGGAAGTTGGCAAAGAACTAAATCTGGCCATGCAGAATGCATGTGGTGGAAATGCTTATGTTTCAGTTAATAAAGCAGTTGTTACCCAAGCTAGCTCAGCTATTCCAGTTGTACCACTTTATGTATCGATGCTCTTTAAGGTCATGCATGAGCTGGGCACTCATGAAGGATGCATCGAACAGACTAATCGTTTGTTCCAGGACCGTCTGTTCGGGGAGTCTTCCAGTCTCGATTTAGATAGTGCAGGGAGGATCCGCCTTGATGACTGGGAAATGGCTGATCAGGTACAGCAAAAGATCATGGAGTTGTGGCCTAAGGTGGACACAAGCAATCTTATGGACATCACTAATTTTAAGGAATACCAGCAAGAATTTTTACGACTTTTTGGTTTTGGTATTGATGGGGTGGACTACGAACAGGATGTAGACCCAGTCAATCCATTCTAGCTTTTGTAATAAGGATCAAAAGTGGGGAGTGGTCGCGATCATTACCCGGTATTTTTTCAATCTGCCATTTCTTCTTTTGGCAAATCTCCAATACTGCATTTGACTCTTCAGTCCCACCCTGGTGTCCACGGTAACATAATACAGAAATTATCCCACCAGGTCTGATTATTTTATAAGTTTTTGCCAATGCAGTAGTGGTGCTATCTGGGCTGGTTACCAACTGGCGGTTGCCACCTGGTAAATATCCGAGGTTAAACATTGCAGCCATTAAGCACACCTCTTCCTTAGATCCAAGGAATTTATCGATCTGTGAATGCGATCCATGAAAGGTACTAAGTAGATTTGAATAACCATGGGCTGCTAGTTTCTGTGCAGTGTTGGCCAGAGCAATCTCTTGGACATCTATGGCATAAACCTTTCCGTTCGGACTTACCTGTTTTGCTAAAAACAAAGAATCATGACCATTTCCAGCGGTTGCATCTATGCATGAATCACCAGGTTTTAATACTTCCTGTATTTTTAAATTAGCAAGTTCTACCAATCTCATGCTTATGATTTGCCCAAAAACCTTACCATGTCTTTATGAATGGGGAGCGGGGTATTGCGAATGATTAAATCTGCCATTTCCCTCGCACTCAGAGCAATAGTAGTGCATCCCCTGGACCCAAACCCATTGAAAATATGATAATTCTTGATTACTGGATGAGTGCCAAGTATTGGCTGGCGGTCTTGTGTGCCGCTACGTACTCCGCTTTGGTGATCCAGGATTTCTCCATATTTGAGATCAGGTAAAAAGGTTAATTTCTCAAGAATTTCATTTCGGGCACAAAGAGTCGCTCCAGACTCAACATCTTCATGTTTCCAGGTTGAACCAATAATAGCTTGGCTGGATTGGTTCTCGGGGAGGTGCCAGGTTCCGTTACTCGCATTGAAGCGATAATTTGACTGAATCCTGAGTACATCTCCCTGAGCTGGAGAGAAGGGGAGATCTTTGAACCATGGGTTAAGTTTTGCCCGGAATCCTTCACAAAATACAACCTCACAGTGCTGCCATTTTGTGGCGTCGAATAATTCGGTGTTGTATCTCTTTTGATCGCTAAGTAACTGCCGTGAATATGAAATGAATTCTTGAGAATTTAATTTCCAAGCACGAGTAATCCCTGCTCCATTTTTTGAATCGATCCCCATCTCCAGGCATTCGCTTTGAGTGATCGTGTTGATTTTGAACAGTTCGCTGCTTTTGTTCCACTTATTTTTCTGTTCTTGCGATTGAAAAACACGGATCAACTGAATTTTTTCGAGGAAATTGATTGAGCTCTTTAACTCGATTTTATCAAAGAATCTTTCATTTGCCCTCATGCAAGGGAGGAAATCTTCAGGGATATTTAATTTTGGACCAATGAACGGATTTATTAAACCGGCAGATACCTGGGTCGCAGCATGGGGCAGGTCTGCTTCAAGCACTACCACATCCTGATTCAGTCCTAACAGGGTATGTGCTAGCACTGAACCGGCTAGTCCATGCCCAACAATAACAATTTTTTTGCTCAAGGATACAATCTCAATGCTCTATCAGTTTGCGGGCAATCATTTTTACATCAATCATGTAGCATATGCCTGTATATCGCGTGCTGTTACTTTGTCTATTTTTCATGGGCACTTTCGCAATTTACCGGCTAAGTGTGCAAACCTCATCAAAACCTCAATTTCTTAAACTGGACCGTGCAGGAGAAACCGATTCAAATCCCATAATTCTTCCAAAGCCTGTCCGTGATTTATCTGTTTCCTTAAGTCGTGCAGGGATGGATGACTCGAATTCATCCAGGTTAGATGAAATATCATCGCTTTTTGAGAAAATAAATCCTCGAAATGATTGGCTTGTCTTCCTTGGTTCACGGGAATCCAAAAAAATCTTTAAGGATCTTTCATCGGTTGGTCTTCGTATGCTCGACGAGATACCGGAACTTGGAGTGGTTCGGTTTTCCATCTTCGATTTGCAGAGAGCTTTACCAGTACTTCAGCAATTTATGGAATGGGAAAGCCTCAGTGTTAACTATACGCTTCGCCATCCCATGCCCCCAAGGGATGAAGAGGCATTTGAGGAGATTGAGTTTTCCGGATCTTTTATTAATTGGATGGGCGGCAAATCTGACAGGGAGGGACTTGGGCAGGGAGTCCAGATTGCTTTAATCGATTCTGGGGTAAATCGTTCTCACCCTGTTTTGGCAAATACAAGGGTACGGCAAATGAATCTGCCTAATCAGCCACAAAGCGGAGATGTACAAGTTACTAACCATGGGACTGCACTTGCTTCAGTAATTGCCGGGCAAACTGATACTTATACCGGAATTGCGCCAGGTAGCGAAATTCTATCATACGCGGTCACAGATAAGATGGGCGCTACCGATTCCTTCACTGTTGCCACAGCAATTGTCTCTGCAGTTCAATCCGGGGCTGATATTATTAATCTTAGCCTTGGGGGAACTGAGGGCAGTACGGTTTTACAGAACGCCGTTTCCTATGCTCTCGAGCATGGAGTGCCCCTGGTCGCCGCAGTTGGAAATGAGGGGCTGGGCCTAGTCAATTACCCAGCTTTTTACGATGGTGTTATTGGAGTAACCGCAGTAGGGACGAATGGTAGAATTGCAAATTTTTCCAATTATGGAAAGGGCGTGGATGTGGCTGCTCCTGGGGTTGGTGTCTTGACTGCTTCGGCGTCTGAAAATATGACACATTTCNGCGGGACTTCGATATCCACTGCTATAGTAACAGGTGCAATCGCTGCGGAGCTCGCTCGCAGACCTGATCTTACTCCTGGTGAAATTGACCAATTACTTAAGGGCTTTAGTAATGAATCTGAAACTCCTGGTTTTGATTCAATCGCGGGACATGGAGTACTAAGCCTGGCAAGGTTGGAGAATAAAAATAACCCAAACTACACGGACGCTGCTTTTGTGGGTTATCATTTTGAAAATTTGGACGCCATAAATTCTGGAACTTTGCCNTTTCAAGCAATCGTACAAAACCAGGGTAATACATGGCTGCACGGTCTTACCCTGGAGTTAAACTACCTTGGGATAGGAAAAAAAGTTCGCATCGATAATCTTGCTCCTGGTGATACACGTGCAGAGAAATTATATTTACAGGGTGCAGATATTGATGGAGAGGTTGAAATTAGTGCAGAAGTAAATCTTCCAGCGAGAGTGAAGGATGACCGGATGGACAACAACTCAAGATCCAGTGTGCTGAAGTTTTAAAATAGCCCGGCAGAATTTTGGGATTAGGCTGCGTTTCGTTTCTTCTGTGCGAGTTGAATAATCTTTGCCTTTGATTTTCCGCGAATTACTCCGGCATTTACAACCACTTCCACAGGTTCATCTATTGCGGGCAAATCGTACATCACATCGAGCATGATTGATTCCATAATAGACCGAAGGGCTCTGGCTCCAGTTTTCATAACCAAGGCCTGTTCTGCAATTGCAATGATTGCTTCCCGCGTAAAGCGGAGTTCCGCACCTTCAAGCATGAACATTTTGCGGTATTGCTTGAGTAGGGAATTTTTAGTCTGTTCCAATACGCAAACCAGTTGAGGTCGGGTGAGCTCTTTGAGAATTGAAATGACTGGCAATCGGCCAATGAATTCAGGAATTAATCCAAATTTAACCAAGTCTTCTGGCATTACATCGGCAAGAATTTCAGAGGAATCTTTTGGTTTTTCAGTGTTATAGCCTACGCTACGTTTTCCTTTACGTTGGCCAATAATATCATCCAGTCCAACGAATGCCCCACCACAGATAAACAAAATATTTGAGGTNTCCAGTTGCACATATTCTTGGTTAGGATGTTTTCTTCCTCCCTGAGGTGGGATGTTACAAACTGTACCTTCGAGGATTTTTAAAAGTGCTTGTTGCACACCTTCACCGGAAACATCACGGGTTATGGATACATTGTCTGTTTTTCTGCCGATTTTGTCTATTTCATCCACATAGACAATTCCACACTGGGCACGTTCAACATCATGATCCGCGGCCTGCAAGAGGCGAAGTACAATATTTTCAACATCATCCCCAACATAACCAGCTTCAGTCAAAGTCGTAGCATCGGCAATNGCGAAGGGCACATCGAGCAATTTGGCCAGCGTGCGGGCCAGGAATGTTTTGCCGCTCCCAGTAGGGCCGATTAACAGAACATTGCTTTTTTCAATTTCAACATCTTCCAATTCAGCGGGCAAAAAATGAGGCTCTTTCTTGCTGTCTGTTGCGCCTAGCTCAGCAGAAAGTCGCTTGTAGTGATTATGCACCGCAACTGATAACACTTTCTTGGCGTGATCCTGACCAATGACATGTTCATCCAGATGTTCTTTGATAATTTTTGGTTTTACCAGGTTGAAAACAGGTCGATTAGCAGAACCTTTTTTGGCAGGTTCTTTTTCGCCCAGTTCTCGATCGATAATGGTTTTGCAAACACGTACACAAGAATCGCAAATGAACACACTTGCTGGACCAGCAATCATTTTGCGTACCTCACCCTGTGGTTTCCCACAAAAGGAGCAAAAATTTATCTTGGTTGGCTTAGCCATTGAGAAAAATCAAATGAGTTAATCGTTTGGTTTTTTTGAGATTACTTCATCTACCAACCCATAAGCCTTGGCCTCTTCTGCAGACATATAGTAGTCACGATCTGAGTCTTTTTCAATTTGCTCGACTGATTTACCGCTGTGGTTGGAGAGTACCTCGTTTATAGTACTTCTCCACCTAAGAATTTCCTTGGCGGCAATGGAAATGTCGGAAGTCTGGCCACCTGCTCCCCCGCTGGGTTGGTGGATCATTACACGACTGTTGGGCAAAGCATAACGCTTTCCTGGAGTCCCTGCTGCCAAGAGTACCGTGGACATACTGGCGGCCATCCCGATACAGTAAGTCACCACATCGCATTGCATGAAATTTAGGGTGTCATAAATTGCCATGCCGTCCGAAACACTGCCTCCTGGCGAGTTAATGTACAAATGTACATCCTTTTTAGGGTCCTCCATTTGCAGGAATAGAAGCTGGGCAATGATTGAATTTGCGACATAATCATCGATCGGAGTACCGATAAAAACAATGCGGTCACGCAATAAGCGACTGTAAATGTCCCAGGCTCGCTCTTGACGGCCCTCGCGTTCATAAACATATGGAAGTGGTAAATAAGCACCCATGATTTAATTAGTGTGTATGCTCACCCTCGATGTCGCAAATCAGTTCTTTGGACAACTGGGAAATTTTGATCAAGGTTTTGTCGTAGACTATATCTTCGCGCAATCGGTTAAGTCTGGCTCTGTCCTGGGATAACTCCTTGATGAATTTAGTGGGNTCTTCTCTTCGCATCATTGCTTCCCGAGTCGCTGCTTGTGCAAGATCTTCTTTTTCCACAGTCACTTTTTCTTCCTCTGCGATTTTGGAAAGTACTAAAGTCAATTTTACCCTGGATTGACCCTGAGTTTGTGATTCATTCCACCATTCATCCCGGTTTTTTTCAATCTCTTCAGGATTTACACCTTGCCTTGATGCTTGCTGGATGCGGTTTTGGAAAATTGCTTTTGCTTCTTCCTCAACCGCCTGCTGGGGCAAGGGGAAATCCTCCAGGTCTAAGATGTTCTGAGTGATTTGTTTGCGTTTTAAGTTCTCGTTTTCCTGTTCTTTACGGATCTTGATTTGTTCAGTTACCTTTTCCTTGAGTTCATTAACACTCTCGATCTTGAGAGATTTTAAAAATTCTTCATCATCTAACTCTGGTGCCTTTTTTTCACGCACTTCATGAACTTCCAGTTGGTAGGTGACTGATTTACCTGCCAATGCTTTGACTTCAAAATCCTTGGCGAAATCAGCATTGAGTTCTTTTTTGTCACCAGTTGACATACCAAGGACGCCATCTGCGATTGCATCCACCCCCATGCCTGTCTGGTTACCTGCCTCCTCCCAGGTGTTTGCCTGTTTGCCATACATTGGCTTTTCTGGAATAAGCTCGGCAACAGATGCTCCATCGAGCGTGCCCTCGTAAGAACATTTCACATAATCTCCTTTCTCTGCCGCCCGTTCGACCACATCAAAGCTTGCTCGTTGTTCGCGGATCGCATCCAATTCCTTGGTAATATCTTCCTCTTTGACTTCAGTTGGCTCAATTGTGAGTTCGAACTCTTTGTACTTAGGCAGATCAAATTCTGGCTCAATGTCGACAGTCACTTCCACCGATGCAGATTGGGATGGCTCGAGTTCACCCGCGTCAACTTTGAGAACTGAGTATATTTTGATGTCTTTTTGCTCAAGTACTGCTTCGTAGGCAGCTGTGGAGACTTTACGGTTTAATTCCTCACNCAATTCTTTGGCATATTTTTTTCGAATTACATTAGCAGGTGCTTTCCCTTTACGGAACCCAGGAATGCTGACCAGTTTGCCTAGTTCCTGGCAGACCTTGGACTCGTGCTTACTGACTTCGTCTGAATCGAAGTTAACCGTTGCTATTTTGCGGGCGACACCCGCGTCCTTGATATCTACATTCACGATGGTAATAAGTACTATTGAATTTTGGATGTTTGAGGCACTGCCATTTGATCATGATCGTGCTGNTTGAAAGGATTTAAAATATTTAAAAAACAGCTTGGGTCAACGAGATAGAAATAATCTATCTAAGCGGTGTCCAGGAAGGGAAGCGGGTTGACTTAACAATGGACAAAGACTTNAGGAAGATTTCTGCCTCAGTCAGGTCAGTTGGGGAGATTTTCCTTATCTGTACTATATATTCATTGCTTGATGAATTTAATCCAATCACCCGGTACTGTTCATCATTCAGTAAATTCTTAAAGGATTGCTCTTGGTTTAAATNATTTAATTTCACATAAATTTCCGAAGCCCGTAAGAATCGTGTTTCCCCACCATTTTCNATGTCCGCCTCTGCGAGAATGAAGAGTCTTTCGGAACGGAAGGATCCAGTAGTTTCAATCACCCAACTGTTTACCTTTTGGTGCTCAGGCAGGCATAGGCTTGTCCGGTTGCCCTCAAAAAATACCACAATTCCCCTTGGGATTGCTTGCTTGATCGATTGAGGGAGGGGAGGGAACTTCACCCCTCCTACAGCACTATGCAAAGAATCGTAGTTTCCTGGTTTTTGGGCTGCCTGTTCATCTTTTACCTCCAGTGCATGCTTGACTAGCATGGAGGAGACACTCACCCCAATTATTAAACCAATCGCGATAGTTATTCTTCTCTCTTTTGTTCCAAGTACCATAGGATTAGATCAGGCTTGGCGAAAACGCCCGATTGGGCAAAACTAAATATATGATTTTGGCTGAAATTGACATCAGGGTAAGGTATCAGGAGACAGATCAAATGTCTGTGGTGTACCATGCCAATTACTTTACATGGTTTGAAGCCGCAAGAATCGAGTTGCTTGACCGTATGGGTTGTNCNTACCGGGANCTTGAAAAAGAAGGCTTTTTTTTACCCGTCCTTCATTGTGAGGCAAAATTTATCAAGCCAGCACACTTTGATGACCGTCTAATCGTCCGTGTTTTTATAAACGAACCCCCTNCTGCCNGCATAAAAATCAATTATGAGGTATATCGATCGGAGAAACTACTCTGCACCGGCAACTCAACCCATGCATTTATCGATAAGAGAGGTAAGCCCGTTCGCCCACCTGTCAGTTTTTCAAGGTCTGTGCAGGACGCAAAGGCAAAGGTCCTTTAGTCCTGNCGCTTAAGTAGTNTTGNTACAATTTGTTCGACCACCTCTTCGGGAGATAATTCATCTGTTTTAATTATAATATCTGCCTCTCGATAACGATCCTCCCTTTGTGCAAGTAAGGATTGGAGGGCCTTGAGAGGATTGGACACCTGTAAAAGTGGGCGGGAATTATCCATGTTGGTCCGGTCAACCAGGGTATCAGGGTTTGCCCACAAGCAGATTACTTTTCCTGCACTTTTGAGTGCTTCCATCATGCCAGCAGGTATACACAAACCGCCACCGCAGGCTACCACGCAGTTTCGGCGAGGGTGCCCCTGCTCGATAAATTCTTTCTCCATCGTCCTAAAATTAGGTTCCCCTTCTTTGGCGAAAATCTCTGAAATGCTGAGGCCCGTATTTTCCTGGATTTCACGGTCGGAGTCCAGGAATGTCATTTCAAGACGGAGAGCAAGTTTTTGCCCAATGGTACTTTTACCGGTGCCCATCAGTCCGACGAGATAAATATTTGATTTTGATTGGTCATCATTTACTTGTGCATTCATACTAAGGTGATTGAAAAATGGGATAAGTTCTTGCGAAGCAAGAGAACGAAAGCGATAATGGGTGGATGAATCACGATTCTTCTGTCGTCACTGTTAAAGGAGTTATGCCCACATCTAATGGATGTGCAATCTTTCTTGGTAATGACGAAAAAACCTTTGTCATCTATGTGGATCCCGCGATTGGGAATGCCATTAATATGACAATCAATAAAGTAAAAAAGGAGCGCCCGCTCACACACGATCTTATCGGATTGATCCTCAAGGGATTGGAGACCAAGATTGAACGTGTACTGATTAACGATGTGGATGAAGGGACCTTTTTTGCTCGAATTATTTTACACATGGAAAACGAACTGGGGAAAAAAATCATTGAATTGGACGCCCGCCCGAGTGACTCCATCGTGCTTGCCCTACAAATGGACCAGCCAATCCATGTTTCCCAGCAAGTTTTGGATAATGTCGAGGACATGACTGAAATTCTCGAGCGTATCCTTCGAAAACAGGAATAACCTGTTAAGATGCTCAATACTTCACCTTCCGGTACATTGCCGGATACGGTCACAGAACTGTTCCCCACCTTGGGGTTTCCCACAGCCTTGGCTCCTATGCAGGATGTGACTGGACTTCCCTTTATGAATCTTGTTGCTGAGTACGGCCCGCCAGATTTGTTTTTTACTGAATATTTTCGTGTCCATAGTAGTGCCCGGATAGATCCATTTATACTTTCTTCAATCACTGAAAACAATTCAGGGAAACCCGTTTTCGCCCAGTTGATCGGGGAGGACCTGGAGCATATTGCTCGATTTGCCCTTGAGTTGCAGAAATACCCCCTTGCTGGGATAGACTTAAATCTTGGTTGTCCTGCTCCGCGAGTTTACAGAAAAAATGTAGGTGGCGGACTTTTGCGTAATCCCGCCCGCATTAATGAGGTGTTAAAGGTTCTACGGGACACTTGTCAGTGTCCGCTCACAGTAAAGACAAGAATCGGTTTTGAGGACACCACTAATTTTTCGGAGGTACTGGATATTTTTGCAGCCAACCAAATAGAACTGCTCAGCCTGCATGCCCGTACAGTTCGTGGTGGCTACCGTTCTGCACCTCAATATGAGTTTGTTAATCAGGCGGTGCGGAGACTTGATTGCCCCGTCCTTCTCAATGGGGAGGTAAACACGCCCTCTTCTGCCATCAAACTGGTCCGGGAAACCGGGGCCGCTGGTGTGATGATTGGAAGGAGTGCCATTCGTAACCCTTGGATCTTTCGTCAAATCAGGCAACTACAGAACGGACAGGAAATGTTCCACCCAACCCTCATGGATGTGTACCTTTATGTCGAGGCACTCTACTTGGCACTGTCCAGGGAAGGAATACCGGAAGAAAAACAGGTCGCTCGATTGAAGAAATTCCTTAATTTTGTAGGTCTTTCGGTGGATCAGGATGGTTGTTTTCTGCATGATATGAGACGTGCCAAAACTCGGTTGCAACTGAATAACATCTGCCAGAAATATCTAGTTAAACAGGGTAAAGCCAAAGAATTAATGAGTGTGACTCCTTATCAAGGCTTAGTTGCTCGGCCTAGTAGCGAGGGGAGTTCCTGCCAAGGGTAAAACATGTTTTATTCGCAAAGGTTGAGCATCCTCGCATGGGTGAAATATTGGGGCGGTGCTTTATTTGCCTCATTATCTTGCTATGCCATGCTGTGGGGGGCGTATCCGCCAAGGCAAGGCCCCGAATTCGCTTATTTTTTTTTATTCCCCGTTCTTATATGGTTCTATTTTCGTCCGTCTCTGCGTAAGACCCTGGCTTGTTTACTGCTTGCAGGTTGGATTTATCAGATTGCAATGGTCGGATGGATGAGGCACGTCTCCTTTGGGGGCATGGTCACTGCCACCTTTTTGCTTTCATGTTACAATTCAGTCTGGTTTCTCTTTGCTCGTGCCTGGTATGCTTATTTTACCAATGGTTCTTTTTCCCTTCGATTACTTACTATAGTAGGTCTGTCTGCTTTATGGGTGGTAATTGAGTGGGGTCGAACCCTTTTTACGTTAGGTTTTCCTTGGTGCCCATTATCGGCAAGTCAGTGGCAACGCCCCGTTCTTTTGCAAACTGCCTATTTGGGAGGGGCATGGACGGTATCTTTTTTCCTGGTCTTTTTTAATTTGTGTTTAGGTTCTTACCTTCACCATTTACTGGTCCGGCGAAAACGTGCAAATGGGTTCTTTAACCGCTCAGTCTGCCCTGAGTTGTACCTTGGTTTGTTGCTACTATTTTTTATGGTTTACCCCTATTTTCAGAAGCGGGAGATCATGATGGACAATGATTTTAAGGTTGTGCGGATTGGTATCTGCCAGCCTTACCTCAAGGACAAGTGGTTGGAGGGCAGGGCAAAACTGCACAAGGAAACATTACGCAAGCAAACAGAGTTTTTATCCATTATGCAACCTGATGTCATTGTGTGGCCTGAAGCATCGACTCCCTATCCGATCAACCTTGATCCTTTATGGGTGGAGAAATTGGCAAAAAAGACCGGCGTACCGATTATTGCAGGCTCTGTGGTTCGCGAGGAAGAGTCATCCTATAATGTCATGGCTTACATCGATCCAGTGTCGGGGTTAAATCCGGAATGGTATGCCAAGCAGATACTTGTGCCGTTTGGAGAATATGTTCCTTGGCCCTTTCATTGGATTCCAGGATTGGAGAAATTTGTGGGTGCAGTAGGAAATTTTTCTGAGGGTGACCGAGCCCATGTTTTCGACATTCCTATTGGTGATGGGAATTCCACTTCTAGTGTGCGAACTGGTCTGTTAATTTGCTATGAGGATATTTTTCCCGCTCTTTCTAGAACTGCAGTCAGTCAGGGTGCAGAGTTATTAATCGTCTCGACTAATGACGCCTGGTTCGAAGAAGAGGGGTGTGCCCAGCAGCATGCTGCTCATTCTGTGATGCGTGCGGTGGAGAATAATTTACCCATTGTCCGTTGTGGCAATGCCGGATGGTCAGGATGGATTGATGGAAACGGGATCATTCGAGATGTTTTAAAAGACCAGAATGACAATATATACTTTGAGGGAGCCAAGGTAATGGAGGTACGGGTTCCGCGAAAGGATTCTAGCATGCAATATTCCATGGGCGGGCGTTTTGCCTATTTTTGCACATTCTTTTTCATCGCTATTGCTTTGTATTTTCGATTTTCAAAGCCGAAGGATTCTCTAAACTAAGTATTCGATAATATTACGGGTTGTTCTTGCACTCCCATAAACTTTGCCTTGCCATTTGCCGGTCAAATCTCATGTGTATTTTTTTGCAATCTATTTTTCTCACTCAATAAAACTACACAAATGTCTACTAAAATTGGAATTAACGGATTCGGTCGAATTGGCCGTTTAGTCTTTCGCGCACTTGTTGATCAGGGATTGCTCGGCAAGGACTTTGAAGTTGTCGCTATCAATGATCTTGTACCTGCTGATAACCTCGCATATCTATTAAAGTATGACTCGGTTCAGGGTCGATTCAACGGTACGGTTGAAGCTCCTACTGATGACTCGCTTGTGGTCAATGGTCACACCATCAAATGCCTGGCTGTTCGCGAGGGCCCTTCTGCTCTGCCCTGGGGTGACCTCGGTGTTGATGTGGTTATTGAGTCCACTGGACTGTTCGTTGATCGCGACAAAGCTGCCGGTCATTTGGAAGCAGGTGCCAAAAAGGTTATAATTTCCGCACCCGCAAAGGGAGATGTAAAAACTATTGTTCTTGGAGTGAACGATGATGAACTCACAGCGAATGACGATATTCTCTCCAATGCATCCTGTACGACCAATTGCCTTGCTCCTATCACTAAAGTTGTTCTCGAAAACTTTGGCATTGTTGAAGGTCTTATGACCACGGTGCATAGTTATACTGCTACCCAGAAACCTGTTGATGGGCCATCCGTAAAGGATTGGAAGGGTGGTCGTGGGGCTGCGATCAATATCATTCCATCCTCTACCGGTGCGGCAAAAGCAGTCGGACTGGTTCTTCCGGAAGTGCAGGGCAAACTCACCGGCATGGCGTTTCGTGTGCCTACGCCCACAGTTTCTGTGGTTGATCTTACGGTAAAGACAGAAAAGTCGACCACCTATGAAGAAATTTGTTCCAAAATGAAAGAAGCTGCAGAGGGACCACTTAAAGGTATTCTTGAGTACACGGAAGACGAAGTCGTTTCAGCTGACTTTATTCATTGTCCTGCATCTTCAATATTCGATGCGGGCTCTGGTATTGGGCTTAGTGACACCTTTTTTAAGTTAGTTTCTTGGTATGACAACGAATGGGGCTACAGTAATCGTTGTGTCGATCTACTCAAGCGCGTAGCTGCACTTGTTTAAAATCAACCAATCCATACTTTCTCACATTACGGGTGCCTCGTTTCCCGCTCTTATTTCACTTGCTTTGCTGAATTATGATTAAATCTATCGACGATTTAGAGTTAGAAGATAAGCGCGTCTTTGTTCGTGTTGATTTCAATGTTCCGTTGGATTCAGATGGTTCTATTACCGATGACACTCGGATTAATGCAGCACTGCCCACCATTCGCAAACTCTCCCAGGCTGGAGCAAAGGTGGTGCTGGCAAGTCATCTTGGGCGGCCCAAGGGGCAAAAGGTTGCATCGATGAGCCTTGCTCCAGTTGCTCCAGTTCTTGCACAGCTTATTGGTTTACCAGTTCTGTTTCTTGATGATTGTAAAGGAGAGAAGATTGAGAGTGCGGTAAATTCAATGACATCTGGCCAGATTGCCCTGCTGGAAAACCTTCGTTTTTACAATGGCGAAACAGATAACGACCCTCTGTTTGCTCAGTCACTGGCAAAGCTTGCGGATGTCTATGTTAATGATGCTTTTGGTACTGCCCACCGTGCCCATGCTTCTACTTTTGGTGTTGCAGAATTGATTCCCCATCGTGCAGCTGGTTATCTTATACAAAAAGAGCTCGAATTCCTCGGGCAAAAGACACAGTCTCCTGATCGCCCCTTTATTGTGATTCTCGGAGGAGCCAAAGTGAGTGATAAAATCACGGTGATCGACCGGCTTCTAGACAAAGCTGATACGATTATCATAGGGGGAGGTATGGCCTATACCTTTGCTCTGGCCAATGGCCAGACAGTGGGAGATAGCCTATGCGAACCCGATAAAGTTGAGCTTGCTCGTGAGGCAATGAAAAAAGCGGAGGAAAAAGGGGTAAAGTTTATGTTGCCGGTTGATTACTTAGTCACGGATGCCCTTGACTTTGGCAACAAGACACTCGGGGCTACACAGGTGGTGGAAGGGAGCATTCCCGATGGGTGGGAAGGTGTTGATGCCGGGCCTAAAACCATCGAAATGTACTCCGAGGAAGTTTCCCGAGCTCAATCCGTCCTTTGGAATGGGCCAATGGGAGTATTCGAGATTGAGGGGGCGAGCAAGGGTACATTTGCTATAGCCAAAGCGGTTGCTCAAAGCAATGCCCTCTCCATAATAGGTGGAGGGGACAGTGTTAAAGCAATCAAACAAAGCGGTTATTCTGACCAAGTGAGTTTCATGAGTACTGGTGGTGGTGCATCTCTTGAATTCCTTGAGGGCAAGGAACTTCCGGGTGTTTCCGTACTCGACCAATAATAGACAACTTGTACAAAAACTATAATAATATGAGTCGGAAATTTCTTATAGCGGGCAACTGGAAGATGAATCTTACGCCTGACGAGTCAACTTCCCTGGTGGAGGAAATTAACGCGGTAGCGGGCAATCAAACCAGTGTGCAGGTCTGTGTTTGTCCACCCTTCACTTCCTTGCCGGTGGTTTCCGAAAAGGTCGAGCAAACTGAAGTTTTACTGGGTGCTCAAAATATGCATGCCCAACCATCTGGTGCCTACACTGGTGAAATCTCCGCTGAAATGCTCCGTTCTCTTTATGTCTCTCATGTCATCCTTGGGCATAGCGAGCGCCGCCAATACTGCGGGGAGACTAATGGCTCAATTAATCAAAAGATTTTGGCCGCTATTCATGCCAACCTTAAGCCGATCTATTGTATTGGTGAAACTTTGGATGAACGGGATTCAGGCAAAACAATGGATGTTTTGTCATCCCAGGTACGGGAGGGGTTAGAGAATTTTCCCTCCTCCGCACTTGATTTATTGGTAATTGCCTACGAACCTGTTTGGGCCATTGGAACAGGCAAAACTGCAACAGACGAAATGGCCCAGGAGGCACATTTGGGAATTCGTAAGGTTTTGTCGGAAATGTTTGGCGATTCCGCCTCATCTTCTATCCGTATTCTTTACGGTGGCTCAATGAAGCCAGAAAATGCAGCTGGATTGCTTGCCCAGCCTGATGTCGATGGTGGTTTGATCGGTGGGGCATCCCTCTCCGCCAAGCCCTTCTGTGATATTGTGGAAGCGGCTATTTCTTCCCTTTAGAGTAGTTTCGGGATTTTATCTGTCCTTACACAGATCTGCCAGTACCTGCTGTGCATGTCCGGCAGGTTTTACCTTGTTGTAAGTTTTTTTGATTCTTCCATCTGCACCAATCAGGAAACTCATGCGGTGGACTCCCTCAAAAGTGCGACCCATAAATTTTTTTTCTCCCCACACACCAAACGCCTCTGCGATTGCATGACTCTCATCAATGAGAAGGGGAAAGGGCAGGTCGTACTTTTTGATAAATTTTCGGTGGGATTTCTCTCCGTCTGGTGAAATCCCTAATATAAGGGTTTTATGCACCCTGAAGTCTTGATAGGAATCCCTTAGTTCACATGCCTCGGTGGTGCACCCAGGGGTAAGGTCACGTGGGTAGAAAAAGATAAGATACTGAGAACCAAGGAGCGATAAATGATTATATTTTTTCCCATTCTGGTCGCAGGTGTTGAATTCGGGTACCTTATGCCCCGGTTGCAATGGGCAGGGTTTACTCATCAGGTTGGTAAAAAGCTGCAGTTTTTCCTACTTTTGCAATGCATAATGCAGCAGTCTCTTGTGAAAACTCATCCATCAATTTCTCTCGCAACACCTTGTCAGCAGGTAGTCCTAGTTTAATCATTCTTTCCTTGGCTAATATCTTACTGCATTCACGGATAAATTCATGACTTAATCCACGCTTGCCAATTTTTAGATCGACTGGCCTGGTTTTAAGAATTGCTCGAACCTGTTTCTTCTTTTTTCCGCTTAATTCTACCATGGTATTTCAGCACCATCCTCTCCCCAGAATCGCCCATTTTGACTTGGATTTAATTGGTCGGTGACCTTAATTATTTTTGCTACTGATTCAGAAACTTCGTATTTTGCATTTTCCCCGCCCATTTCTGTTTTTACCCAGCCCGGACTAATTGATGCCACCTTTATGCCGTATTCGGTTAGGTCAATTGCTGCCTGCTTGGTAAGCATGTTTAATCCAGCCTTTGAACATTGATAAGCAATCGCACCTCCCAATTGGGTGTTTCCCCGGAGCTCTATGGATCCAAGGCGGGATGACATATTGTAGATCCATGGATTACTAGATCTTTTAAGGCAGGGAAGGCAATGATGCATAACAAGAAAGGCGCCCCTGAGATTGGTTCGCAATACCTGGGTAAAGGAATCCGGGGTGATCTCATGCAAATCCCTCCAGTCTATTATACCAGCGTTATTGAATAATTGATCAATGCATTCCTCATTACGATTTAATTGATTGAAGCAGTTTTTTACTGAATTTTCATCATCCACATCAAGATCGAGAACCTTTAGGTTTACATGTGCTTGTTTTAGCAAGGATAACTGACCTGCCTCCCTTGGGTTTCTGCAACCCGCAATGATCCTATCTCCACGATCTAGTAGTTGTTTGGTCAACTCCAGTCCGATCCCTCGACTTGCACCACTGATAAATATTGTATTCATTGAAGCTTCTTATAAAGACTGAAAGTTTTCAGGAGGCAAGCGGATGCTTAACCTGTAACCCATTTCAGTAACTTCGCATTTGAGAATACTCATTTCCTCAAGTTTCATCTCAATATTTTGAGCTTTTCTTTCCTTCTGTACGCAAAGGGTGATGGATGTTAGGATTTGTTCATTATAGTATTAGAATCATGGAGGAAACTTAGTTTATCCATCTCCCACAACCATTTTATTTAACATTTCCAATTCCATTATGCCTGAAGAAGAAACAGACACTTCCATTAGTAGCCAAAAAGATCCTTCCCCCGGAAATGTAAAAGCCAAAAGGACTGGGCCTGCCAGAAGAAAAAAACTTTCACAGCAAGAAAGTAAAAAACCAAGCACAGCACCTAAAGAAAGATCCGTTGGTGGTCCAAGGGGTGCAGAAAAAAAACTGGGAGATCAAAAACTTCCCCGTAAAACCACTTCAAAGGCAAGAAAGGTTTCTGATGAAAAAACGGCTTTTGAAGATCGTGCACGCAATGTGAAAGACTTAATCGCCCTGAAAGCAAATCGTCCTATCGTAGGTCTGACTGCGTATGACGCAGTGCTGGGTAAATTGGTTTGTGATGCCGGAGCAGACTTTATTTTGGTGGGGGACTCCGTAGGCACCACTCTCTTAGGGCACAAAACCACTATCCCTGTGGATATGACAGATATGATACGACACACTGCAGCAGTTCGGCGGGCTCAACCAGATTGTCTACTTGTTGCAGATTTGCCTTTTGGTGAGGCAAGTTTTTCGTTTGACCGCTTACTCGATTCTGCTCGCAGGTTGATGCAGGANGGTGGTGCAGATGCTGTAAAAATTGAGGGTGGTCGGGATGTTGCTGATGACATTGAAAAACTCGTCGCAACTGGTGTCCCTGTACTTGGGCATATCGGTCTTCTTCCTCAGACCGTCAAGGCAATTGGTGGTTACAGAAAATTCGGCCAGGATCAACAGGAAGCCGAAGATTTATACACCGACGCGATCGCCCTGGAGGAGGCTGGTTGTTTCGCGGTGATTGCTGAAATGATGGAGGCAGAAGTGGCAAGGGAACTATCGAAGCAAATTCTGCCCCCACTAATCGGAATTGGTAGCGGAGCAGGTTGTGATGGGCAGATACTGGTCAGTACGGACCTACTTGGGTACAATGTGGGAAAACCCCCATCCTTCGTTAAAACCTATGCCAACTTAAACCAGATAATCTCGAAGGCACTCAGCCAGTATGTCAGTGAGGTGAGAGAAAAGAAGTTCCCAGGCTGAAAGGATGAATCTTTGTATACTTGGAGCTGGGGCATGGGGAACCGCCATGGCAATTTATTTAACCAAACGAGGCCATGTTGTCACCCTTTGTCCTCGGCGCATGGACCACGCACTTGAGCTTTCCTCCGAGCGTAAAAACCTAGATTATTTGCCACAAGTGGAATTTCCTTCGGACTTACAGATTGGCAGAGAAGTGGGTCCAGCCTTAATGGAGGCAGATTATGTTTTTTTTGCATGCCCTTCCCATGCTCTTAGAACTACGAGTGAAACTGCAGCTGTACATTTATCAACTTCTCCCCGGCTAAAAGGCGCTCTCGCTCTGTGCAAAGGGTTAGAACCAAAAACCAATAAATATGCCCATGAAGTAATGAGTGAGGCTTTAGGGGATGTAAAGTGTGGTTACCTGACGGGACCATCCCATGCTTTGGAATTGGCTGAAGGTAAACCCGCCGCGATGTGCCTGGCTATCAATTCCCCTGAAGATCAAACTAAAGTATTACAAGAAGCAATAAGTTCCTCCACCCTGCGGATTTACCGATCCGAGGATCAGATAGGAGCCGCAATTGGGGGGACCTTAAAAAATGTATACGCGATTGCAGTGGGCATATCGGATGGGCTCTGTCTTGGGGACAATGCCAGAGCTGCGCTCATTACCCGTTGCTTGAATGAAATGATCGAGTTAGGCGTCCATCTGGGTGGAAAAAAAGATACTTTTATTGGCCTCAGTGGGGTGGGAGATTTGATTGCCACCTGTGCCGGAGAGTGGAGCAGGAATCGTACATTTGGGCAGGCTATTGCCAGTGGAAAAACAGCAAGTGAGATAATTGAAGCTCAAAATACGGTAGTGGAAGGGTACTGGGCAACCGAATGTTTTTATGAAAAGAGTGCAAAATCAGGAGCAACCGCCCCGGTGCTTGATCAAGTACACCGCATTTTATACCAAGGTAGTGATCCCAGGGCAGCCGTGATTGAATTAATGGCCCGTGATTTAAAAGCAGAAGGATAGGGCAGATTGAAATAATCGAGGTTATGAATACTTCTGAAAGACCCAAGCTGGAGGCTCCAGGGGGAGTAAAAGAAATATTGCTTCATTCCTGTTGCGCCCCATGTGAAGGGGAGGTGCTAGAAACTTTGCTGGACTCTGGTATCGTCCCGACAGTATTTTTCTATAATCCTAATATT
This sequence comes from Opitutia bacterium, assembly GCA_002686835.1. GTDB lineage: Bacteria > Verrucomicrobiota > Verrucomicrobiia > Opitutales > Seribacteraceae > Chordibacter. The sequence continues at coordinate 35,456 of NYYP01000019.1, read as the reverse complement.
CATCCTAAAAAGGAGTATGAATTGCGCAAGGTTGAGGATAAAAAGTTTTGTGAAAAACTGGGACTGACACATCACGATGGAGACTATGATGTCAGAAATTGGTTTGAGCGAGTAAAAGGGATGGAGTGGGAACCAGAACGCGGGATTCGCTGCACGACCTGTTTTGACATGCGATTTGAAAGAACCGCACTTTTTGCCAGGGAGCACGGCTTTACAGTTTTTACCAGTTGCCTGGGTATATCTCGCTGGAAAAACATGAATCAAATTAATGGATGTGGCGAACGGGCAGCTTCCCGCTATGAGGGCATGACTTACTGGACATATAACTGGAGAAAGTTTGGTGGCTCTCAAAGAATGCTTGAAATATCAAAGAGAGAAAACTTTTATCAGCAGGAATATTGCGGGTGCGTATACTCTTTGCGCGACACCAACAAATGGCGATTATCAAAAGGGCGAAAAGAAATTGAAATCGGCAAAAATTTCTACGGTATGAATGGCAAGGAAGAATCAATCTCGTAATGCATCCCCTTCTCAGTTAACTTTTGGAGAATGACAAATTCTTCAGTCTGGCAATCTCTTCGGAACGAAGCCACTGCGGTGGCCTCACGTGAGCGTATTCTCGCCAAGGTCTTAACCGAATATGTGTTGGAACGTTCATCCTTAGAGAGTGCACTAAGTTGGAGACTGTCATCAAGGTTGGCCAAAGGCACTGTACCAGAAAGCGACCTGCGCTCACTCTTTAATACTGCATACAGTTCCGACCCCTCGATTGTGACTGCCATTGAGCGAGACCTTACTGCGGTCAAGGAGCGCGACCCTGCCTGCGATGATTTCCTTGGTCCCTTTTTATATTTTAAAGGATTTCAAGCACTGTCAGCCTACCGTGCTTCCCATTGGCTATGGGGGCAAGGTCGTAAAGATCTTGCCATGTATCTGCANAGCTTGATCTCTGTTGTCTATGCCGTTGATATCCATCCTGCAGCTGTAATCGGCAAGGGAATATTACTCGATCATGCCACAGGTTTTGTCGCCGGTGAAACTACAGTAATTGAGGATAATGTTTCAATTCTGCATGAGGTTACTCTTGGTGGGACAGGGAAAGAACGTGGGGACAGGCATCCCAAGATTCGATCGGGTGTACTTATTGGGGCGGGTGCGAAAATTCTCGGAAATGTTGAAATTGGCGAAGGTGCACGTGTCGGAGCGAGCAGTGTAGTACTTGCCGATGTCCCGCCTCATGTTTCGGTGGCTGGTGTTCCTTCTAAAATCCTTGGGTCATTTATGGATGAGTCAGCTCCTTCATTGGGGATGGATCATACACTGGCNAATATGAAAGAATATGAGTCTGGTGGAGGGATTTAATCTATTTCAGCAACAATTGCCCCCCTGCTATTGACGAGCACTCATCGTCGTAATAGAACATAACATATGNCCGANAATCCCAACACTGATGTAATTGCTTTTGAGGAAAATAAATCAAATTTGGCAAAATCCTCCAAGCCAGTTGAAGACATTGAAGTAAAGGATGCTCAGTTGATCTTTCATTCCGTCTGGCATGAATTGGAGAAAGAAGTGGGAGCAGAAAACCTAAAATTTCCAGCGGAAATATTTTGGTTAAATGGAGCACCTGGCGCAGGTAAAGGTACGCAAACAGCCTTCATTATGGAGTTTCGTGATCTCACGGAAAAACCAATTGTGGTCAGTGAACTATTGCAATCTCCTGAGGCTAAAAAAAAGATGGACGCCGGTCTTCTTGCAGGTGACCGGGAGGTTACAAAACTTGTTTTGCGTGAATTACTTGATCCAAAGTATGAAAGTGGTGCAGTGGTAGATGGCTACCCTCGAACCAAGACTCAGGTAGAGTGCCTTAAGCGGTTCCATCGCTTACTGAGTGATCTGCGTAGCAAATACTTAGGTACATTTCAAGAGTCACAATTNCCCAAACCTCGCTTTCATATCATTATGCTATTTATCGATGAGGACGAGAGCGTTCGGCGCCAACTCTTACGTGGTGAGCGTACCATTGCCCACAACAAGGAAGTGGAGGCCTCTGGGGTGGGTGAAGCTTGGGAGTTGCGTAAGACCGACCTGGATGATGCCTCTGCTCACAAGCGCTACAAAACATTCAAGGANTCGACCTATGATTCGCTGACGACGTTAAGAGAGGTCTTTCATTACCATTTCATTAATGCCCATGGAACTATAATTGAAGTTCAGCAGAGGATTATCAGTGAGTTGAAATATCAGAGTTCGCTGGAGTTGGACCAACCGACTTATGACCGGATTTCATCCATTCCATTGGCAGAAAAACTTTCTTTGCATGCCCGGCAATTACTGGTCAATCGGCTTGATTCATACGAGAAGTTCCACTGCGAATTGTTTGAGCGAGTTGTTGGACTCATTAAGTCCAAATTTATACCTATTGTCGAAAAGCATTCTATTTCCGGACTTGCGTATATAAATTCCGAAGATGCAGTCCTGGACGATCCGTTGGCAATTACCATGTTGATTGATGTTTTTACTGAGCGTGGATTTACTGCAGTAGTGGATATCCGAAAAATGGAAGTTCCAGCTCGGATCGATCCCAAATCCTACGAAATTATCAATCGGGTAAAGAATGTTTACCGTGTACGGATCAACTTCCCAGGTTCTAAGATCCGTCGTGGTTGATCCACCCAGTTTCTAGTTTTCTTCATTCCATGGATCCCAGGTATCATACATTAGCCAAAATTCTTGTATCTCACTCGGTTGACCTGCAAGCCGGAGAAAAAATCCTCTTACATGCCTTTGATGTTCCTGAGAACATGGTTCTTGCTCTAGTGCGTGCTGTCCGTGATCGTGGAGCCCATCCTTTTGTACAGTTACAAAATGGAAGGATTGACCGGGAGTGCATACTTGGAGGCAAGGATGTACAGTTTGAAACCTCTCTTAATTGGGAACTTGAGCGGATGAAGGGAATGGATGCATACATTGCCCTTCGTGGGTCATCCAATGTTTTTGAAACATCTGATTTGCCCTCTGCAGATGTTCAGCGTGCCATGAAAACATTAAAGCCTGTGCTTGACTGGCGGGTAAATAAGACCAAGTGGTGCGTATTGCGCTGGCCCACAGCATCTATGGCCCAGCAGGCAAAAATGAGTTCCGAGAGGTTTGAGAACTTTTATTTTAATGCCTGCTGCATGGATTATGGGCGAATGAAAGAGGCAATGGGCGGCTTGGTTAAACGAATGCAAGATACTGACTTAGTGACGATCACTGGCCCGGGCACAGACCTTAAGTTTTCAATCAAAGGAATTAGTGCGATAGGATGTGGGGGTACTCACAACATTCCTGACGGAGAGGTTTTTTCCTGCCCGGTCAAAGACAGTGTGGAAGGTTATGTAACTTACAATGCAGATACTATTTATCAGGGTACCTCATTTTCAGGCATTAAATTAAGTTTTCAAAATGGCAGAATTATAGAGGCCAGTTCCACATCCAATGAGCAAAAACTGAATGAGATTTTAGATTCTGACGATGGTGCCAGATATATTGGTGAATTTGCCATAGGTTTTAATCCGATGATAAAGGAACCAATGCTGGACATTTTNTTTGACGAGAAGATTGCCGGGTCCTTCCACTTTACTCCGGGACAGGCATACGAAGAGGCCAACAACGGAAACAAGTCGCAGGTTCATTGGGATATGGTATCTATCCAACGCCCGGAATGGGGTGGCGGAGAAATCTACTTTGACAATGAATTAATCCGAAANGACGGAATGTTTGTGCCCGATGATCTGGTAGTACTTAACCCTGAAAATCTTCTTTCCGCAGGTTAATCAGGCTGGGATGGATCATTTTATAGAGTCTCTACCTAAAACNGAGACTCATTTGCATATTGAGGGTGCTGTGCCATGGGAATTATACGATATTTACTTTCCGGGTGTATATCCTCGTGTTCCGTATTTTTGGGCTACTGAATTTCGCTATGATAATTTTGCTCAGTTTGAAAAGATACTGATCGAGCATGCATTAAAAATTATTAAGGAGCCAAATGACTATGCAATCATTGCCAAAAAAATATTNGCCAAGCACCTTGCCCAAAATGTTCGCTATGTGGAACTTAGTTTCCATGCAGGTATTATCGAACATTTAAAAATTCCTGGTCAGGCAATTATAGACGCGATTCGTTCTGCGGTACCTGATGAACTGGAAGTTCGTATCTTTTTAGGCATGAGTAGAGACTCTTACACCGATTACCTCGGTAAGACATTGGATTTTGCAGTCAGTAATTGGGATGGGTTACACGGAATCGATCTTCACGGCCCGGAAAACCTGCCTACCCAGCCATGGATGGTAAGGTTGTGGCAATCTGCCAGAGCCAACGGGCGTATGCTGAAAGCTCATGCAGGTGAGTTTGGTCCAGCAGCCAATGTGAGATGGGTAGTGCAAGATTTAGGGGTAAAGAGGGTACAGCATGGCATTCATGCATCTAAGGATCAAGAGGTGTTGAAACTTTTAAAAGATGAGGGAGTTGTACTCGATATTTGCCCCATTAGTAATTATAAATTGCGGGTGTTTGATTCCTGGGAGCGGTATCCTCTTCGGGAGTTTATCGATCATGATATTCCATTCACAATAAGTACTGATGACCCCTTATCTTTTGGTAATTCTCTCAATGATGAATATGTATGCTTACATAATTATATGGGTTTTTCGGCCGTTGAATTAGCTCAGTTTGCCAAGAATGGCTTCAGGGTTGCTGACTTAACTCATGACCAACGGGCGAAGTGGCTTGATGAGATTGATCGCTTGGTTGCCGGAGAGATAGCTGTCTGATGGAGGATATTTTTACCTGCCCTGAGGGAGTTAGTGGTCGTGCAGACAAAGTCCTTGCTGATTATTATCCAGAATTTAGCCGTTCATTCATCAAGCAGTCCATCATCGATGGGACGATCTCCCGAACCGACAGCTCTACAATAGAACCAAAGACAAAGATAACCACTGGAGACACTTTGTTGGTCCGGCTAATTATCAGCGAGCCTAGTTTATTGCAGCCATACAATTATAACTTATCGGTTTTATACGAGGATAATGATGTGATCGTTATCAATAAACACGCAGGCATGGTTGTTCATCCTGGAGATGGAACAGATGACAAGACCTTGGTTCATGCATTGATCCACCATTGCCCAGATAATTTATCTACCATCGGTTCTCCGCTCAGGCCGGGTATTGTTCACCGACTGGACAAAGATACTAGCGGGGTAATGGTGGTTGCAAAATCCAACTCTGCGCATCACTGCCTGGTAGAGCAATTTGCACATCGTAAGACGAGGAAAGTTTATCAGGCAATAGTCTGCGGGGAATTAATTGGGGCAGGGGAGTTTCAGCACCCCATAGCCAGGCATCCGACCATACGCGTAAAAATGGCGGTATCCGAAAAGGGCAAGCCCGCATGGACAAAGTGGAAAAAAGTAAAAAATTTTGGCAACCAGTTCACTCACATTGAGTGTGAAATTATGACCGGTCGCACACATCAAATCCGGGTACATTTCTCAAATGCCAGGCATCCATTGGCAGGTGATAAAACATACGGATATAAAGCAAAGAATTCAGGCTTTGTAATTCCAAGGGTAATGCTGCATGCATGGAAATTATGGTTTGAGCACCCGCTCACCAAAAAGAGAATGAAATTTGAGGCTCCCTTGCCTAACGACTTTCAATTTCTCCTCAAAGAGATGGCAGGGTGAACATACAAGTGAGAAACTTTATTTAGCATCATTCTGTTTGGACGAAAGGGCACTTGTAATTTGAGTAAATGCATCATCCACATTGTTGACGATTTGAAAAAGATCGAGATCCCCCGGAGAAATAACTCCCCATTCAAGAAAATGATCGAATTGAATCAGGCCTTCCCAGAATTCTTTCCCATATAGAAAAACAGGCATTTTCTTGTGCAGTTTGTTAGTCTGCGCAAGTGTGAGAGTTTCAAACAATTCGTCCATGGTGCCAAATCCACCCGGGAAGACCACAATCGCTTTCGCATGGTAAAGAAAGTAAAATTTGCGCAGGAAAAAGTAATGGAATTCAAAGGAAAGTGCTGGGTCTGCAAACGAGTTAACCCCTTGCTCAAAAGGCAGGCTTATGCCCAGTGCAATGGATCGCCCGTCCGCCTCCTTGGCACCTCTGTTAGCTGCCTCCATCATACCTGGCCCACCTCCTGAGCATATAAGATACTTTTGGTCAGGTGGGTTGCTTTTCGACCATTTTGTCAATTTCTTGGATAACTCAACTGCGTGGTCATAGTACTGTGAAAGTCGTACGATAGCCTCAAGTTTTTTCATTTCAGCAATCTGCTCATCCGTTCGATTCTTGACTGTATTTAACTGGGAAGAGAAATCCTCATATTCGGCCTTAGCAATACCTGAAGGTTTTGGGCGTGCTGAACCAAAAAAGACTATGGTGTTTTCCACTCCATGGTTGCTAAGTCGGACTTCTGGTTCGACTAATTCACAGAGAACACGAATCGACCGAGCGTTTTGCCCGTTGAGGAAATCTTTGTTATCATATGCTTTGGTGGGTGTGTTTGACATACGATTTATGATGATCTGCGAAATTGAATTGAAAAGAGAAAAGAAAATCAAATTTTGCACTAAAGATATAAAAGTAATTGCCGACTATCCTTATTAGCCACATGGATGTGGCCTCAGAAATTTGATTCGGTCCGCAGGAGGTTGATTAGAATCAGCGATTTTCCCATTTGGGAATCTATGTACTCTAATTGTGATTTACTTTAACGATTATTCGAACCTTCAACCTGAAAACCAAGCTACTTTGCCTGATCAAAATTCATCCGAAGTGCAAAACTTGATTGAATTCCCTGCTATTTCTTCCTCTGTTGGGAAGGCAACGATTGGCAAGTATGTTGATATGCTAATGCAGATGCCTGACCCAGATTACTCCGATCGACCTTTAATAAATGAAAAGGAGTTCGGTCATACTGTGTGCCATCAAAAACTTGCAGAAACTCTCTTGGATAAAGAGATTTTGTAATTATCAGATGCCATTCTTCCTCCTCACACTACTGGGATCGATTGTACTTCCCTCTTGTGTGCCTGAAAAAAACGAACAGGCAGAATTCGGTTATCATGACCTAGCCACCAGTTCAGTGACTCCCGCAAATCAAGGAAGCAGGGATATAGAGGTTGAACCACCAGCGAAAACAAATGCAGAAAGGAAGAGCGAACTTTTAACTGATTTTGAGAAGCCGCTGCATTCTTATCCTCAAATTAAATCTTCCATGGCAAGTTATAGAGATGATGGATTGCTATACCGAAAAGGCATCGATACGCCCTTTAGCGGAAGGCTTGTCGATCTTAGTGCCCAAGGAGTTGCGCTACTCGAAGTTTCTTTCCTTGATGGTCAGCCACATGGACAGCAATTAAGGAGAAATGAAGATGGTAGCTTAGCAATGGAGGCTATATTTCAACATGGTGTCCTTGTTGGAATCAAAACCGCATGGTGGCCAAGTGGTTTAGTAAAAGAGGAAGAGTACTGGGATGAGGGAACCTACAAAGGTAGGCGTGTATGGGAAGAAAATGGCCGGTTGGTCAAAGAGGAACGCGTGAGATAAAATTCTTATTTAGTATATTGGTTTTACATATCATTCGATAATCTATCGAGGTATGCACCAAAGTCTCCAACGCGAATTACCGAGAGATTTGGCAATACTTCAGACCTTTCAATTTCACGCCAGTTGTGAAAAAGCAAATCGGATAAGTCATCAGGGCAGACAACTGCCAGGAATTTGGTTTTCTTGGAAGAATTAGTGTTTTTTAGAATACTGATTAATTCACCACTATTGCTATTTGAAAGTGCATCCCTGATTTCAATGCCTAAACTTAATCCGGGTACCCACAGGTCAACTTCATTGGCATTGAAGTTGGATACGGTTTTTAAATTTCGGCGCTTTAATTTTTCTTCGCAAATATGAATAAGGTCCATAATTGTGGCAGATTCTCGTGTTAATGAATTGCGCTCATTACTGACCAAGGAGTGTAAGTAGGAAAGCAGATTTCCTTTAAACAACAACTGAACTCGCTCCAGGACATGCGATCTGATTTCGGGGTCAGGAAATAGGTCTTCCACTGATATTCCCTCTTTGGCTTTACCTATATTATTAGAGGGTTTCCTACATCTTTCACTAATTATTCCTGCTAGACCCGATGGTATGCTAAGGGAATGAACCCTGAGATCATAACCATTCTTTTCTGCAGCCAATTTAGCAAGTTCCTCTCTTATCCACATGGCCAGAGCTGAGGCTTTTTTATTTGACTGAAAGCCTAATGAGTCGATTTCAGATACTAACTCCTTAAAGGCCTTGATTTTACTGGGTGAATTTTGCTTCACCCAGTTTTGGCTATCTATGATTTTCAGAACTTCTTCGATCAAATATTGATCATCGCGCCAATCTCGTCTTCTTCGATGATAGATTGGTGTACCAAGTGTGGTTGCACTATGCCTGCGTGTTTGTTTTGCTTTAGACATTGGATCTACTAATTATAAAAGAGGTTCTATTTGTTGTAGTAATATCAATTTATCTTTTTATGCAATTATACAATTCCCGGCTTTCTGGGTTAGGTTACAGTTTAAATCCTGTTAAACTGCTTGCGTTCATTGCAATAAATTTCTTTTCCAACTTTTATTTATTTGCAGACCAAGAAAAAAGTGAAGTATCTGAATTAACCTCAACTAAAGTTGGAGTTGTCCGTATTATCGGACCCGGAGTATTTGATTACCAAAGTAAGGATTACCTAATACGTATGCGTGCTTGGGGGGTTGCATTCCCTGAACGTGGTCAACCAGGTTTTGAAGAAGCAATTTCTTTTACTGAGCAAAAATTATTGGACAGCAACCTGACCATTCAAATTAAGAAAGAGTTTGACCGTCAAAACTTAAAAGTTGTCGAAGTTTTCACACAGCCAGATCAAGTAAACTTTTCGCGTGACTCCATCGAAAAGGGCATCGGTTGGCACAATGAAGATGAAAGCATGAGGAATGGTGCATTTGTCATAGCTCAATTGAAAGCAAAAAGAAGAGAGTTGGGTCTTTGGAAATATGGAAGGAGTTATGGGAATGCCCCAAAAGATAAAGAAATCCCTATTCCTTTGCTGCGTTCAATGATTGGACGGAATCCATTTTCTTCATCCATAAATTATTGGGTTACCACATTTGGCAAAGTCCACAGGCCAGGTTGTTCGTTTTATGAAAGAGGACGGGGGGAGCTAAGCAGAAGGCCCACTGGCACTAACTGTAGGATATGTGGCGGAACAAGCCCTAAATCCAAATGATTTGGACGATTAGGACTGGATGATTTCCTTGAGTTCTTCTTTCGATTTTAAACCCACTAGGGTTTGGGAAATGCTCCCATTTTTATAGACAAGAATTGTAGGAATGGATTGAACACCATGCTCTTGGGCAAGGGCGGTATTTTCATCTACATTAACTTTGTAGATATCAACCTGATCTTGTAATTCATTATTGAGTTCTTCTAGGGTAGGCCCAAGTGCTTTACAAGGGCCACACCAGGGTGCCCAAAAGTCAATCAATGTCGTTTTATCAGAAGATGAAACGACCTTCTCAAAGCTTTCCTTATTTAAATTTATTATTTCGCTCATTTGTTTGTTTTACTGAAGAAAAATTAACACGATCAAAGCCACTGCACCTGCGAAGACAAGAATATCTAACAAAAGGAGTGTAATGCTTGGCCTGGTCTTTTCTGTACCGGAGGCTTCCTTGGATGGTTTTGTTTTTTTGGATTTCTCTTTAGCAGGTGGTTTTGAACCTTTGGCGTCCGGTTGAGTGGTTGATTCACTTTCGCTTGGTGGGGCGGGCAGTGTAGGTGGTGCTGCAGGGGCAGGACTGGGAATGCTTGGTTGTTGGGGGGGGGCTGTGGGAGCAACTGGTGCACCCGGCGGGGGAGGGCTTACAGCAGCTCCTAGAGATGGTGGAGCAGGAGTCGGTGTAGGAACCGTGGAGGCACCGAGAGCAGGAACCGGGGCAGGAATGCCTGACGGAGGAGCAGCTGAAAGGGGGGCTGGAGCAGCAATTGGAGCAGCTACCTTGAGTTTAGGCTGTAAACCCGAAGGTTGGGCAGGTGCACCTGGCACTTTGAGCTTTAAGCTCGGGCCAGGTTGGGGTGGAGGGGTAGCCATAATGGAAATTAGGAATCGGGAGTGTTTTTGGAAATAATATCCGAAAGTTCGTCTGGAGATGCTTCCTCAAGGGATTTTCCTTTAATGGATAAATCCTCCATTGTTTTAAGTAAGGTTTCAGTCATACGACCGTGGGTTTCATCCGATCCACCGAGAATAGAAAACTTGTCCGCCTGAGTAATACGCTTATGCCCATCTGTACAATCTAGGCCAAGACCAAGCAAGTGGGCCATGACTTTTGGATCCTTGTAAGGAATTTGTGGATGAAAATGTCTTCCGTTCATAATCATAAGTTATTTGCAAAAGATCATATTAGTCAACATCACATAGAGTAAATAGAGTTTAGTCCATCAGACTCCACTGACTGATTTCTCGTAAAGCCCCCCCAACTAATACCAAAACTCCACTCTATGTTGTTTTCATCCCTGGTTCCTTTTCTCTGAGAAATAGAAAAGTCCCAAATCCAGTTACTCCCGCTTTTGTAATCAAAGCGCCCATTCCAGTAAGTGAGATAACTTTTATCGATATCATATAATCCCCTGGCGGAAACGGATAGCTTCTCGTTCATTCTTTTCCATGCTGAAAAATAAGAATAGTTATTAAAGTCCAAGTAACTTATATAACCCAAGCTAGCTCCTTGAAACCTTCCGTCCTTAAGGTCTATTCCGTATGATTGCCTGTAGTTTTTGCCCGATTTGATATCAATTTTATGCCTCAGGTTTAAACTAAGCCAAAAACTTGGATTTATTTTTACATCAGAATTCAAAAAGTCCCCACCATTGATGACCGAATTTCCATCCCACAAATCGTAGTAAGTTTCCATGAAAGCTAAATTCCTGCTCGAGTTATTCCATTTCCCTAGAAGAATATTCTCCCAGCCAATACGGATTAGTTGTTTTTCACTGACGATTTCGTGGTTTCGGTAATCGAGCAGGTCGAGTGGAGATAAATTTAAATCATCAACTTCTGTATGGATATCCGGCAGTTCATCCATTCTTGCTCCAGATAATTGGTTGGTGTCCCTAAGACCAATCGAAAATCTCATTAGGTGAAGAAGTTGATCAATTTCCCAAGTTTCATTTTGATAAGGAATGACTTGGTGCAGACTGGCGTGCAGATCAATTCCATACTCCCCGTAAAAGCGTTTTTTTGAACTATCTATCATCTGGTAGTCTTGGTGCATCCAGGCGACAGAAGGAGTGAGTCTCAGTCCAGATTCAAAAAGTATTGGCCTCTCTAATTTGTATCCAAGATTCATCCTGTGAATAGAATCACCGGAAATGCCAAATTCGTCCCTTTTTGCTAAGTTAGTGTAAGTAAGGCTGCTTGAGTGAAAGAGATTCAGTTTGCCTATTTTATTTGGGCCAAAATCAAAGTTTATTAATGGCAAGTGCTCAACCATTGCCTCATGGTTGTTTGTCTGCCATCGGGCAAGAATGGAGATAGTATAACCTTCACCCTCGTAACTAAGCTCGCTGTGACTTTGGTTCCACTGGTTGGTGTAAAAGTAGTCTCTTTTGAAATCACGAATAATTTCTGAGTCACTTTCCCATTCAATCAGTGCAGATGAATGCCATCGATCATAAATACGGGCAGTTCCCCTGAAATGAGCATAGCCACGATTAGTATTGATAGGCCGGTTTCGTGCATCAATGCCCGGGTTGACTGCGGTATCATTTACCCAACCTCCATAAAGTTGGCTTGAAATGAAACCATCTTCAAGTCCCCGCTTGAGACTTATTTGAGGAGACACAAGTGTACCCCGGTCCAGGTAATAGGTAAACCTTGTATTTGAGGTGAGTTCCTGCCAGTTATAGGAAAACTGAGTTTCCCCATACCATCCAAGCACGCTATCCTTTCCCGCTTTAACTTTGGAACTCAATCCCCATAAATCACTCTTTTTGTACCCGCTGTATCCTGGCAGTACTCCGACCAAAATGTTGCCCACTTTTACTTGAGCAGGGCTAATTGCAAATTTAGATGTATTTTTATCATAAGTATATAATTTAGTCCTGATATTAGGCTCAATAGGACCAGGTTCAGAATTGTAAATAATTGCATTTCTATATGTGTCCAATGAGGCATTTCTCTCTATCCTTTCTGCGATAAAGTACTTTGGGGGATACCCCCCCCGACTATTAATTGCCATAAAATCCCCCGTGGTTGTTGAAAAATGGACCTCGTCGGCCAAAATACGCAAGTCAGCCTGAGTCAGGGATACTGAGCCAGTTGCAACACCATCCCCAGATTCGCGACTCCAGGCAATCTGATCTGCCAGGACTAAAAAGTCTGTTCCCCTAAGAGTTGCATTTTGCCTTGCAGTGATGGTGGCATTGTCATCTTCATAGACTATTGGTTCGTCGCTTTCCAGGACCAGTTCAAAGACTGGCTGGTCTTTACCCCAGATACAAACAGTAAGAACAAGATGAAAAAAAATGATGTAATGGAAAGCTAAACGAAACACTTAAAGAAAGATGTTTCTTTGTTGAAAAGGTACAAGGATAAAGAAACTTGATTAATCAACCTTGCGTTTTTTCGTTCTACTGACTCTAACATATTAATTAATGATCCTAACTGAATCTGAGATAAAGAGCATAGTAACAGGGAGTTTGCATGACCCACACCAGTTTCTTGGCATGCATAACTTGGGTAACGGGAAAGGGGTAGTTGCCCGCACCTGGGACCCAGGTGCCAAAGAGATAACCCTGAGGTCCTCCAGTTCAGACCACGCCTATTCCATGCAAATGATTGATTCATCTGGGTTATTTGAGGTGGTTATACCTAAAGAGAATTCTCCTTTTAGGTATTCCCTTCATTCAGTTTATCCAGGTGGGCAGAAGGAATGGCTGGATCCCTATTCATTTTTACCCTCAGTACAGAGCAGCGAACTGACTGGTTTTAATCAGGGGTGGGATCGTCGGCCATTTTTAAAACTTGGGTCCATTCCCAAAGTTCATGACGGCGTGCAGGGAGTCTCTTTTGTGGTCTGGGCGCCATCTGCGAAATCAGTTCATCTGGTGGGCGATTTTAATTTTTGGAATACCCAATCTTTACCCATGCGTAACCTCGGGAGTTGCGGATGCTGGGAATTGTTTGTTCCCTTTGCAAGCCGAGGCCAAAAGTATAAATTTAGAGTACTTGGAGCCGATGGTGTTCTGCGTGAAAAAACTGATCCATTTGGGTGGAAATTTGAAAAACTTCCGGGTAACGCATCTATTATTGATGACCGTTCAGTTCTTCGAGAGTCAGCAATTCCCAGCAAAGCGAGTAATCCAAGGACTGCTCCTGTATCCATTTACGAAATGCATTTGGGGTCGTGGCGTTATCATCCCGTAACAAAACAACCCTTGTCATTCTTGGAATTAGCAAAGGAGTTACCTAAATATCTGAATACCCTAGGTTTTACTCATGTTGAATTTTTACCCCTTAGCGAATATCCTTTTGGGGCAAGTTGGGGCTATCAGGTTACAGGTTATTATGCATCCACGCACCGATATGGTTCTCCGGAAGACTTTTGCACCCTTATTCATAATTTGCAGGTAGCCGGAATCGGAGTTATTATCGATTGGGTGCCCGCACACTTCCCCTCGGATGATTTTGCCCTCGCTCGATTTGATGGCACCTGCCTTTTCGAGCATGAAGACCCCCGGAAGGGAATGCATGCAGAATGGGGCACATTATGTTTTAATTATGGACGGGCTGAGGTTAGGAGCTTTCTGATTGGCAGTGCAATCTCATGGCTCGACCGATTTGGTGTGGACGGGTTTCGTGTGGATGCGGTTGCATCCATGCTTTACCTTGATTATGCCCGAAAAGACGGAGAGTGGCAGCCGAATGAGTTTGGTGGAAATGAAAACCTCGAGGCCATTGATTTCATAAAGCAATTCAATCAAGCTATACATGAAGAATATCCTGATGTGATAAGTATTGCGGAAGAGTCCACATCCTTCCCTCAGATCACCAATCCTCCATCGAGTGGTGGATTGGGTTTTGACCTAAAATGGAATATGGGCTGGATGCATGATGTGCTGGGATACTTCTCCACAGAACCCATTCACCGTAAACACAAGCATAATCAACTTACCTTTGGGGCAATGTATCAATTCTCGGAGAATTTCGTCCAGGCTTTCTCACATGACGAAGTGGTTCATGGTAAAGGTTCTCTGGTCAATAAAATGAGCTTGGCTTACCAGGATGACCGAATTGCCAACTTACGGGCACTTTTGGCACTACAATGGACCTGGCCCGGCAAGAAGACTTTATTCATGGGGTGTGAATTTGGGCAGTGGGGGGAATGGAATCATGAGTCCGCACTGGACTGGGCTTTACTGGATTTCCCCAGTCATCAAGGTCTTAGTGCACTCCTTAAAGATTTAAATAAACTCTATAAGGAGCATCCTGCATGGGCATTAATAGATCATGTTGCAGATAAGTTTCGTTGGATTGACTGCAATGATGCTGACGGACAGACACTCAGCTTTTTGAAATTCGGAACCTACCCAGAGGATACTATAATGGTGGCATGTAATTTTTCCGACTCCTTGCGTCATCGGGACTGGGGTTGCCCTCATGCAGGAGAATGGCAAGTTTTGCTGGATACAGACTCTCCGGATTATGCCGGTCAGGGGTCAGCAGGTGCAACCAGGTTTTCTACTTTTGATCATCCGTGCGACAGCATGCCCTGCGGTCTGTCATTTGCGGTCAGTCGTTGGAGTGTAAGAATCTTGTCTTTGCTTAAAAGCTAGCTTTTGGCACAGAAGACTGGTTTGTTAAAATTCCAGCCAAGATCATCTATTATATAGACTCTGGCAAAAACAACATCGCGTACTTTTCATGGATCCAGGAATATGATAAATAGCTCCCACTCAGGTGGCACCCCGTGCAAAGCAAACAGATTCTTTCCTGTGGTCGAATATTTCCAGGGGGGGGCTTTAAGAAAAAACAATCCTATCCCACTGATTCAGGCAGCTTTTTAGACCAATCTAGCTTATTTAGTAGGGAGATTGATATCGACATATGCATCGCGCTTCTGTCGAGAAAGCCATTTACGCTGCTCTTCCAGTTCTAACTCCTTGGCAATGATTCTTTCTATCTCAGGGCGCACTTCATCGACTGGTAATTGCTTAGCAGCCTCAATATTTTCAATTTTTATTATATACCATGCGAACTTTTTAGAATTACCAATCGATCCATTTGATTTCTGTTCCAGCAGATTTACCCTGAAGGGTTGCGAAATTTCTTGGTCTTTCAATGAAAATGCATTTTTTCTAATGGTTGAATTGCGGATTTCCTTAGGGGTAACAAATACCCCCCAGTCACCAGATTTCCCGCGGAAGGGACTTTGGCCGTATGAACTGGCAATCGCATCAAAATCCCCTCCTTTCAGAATTAGGGAATGTACATGTTTGGCCTGGTCTTTAATGGTTTTATTTGAATCATTATCTTCGCCAGAGAATACGATCTCCTTGATCTGGATCCTCTTCTCTGTTCGGAACCTGTCCTGGTTTTGATTGTAATAATCTTCCACGCTTTGCGGACTGATCTCGTCCCCCGTACGTTTCCTTTGAGCGAGCATGTGCATATGAATAATGTCCTCCTTGAGTTGATCCTTGTACTCCAAGGGAGACTGTCCATTACTTTGCAAGACTTCCCGAAACAACCTACGGTCTCCATTGAAATCGGACATCAATTTACTGGAGTACTCCTGCTCCACATAGGTATGGGGCAGTTCCATGCCTTTATCTCTAAAAGCCACTTGCGAGAGCAGTCTGTCTATTTTTCCGTCTACAAACTCTTGGGAGCGAAGCAACTTCTCCTCATCTGTGAAATTGAGTTTTTCCATGGCCAACTGAATTTCCCCCCAGGTGATAATCTCATTGTTCACGCGGGCAACAATACGATTCACTTCGACAAGTTTGGCTCCAGCATAATGAGCCAATAACCCCAACGAAAAAATAATGAGCCATCTTTTATTTGCATTACATAGTCCCATGATTGTGGATTTTGAGAAATCGAATGATTTCCTTCAACTTTAAAAGAGGCTCTTTACTACTTAACCTGGGTAGTTTCCCCATTTTTCTTAAATATTGGACACCATCCCGCGAATTTTTCCTGACTTTTCTGAGTAATAGTTCAGACCCATCATTTGAGACCAAGTCAAAACCTGCCTGTTGGGCAAAGCATTTTATTTCACTTTCAAGCAAAAGTGCCTCGACTGCTTCTGGGTAGTGGCCAAATCGGTCCACCAACTCCTCTCTCAGGGTAACGACCTCTCTGGTTTCCATAATGGAGGCAATTTTTCGATAAAACTCGATACGCAGCCTTGGTTCACTCATGTAGGTTGAGGGCAAGCAAGATGCCATAGTTTGTAAATCTGCGTCTCCAGCTTCGGATTCATCTGTATGTAAAAAGTCTAAACGGACAACTGTTGATGGGCGAAGAGCCAGCTCCTCCCCCTTGAGGCGGGACACACTTTCCCGTAATAACTTGCAATACATTTCAAAACCAACCCCGGCAATATGTCCACTTTGCTCACTGCCTAAAAGATTTCCTGCACCTCGAAGTTCGAGGTCGCGAAGGGCAATTTTAAAGCCTGCCCCCATACTGCTGGTGTTCCTTAATGCAGAGAGTCGTTTCCTTGCTTTTTCCTTGATTGGAAGAAGAGGGTTGACCAGAAGGTAGGCATAAGCCTGCCTTGTGAATCTCCCAACCCGTCCCCTTAGTTGGTAAAGTTGGGAAAGGCCAAATTTATCCGCTTCTTCGATTATAATGGTGTTGCAGTTTGGAATATCCAGACCTGATTCAATAATTGTGGTACACAACAATAAATCGTATTTCCCTGCAATAAATTCAACCATCACCTGCTCGAGCTCCGTTTCTGTCATTTGCCCGTGGCCAATAGCGATCCTCAAACTTGGCATAAGCTCTTTAATTCTGCGGGCAACTGAATTGATAGTTTTAACACGATTGTGCAAGTAGAAGATCTGCCCGCCACGACGAAGCTCAAGCTGGATCGCTTTTTTTAACACCTCATTGGATCCCCGGATCACTTCAGTTCGAATGGGTCTTCTATTGGTAGGGGGAGTTTCGATAGTGCTAAACGAGCGGACACCCACCATTGCAAAGTAAAGAGTCCTTGGGATAGGGGTAGCACTCAGGGTAAGCACATCGATATTAGCCTTAATTCGTTTCAGTTTTTCTTTATGTTCCACTCCAAAACGCTGCTCCTCGTCAATGATGAGCAGGCCTAAATCTTTGAATTTCAGATCATCTGAGAACATACGGTGGGTACCCACGACCAAATCAATAGATCCAGCTACGAGACCGTTCATGATTTTCTTTTGTTGCCCGGCAGTGCGAAAACGGGAGAGCATTTCGATAGTGACAGGAAAGTTTTCCATACGGGTGGCAAAGGTTTGCATGTGCTGCTGGCACAGAATGGTGGTTGGTGCAAGAAGAGCCACCTGCTTGCCGTCCATTATTGCTTTGAACGCAGCCCGCATAGCTACTTCAGTTTTCCCATATCCGACATCTCCGCATACGAGACGATCCATAGGTTTTTCAGATTCCATATCCTGCTTAACCTCATGAATTGATCGCAACTGGTCGGTCGTCTCGGAATATGGGAATGAATCCTCAAACTCCTTCTGCCACTGATCATCCGGCGAGAAAGCATGCCCGGTCTCCGCATCGCGGGATGCTTGTAATCTGAGTAGGTCGGCAGCTAGGTCAATCGCAGCTAACTCAGCAGCTTCTTTTGTTTTGGCCCAATTCTTGCCGCCCAGTTTTGCCAGTTTTGGCTTTGCCTTTTTTAGCCCCACATAGCGGGAGAGTAGGTGGGACTCTTGTAAAGGCACATGTAGGAGAATACCATCCGCAAATTCCACGGTTATTGATTCTTCTGGTTTTTGCTCCTGTTCTATTTTACCCAGGGACAAGAACCGGCAAATACCATGCTGTAAATGAACCAGTAAATCGCCATCTACCAACTCTGCAAAGTCAAGTGCATGATCAACCTCTCTTCTTTGAACTCGTGCTTTTCGTGAGTGTATGGGGCGACGACTTCTTTGCCTCCCCAGAATCTCACGGGATGTTGCAACAATCAGGCCTTTCTCATGGTCTGTTAAAAAAGAACTGAAGAAAGAGAAATCCAGTTGCTTTTGGTAAACAAAACCTTGATGCAGTCCAACAGGAAGGAAGGTGAATTTTAGCCCAGCTAGCCCCTTTTCTTCGAAAATGCCTTCAATTCTTTTTTTCTCCGCCTCTGCACCGACTGCAATAAAGATAGCAAAACCTAAATCATTAAATTCTGCAATCGAACGAAGGGTCTTATTTGAAACATCATCAGTATGCAGACTGCCTACTGTGTCTGAAATATCGGATACAGACCGATCCAGTTCAGGGACAAGTGCCTTCAGGGATAACGATAACTTTGGTGAGTTCTCAAATATCCCTGCTCCCATGTCGATTTCACTGGTTGTGAGAAAATAATCTGAGATGCTTTTCCTTCGAGTCCAAATCCGTGATATATTCGCCCTTTCGCTCGATTCCTTGCCAGTTTCGTGAAACACTAATGGATATGACCGAAGGAGGTTTTCCGGTTCTTCCATATGCCATAAAACTGAGTCTGGTAGATACCTTAAAAATTCACCATCTCTTTGGGCGTTATCGCCATTCCCAATGGATGAGATTCTGATTTGAGGTATATTAACGATTGCTCTCTGGGAAGTAGGGTCGTAGGTTCGTATTTCATCGACGGTATCACCAAAGAAATCAATTCGGACTGGATGATCTGCATTAACCGGATAGATGTCGATTAGCCCTCCACGTATGGCAAATTGACCAGGTTCCTCGCATACCACCTCACTGGAGTAATCAAATTTTGCAACAAGATCCCTGCTTAACGAATCGTATGAAAGTTCCGCACCAGACTNAATNAATAGCTCAGCATCTTGTGTCTTTTCCAGGATANGGGANGGACCTAAGAGAGCCTCAAAGGTAGTGGCGACTAAAATGTGAGAAAGTATATTTTTAGTATCAGAAACCTCCCTGAGGGCCGAAAGTAGGGAGAGTCGCTCGCATGTTTTATCAAATGAATCTGGATGACCTGGGCCGGGGGAAAGGTCGAACGAATGAAAGCAAACCTTAAAGTTTGGATAAAGTGCTTCAGTAATAGCTGAAATGTCCTCACATTTATTCTCCGCATCAGACAGAGTTTCTCCAACAACAATAGCAACTTGGCATTTTTTTTGGCCCCAAATGTCTGCAAAAAGCACGGTTGCTGCCTGCCTTGGACAGTTTGGGAAAAAGGACGATTCCAGGGAGCCCGGTGGCTCAATTCTTCTCACTGGAGGTAAATGGCAGGGCTTTTATTGCCGCTTGAGCAGCTTCTTCTTCTGCCTTTTTTTTACTTTTCCCGGTACCTATTGAGACGGGATTACCGTTTATTCTTACTTCCACTTCAAATGTTTTTCTGTGATCCGGGCCAGACTGATTGATTAAGTGATAAGATACTCTTGGTGAGTCTGCTTGGGATTGGCAAAACTCTTGCAACTTTCCCTTGGGGTTAAAACCTGAGCTTTTATTTTTTAATGTGGAAAGAAAAAAGCCCTCCCACTTCAACAGAATTCTTTCAACTGTGTCATAATCGCTATCTAAATAAATAGCCCCAATCAACGCCTCAAAAGCATCCTCCAGGACAGACTGGCGAAGGTTTCCTTTGCTCATGCGTTCAGACTTTCCAATTATCAAATGCTCCTGCAGTTCGATTTCACGGGCCACTGCGGCGAGGTTATGTCCACGAGCAAGGAGCGATTTCTTTCTACTCAAATCACCTTCAGGTATCTCAGGNAATTTATGGAAAAGCCACTTTGCCAAAATACANCCGATAACNGAGTCNCCGAGGAACTCCAATCTTTGGTTGTTTCTTAATCGGGTCGTNCGTANGTCAAAAGAGGGGTGGGTNAAAGCTTCCCTTAGAAGACTGACCTCCTTGAAATGATACCCAATCCGNGCCTCAAGCTGAGCAAATTCTCCACCNTTTTTTGTGGAAATCCCTGGTTTTATTGCCGATCTTAACGAGTCAATTAGCCCCATCAGAATTATTTTCCGAAAGAAAGCGTTTGGAAAACTCCCTGGCAAATGCACGGTATGCCAAGCTCCCAGAAGAATCAGGTGCGTACTCAAANACAGTCTGNCCGAAACTTGGNGCTTCNCTCAGTCTTGCATTTCGGGGGATAGCAGTNCGNAAAACTTTATNTTCATAATACTGGTTAACCTCCTGCCAAACCTCGTAGGATAAACGAGTCCTGNTGTCGTACATGGTCATGATTATACCACCCANTTCCAGGTCGGAATTAACGCCTGCGNCCTTAAGTTTTTGAACTACACTTGTTATTTGGCCCAATCCTTCCATGGCCAGNTACTCAGACTGTAGTGTGACAACCAAATAATCTGCAGCACATAGCGAGTTCATTGAAAGCAGCCCCAAAGTTGGNGGGCAATCTATCAGAATAACCTGAAGCCCGTAGTCTGACTTCAAAGAATTGAGCGATGCACGTAATTTAATCAAATATTCATCCTGACCACTCAACTCAAGTTCAGCNGCGGCAAGATCGAGTTCAGATGGAACGANCCATAGATTTTTTCTCTTGCTTGAAATAACACGGGAGGCGACATCCGACCCGTATAATAAAGGNTCATAAATACCAAACCCAGGCTTTCTCTCAAGNCCAAGGCAGCTGGTTGCATTTGCCTGTGGGTCCATATCGACAAGAAGTGTAGGCACTCCCATAAGTGCTAAGGCATGACCTAAGTTCACAGATGTNGTAGTTTTTCCAACTCCGCCTTTTTGGTTCGCAATTGCAAAGGTTAATGCNGGCATAATAATTGATAAGCAATGAGTTTAGCAGGAGCTAGGCAAACTTTTTAGGAATTAAAAAACACCTGCCCGCCTTTCTTTGTTAGAGACATTCCTTCAGGGAAGTGAGAATGCATGGGGATATCCGAAGCACATCCTGCCTCTTCCATTAAATGCCATGCCACTGAATTTAATCCGGCATAAAGAGCAAGTGGACTAGCTCCGCCCAGGCGTGGNTTGATCTCAACTAAATAAAGTTTTTCATCTCTATCCACTATAACCTGTGCAAGGCAATGTCCTCTTGCTCCGGGTAAATGCAAAAAAACCGAGCGAAGTAANCNTTCCCATTCTGGATGATGAAAAATGCTTGTTTGATGTGACTCCCCATCGATGACCTTTGTTCGCCAGCGCAAGAGGGGACTGTGGCATTTGCCGGACTGACTAATCCATGTTTCAGCGGTAAATTCCTTACCGCTTATAAAAGGTTGAAAAATAAGATCCTGATCCACATCACCACATAATTCCAAGGCCTGCTTGGTCGAGATATTCAAATTTATATTCCTGGAACCGTAACCAAATCTTTCTTTGACCGCCCATTGCTTGATTGAGTGCTTGTCGATCTTATTGAATGTGGGAATTGGTGAAACCGCAGAATCTTGCCATTTTGCATGGAAAGCAAGTTTGTCGGCACAGTTTTTGATGTAAGATTTCTCGGATACCCAAGTTTTAACCTTATTTTCCAGCAACCATTGTTTTTTCTCCGCCCAAAANGGCAATTCGGCGTCTCGGGTTGGGAGGATATGAGTAATTTTATTTTTCCTGCAAATTTCAAGAAGTTGCAAATCAGATAAATCCTCAAGCGGNGGAATCTCCAGGAAGTGATCCACTTCAGGTGCAGAGACACAATCAGCATTTGAATCACACCCAATAACTATGGCATCAGCACAGAACGATTGTGCACTCCTTAATACCTCCTTGTAGAGGGAAAACTTTGCGGAAAGAGAACAAAATAAAATTCTAGGAACTTGATTAGTTGTCATTTGACAATGTTTTCGTGATCCGACCTTAGGCAGGATGCCACTACTGCATCGATCCATTTCCCATCAAGCAGGGTTTGTTGCCTTAAAACTCCCTCGCGTTGAAAACCTGAGTTCTCAATTGCGGTTACATGATACGCCCGATGAGCATATGCCTCAGTGCTCAATTTATTTAAACCAAGCTTTGTAAAAGCTAATTCCTTAATGAGGTGAAAAAAAACACCTAGTTCTGCTGAGTACTTGGTATGATCTTTAGTACGCGAAGTCTCAAGAAGGAAGGATACCTCGCCCCGTAGATTCCTCCAATCCAGGTGAACTATGCCTCCGTATCCAATCAAGTGACCCTCTAGGCAAAACCGAACAAGTACCTGTTTAGGCCGGTCATTGTTAAAGTCTTTAGCGACAACATTATTGAAATATTCAATCTGCGAAGCCTTGGATAATTGTTGATGTTGTCGAAGTGCGGAGATTTGCTGGTTTCGCCAATTTCGAATCGGTTCTGCATCTGAAAATCGAACCGACGCAATGGAATACTCTCCCTTACAAAGCGGGTCAGGGCCAAGGATCGCGTAATGGGCAATGCAATTCTTCACGCGTAATTTTCNCAAAAGCAACCGATCTTTTCCACCACATCATTCTGGTCCTGAGTGGATAGGGTGGGAAACATAGGTATGCTTAGACAGGACTGGTAAAATCTTTCTGCACCTGGTAATTGCAATTCACCATACCTTTNCAGGTAGTAGGGGTGACGATAAAGCGGGACATAATGCACCTGTGTAGCAACGCCTCTTTCTTTTAGAAACTTATGANCCATGTCACGCAATCCCGCTTGCTTGAACCTGATAATAAAAAGATGCCAGGCATGACCAGGTTGTGGGGCAGGGCATTCAAAGTAATCATTGAATGGNGAAGAAGAAAATGCATCTAAATAATTNTTCGCAATTTCCCTGCGTTTTTTTAACTGAATATCAAGTCGAGACAATTGGGACTTGCCCATAACTGCCTGAAAGTCGGTCAACCGGTAATTCCACCCNAGTTCAGTCTGTTGATAAAACCAGGGGGATTCATGTGTGTCGTCAAAGGGTCGCTCGATCCCATGCGATCTTAATTTGCGGGCGAGACTGCCAATTTTTTCATCATTGGTTAGTACAGCACCACCTTCTCCGCAACAAATGTGTTTTACCGGATGAAAACTAAGACATGCAGCATCCGAATAGATGCACGATGCACTCCGGTAAGATACAGCATCGGTCTGAATAAATGCACCGGGCGAATGGGATGCATCCTCAATTACCCTAAATCCGAATTTACCTGCAATCGAATGAACCTGATGGAGGGGTGCAGGAGCACCGGCAAAAGAGACCGGCGAAATTAGTACAGGGCATGGGCAATGGGCAGGCTCAATAGATTCAAGCAGTGAGGTAAGCGAATCCAGGCAGATCAGCCCTGTCTCGGGGTTTACATCGCAAAACCTAACTTCAGCCCCTTGGTATCTAAAAGCATTTGCAGTGGCAGAAAAAGTAACCGCAGGTACGATGCCGATTGTTTGTGAGCTTACCCCGGCACCACAGTATGATAAATGTAATGCTGCTGTCCCGCTGGAACAAGCTATTGCATGNTGGACTTCAAATCTATCTTTCAGGGAATCTTCAAATGCTTTCACTTCTGGTCCCTGTGTCAGGAAATCAGATTGAAGCACATNCGAAACTGCACGCATGTCTTCATCTGTGATATTTTGTTTGGAATAAGGAATCATCTGTTAGATAAATCAAAGATTAGTATGTGCATATTTACAAACCAATCCTTGNCCGCCAGTAAGTTACTTGATTTTAACAACCGNCCCAAAGTAGTTTANCATAATGAAAATTGTTGGTTCTGTAATAGCCAGGTCTGGCAGTAAAAGATTAGCCTTTAAAAANCTCCTGCCATACAAAGGGGAACCCTTGGTTCGTCGTGCCATAATTAAATTATTTCAAAGCANNCTATTTACTCAAATCGTATTATCAACAGACTGCGAGTTGATAGCACGAACATGCCTGGATATCAAAGGCCTCTCTATTTTAAAAAGACCTGCAGAACTGGCATCAGATAGAATTGCTTCAGTGCCTGTTTTTCAGCACATACTTAAACATTTCCCAGGCGACATTCACCTAAATTACAATTGCAACTTCCCCGAATGCCCCAAAGAAGTTTTCTCCCAAGCTTTATCGATTGCTTCTGATTGTGGCGAAGCTCTTTCCGACCCATATGCCGTTTGGGCTCAAACATCGGACTGTCTGAAAAATTATGGTGATCCATTCAAAATTAGTGCAAAAGTTTTCCATGCACCGGATATTCATCCAATTGATGTTCATACACAGAATGACCTGTTAAATGCCCACCGAGAAAACCAACCGGACTTATCCTGGTGATTTTTTTAGAAAAATGATTAAAGTATTTAAAAGTTGGTCCGACCATAGATGATGTGAAAGATATCCTTCAAAGTACCACCTTCCCTTTGCATNTACTGCTCTTTTCTGTNTGTTTGGGTAGTTTTTCAAGTATTACATGCTTTGGGTTCTTCAAGTCTGCACCCGAGGAAACACCTGTTAGAATCGGGTATTTATCCTTTCAGTCTCCTCCCAAGTTGCGGTTTCACGCACTTGAGCCTTTGGCAGACCGAAAGAATTTAATGACCCTTACAAAGAAGAANCTGGATTTAAGNGCAGAAAAAAGTAGTGGTATTGCTGTNAAAGAGGAAGATGCNTTNCCTNTAATATCTTACGATGACGATCAAAATNCCACTTCGCCNGTATACAATATTCCTTCCGNTCCACTTAACCAGCCTCTAATGCAGGAAACCTTACTTCCCCCAAATGATCCCTTTGTGGAGCAGGATATGCCTGAACCAAACCTTAATAACACTGATGAACTGATGGAAATCTTAGAGTCAAGCCTTGGTTCCTCCAGTCGCAAGATAGGAACTCAGGTAAACTTTGTGCCCCCTTACACGCTGGACGGAGGCAATATGGTCTTAGAATCGAAAACGAAGTACACCAGGAGGGTGAGATAGTGAAACCACTTACATATATTGCCCTGTTCTTGAGTGTCTTTANTGGNGTGCATGGNCAAGACCCTGANTTGAAGTCTATCGAAGAGGTCATAAGTGGTATTGATTCCCTGCTCGAGGAGATTGATCGATCTTCAGAAAGCGAGCTGGAAAATGCTAGCAAATTAAATGACGCTTTAAAAACTGATTTCCCAGGTGCATCACAATCGTTTCGTGTTCAGAATGAATTACTACCTNTNGAGTTAAGGGACTCCATCAATGACACGCCCGTNGCAGAAGTTGGTATGCCTGCGGTCGATACCGCACCCCAGCAACAAGAACTCAATCCAATAAGGCCTTCTGCTATGGTGGGGCCCAGTACATTGCCTAGATCAGTCGATTACTCGCAAATGAGCCTGGATGATTTACTTCGCGAAGTAGACATGTTGAGAGAGCCTGCCTTAAATGGTTCCGCTTNATTGGTCGAACCTCTCCCCAGTACCCCGAAAATTACCTCCTCTGAGGAACAATCCCAACTCCTCCTGCCGACAAAAGAATATACTCAACAGGTGCTGCCTGAAGTTAATCCTGTTGTAATTCCTGAGTCCACGCAAAGTTTACCCGACCAGGAACCTGACATACTTGTCGAGGATTATATCGTCTTGGGGGATGAGATTGATCAGGAAATGAAAGAAAAAATCCGCGAAGCCATCATGGCCACCAGAATGGCTTCCGGTGGCACTGGAAACCCTTTCGTTACCCGTACCGTATACAAAGCAACTTCATATTGTAATCGCGTACTTGGGCGCTTAACCGCACCAAATTACAAGAGGTACCGCAGAGACATACTTCTTGCATTAATGAATATGCACGAGAAGAANCAGGCNTGGGTNGATGCGGCCAAGTCTTACGAAAGGTTTATTGAGGAGTTTGCGGCCGATGACGACTATCCATTTGAACAGCATGAAGATGCACCAGGAATCCCTCACCTCCATGCCAAGCTCGGTGATGTTGAGGAGTTTTTNCAAGGATTAAAAAGAGGGGCTCCCACNATCCCAGAAACTCATATTCGAACAGGCAAAATCTATCGGGAACTCGGTGCCGACCGTATGGCTCTTAATAAGTTCTATGACGCGATCAACGCCACTTTAACCCTGCCTTACAATGCAGCCTTTACCGATGCAGATAAAAGGAAGGGTAAATCCTTTGAGTTGCGTAAAGATGCAGAATCAAACCAGGCAATGTTTGAGATAGCCGAGACATTCCTTGTTTCTGAGGATTACGATAATGCGATCAAGTTTTACGATCGCCTGAATCGCTTAGAGCAATTGAATGATTCTGATCGATCAGTCGTGGCATATAAAAGNGGGTTGTCCCATTTTCGCCGGGCAATCGATACCATCAAGAAAGATGAGCGACAAATGCGCTTAAATCCAGATGATATCTCAACGAATAAAAGTTTCGAAAAAACCCCGCGGGCTGATTTNGCCNGGGTAAAAGAAATACTGGGTGGCTATGGTACATTATATCCAACCAGTCCTTATGTCCCTGAGACCCATTATCTATTGGCCCTTTCCTATGAGCAGCTTAANCAGAATGAAGACTCAATTGCCCAGTTACTCAGCTTGCTGAAGGAGGCAACATTCAACCCCAAATTGATCCTCGCTGAAGAAGAANCCAAGAATCTCCGGGATCGGGATTTGGANCGGATAAGCAAAATGAAAACGGTCTGGGCATTTTGGAAAAAGAAAACGGGAAATTATTTGGCTAATAAATTTTTTGAATCCGGCGAATTCTTTAACGCCTATCGAATATACACGGCCCTTCTTCCCGTGGATGAAACGCCCACCTGGAAAGTNCCCTTGCTCTATCAGGTTGCCCTTTGTGAAGAGAAACTTGGGAATTTTGTTCAGGCAACGGAAACATACATNTCTATTGAAGAGTTATTTGATAACAATGATGATGCNCGNACCGAATTGGCAAAAAGCAAGTATTTGAAGTTTGTCTACGGCATGTCTAAGTGGAGACGAGAACAACTTGAAGATACCAGGGAAATTCGCCAGGCAGTCAATCGGTATGGGATTTACTCCCCACCGTCCCCTCAGGANAATTTCGATGATTCCTTCTAGGGATTTCTGCTGAATAGGATATTTCGAAATGGAACCCACAGAAGTCCTCAAGCAACATCTCGAATTGTGCAACGATGTGCACCAATTATTACTCGAAGAAAATACATGGCTTAAAGTTCAGAAAAAAGTTCCGGAAATGCAGTTTTTGGATAAAAAGAAGACTATTGTTGAGCGACTTGAATCATCCCTGGCAAATCTCAAAAAATTAAAACCAGAATTTTTCTCACCTTTCGATGACTCCAAAAAACTTGTTGGAGAATCTCACGCCAAGCTCTTACAAATTTTTTATTTGGATAGGGAAAATGAAGAACTTNTGGTTAAACTGAATCAACCACTCGACCGACAATCATTTAATCGGTTTTCTGTCGGTCCTGATGAGATTGACCAGATTCATAATCGGGATTAATTGTCCGGTTCCCTTTATCTGTAATTTCTGGTTTAAAGGAACCTAACTGATCCAAAGTATTCGCCAAGATTCCTCTGCGAACTTCAGGTTGCTTGGTAGGTTTGTAATTATTTTGGTAGCGAAGGATCAACCCTCTTCCGTTAACCACACGCGAAAAAGGGCATGGACTGCCATCAGGGTACCAACCTCGTGCCTCTTGAAGTTTTCCGTCCTCGAAGATAGCATCGAGCTTAATCTTTCCGGAATCATACCATAAATGGTAATCACCATNCAGCTTGTTTAACCGGTAATTCTTTTCTGAGGTTTGNATGGCATTTATGTTCCATTCCAGAAATAGTCCATTTTTGAGGTTATTCAAATATTCTCCCTGAAAGCGACGGGTNCCATTTTCATCCCACAAATAAGTGAAGCCATTTTTTTGACCATCCACAAATGCAGAAAGCATCCTCGGTTCATCCAAATGATCAAACTGAGCATACCAACCGGTAAANGCAACATCNTCAGTTTCCCTGTATAATCGCCCACCTTTAAGCATAAATTCATCAAAGGGCATGGTTTTGTTTGTCATAGGAAACCACTTGCCCTTGTGTGCCTGCATCAGCATAGACTGCAATAATTGTGCTTCAGTACTATCGGACCATAGAATCCCCTTCCCGTAACCACAGATGAAAGCGATAAAAAGCAGGATTGTCGGAAAGAATAAACGCAAGAGTTGCACAACCTAATCCTCGTCCTAACTAAATTGGATATGCAAGAGAAAAGCAGGTTATTTCTTAGAAAAAGGTGGCGGAAGGAGAGGGATTCGAACCCCCGGAACCGTTTCCGGTTCAGCGGTTTTCAAGACCGCCGCATTAGACCACTCTGCCATCCTTCCAGCNTAAGCATAAAGCAGTGCATAGCTTTTATTAAAANACCNTGAGAGTTGGCACCAAATCGGTGTCAAATTACAAACTGTGCCTGCTAAAGAACTTAAGGAATTAGATATTGCATCAAAGTGGGCTTTCAATCAAGACGATATCCGCATCAAAGTTTGGATTGAAATAGAGGAGGAACCTGGATTTCAGCATGTGAGGTAAGGGCAATCAATCATTTGGGGTCCGACCAAGAACAATATCAAACCTCGCACTTAATTCGCCCAATTTTGAGTCTTTACTGGATCTAAATGGTATGATCAANGATTCGCGTGCTTCGGTGCCTTTNACCTTGTTTAAAATGAAGTCCGTTTCATTGCGAGGCTCTCCTTTCATATAACATTGGGTGGTGAGTATTCGGGTATCGTTAATTGATACTGCAACATGAATATGAGGAGTTCTGCCTGCATAGGGACTGGGTTTAAGCGTTCGAAAAGCATACCTTCCTTTTTTGTCTGTTACAAACTTGCCATAACCTTGAAAATGACGGTCGAGCTTGGACCTTGGTCCACCTTTACTATGTAAGTAAACTCCATTATTATCAACTTGCCATATCTCGATGAGTGCATTGCGAATTGGTGATCCTTTAATGTCGGTGACACTCCCGCTTAAATATACAATTGTTCCCACAGCAGGGGTGAGTGAATCGTTGATTACTATTAGATCGTTATCTGTGTCCAATGGTAAGTTATCAGGATAAAAAGGNCCCTCCANCTGTTGGGGAGTAAGTGTTAAAAGTTCCGCCATCAAACCTGGAGTGCAATGCAAAGCAGTAACCCATAANCTACTGGTCAGAAAAGTTCGTCTGCTAAAATGGAATGGTGNCATTTCTNCTNTTCCATTTTTATCTTTGGGTTAAAAGAGTGAACCTGATGAGGTAAAAAGGTAAAACAATTTGTTATACTTAGGAGCCTATGCTCCAGAGTTTAAAACCTCCACTAACACTTGTCTTTCATGGACAAAGCAGGGCATCTATGAAGAACGAGAGAGCATACTATTTTTTTCTGAAATCAAGCATGAAGCGTGCGACTTCCTCCAGGTTTACAGAGGCATCGAATGTAAAGGTGATTAATTTGGCATCATCCTTGCCAAGGTTGAGCATTTGTTTGGACCTGCCAATCTCTTTGCCTTTTGCATTTAGAGCTTTGGCTAGCAACTCTCCCTCAACTGAGTCCCGGGTAATGAGATATACCTCCACTTTGGCCTGATCNGACTTGGAACTCGTCATCATGATTCCCTTTTCAACCACGGAACTGCCCAGGGTAACNCTTTTTTCTTCCTCCATACAGGCAAAGANGGAAAAAATGAAAAGTACAGANAAAATCTTGAGAGGATTTATTTTATAAANCTTCATCTTTGTTAGATTGCCCATCCAGGGATAAATTTCAAGTATCTTGATGAATTGGGTTAATCAATAAGTTCAAAAGATGTCTTTCCCCAATTTCCTTGATTAATACTGTCCCCGAGTTGAAAGGACTTAACTTTTGGGTTTTTTTTGAGGATACTATGAGTCAATTCCCTTAAACTGCCTNTCCCTTTTCCATGAATTATAATGCCCTGTTTAATTGATGAGTTCTCGCAGGCCCAGATAAATTCCTTAATCAATTCCTCGGCATCATTTGGCCTGAAATTATGTAAATCAATGATGTTTCCCGCAGGAAGTTTGTGAATGTCATCACTCATCAAACAACTTTGATATATTAATGTCTGTTCCTCCCCTAAGAGGCTTGGCAAGTACCCACGGTCGATCCATGAAATGGTACGATTTGTTTACATCCTGCATAGTGCTTTTGATACTTGGNGATNCATTACTTTCATTATTCGCAGGTTTCTTATTATTTTTGGTCTCAGTACCANTTATAGANGAATCATCAACCATAGGGTGNCAACCTGTAGCCAAAGAAATAAACAAAAAAATGGCTTTATTTTTTAGGTAGGTCATGACTTATGTNTCATAAAACAGTAATTCATTGATTTCATATAATCTATACCTAAATAAAGACCATGCCACTGCTACAGATAAATTCTTCTCAAGAAGCAATCGAACCATCTTTGCTCGATCAACTCCATCTATTAGGATCCCAAATCCTCTCCGATGAATTAGAGAAATCGACTGAATATGTCATGGTGATAATAAACTGTGGGGTTTCGCTAAGCTTTGCTCAGGATATACAATCCCCCTGTGTCTACCTTGAGGTGAAAAATGTGGGTAAATTGAGCCCTGAGAAAACACAAAGTCTAACTGAACGCTTGACTGCATTAACCAGTGAAAAACTTAAAACTAAACCCANCCGGANNTACATAGAGTTCCAGGAGTCGGAAAGACACCTGTGGGGATGGAATGGCTCAACTTTTGCGTAAGAGAAATCTATACCTTAATCCACTGATTCTTCCGAATCAGTTTCAAGNTAAGGCGGGGGAGGGGCCTCTCCAAGTTTAGTCAGGTGCTTATCAACAGAATCAAGNTTTCCTTTCATTATCTGGACACGATTGCTCAGACTCCCCACCCTGTGATTAAGGGAGCGATGCTGAGTTTCAATCGCAAGATTAGACCTTGGTCCATCTGCAACTAGTGCGGTCCGNTTNACNTCCACATTNGGCCAAAAATAGCCAAATAAAGTTAAGGCAAGCCCACAGGCGGCGTGATAAGAGCCCACACTATCTGCAAATAAACTGATCCCCACCGTCCCCAGGCCAATTAGAATCAGTGCACGCGAGGTGGAAAATGAATAAATTTTTTCGGACTTATTGCGATTAGGGTTGCGAAAGTTGTCTGTCAGGTTGTCCTTCAATTCTTCCAGNTTGGCAACCTGTTCCAGGGTACNTTTAATCTCAGAAGTTATGCTTTCTTTTTCTTCAAGCATTTTCGCTTTCTGAATCTTGTAGTTTTCTAAATCCTTAAGCCATAGCGTTTGNATACGGTCNTTTAATCCGGGAATGAAGGATTTNCCGCTTAATTCNATATACCTGCGTATGATTAGTTTGGTTTCGTCAGATANAGTCTTCCTGGTNCCTTTCTCAACCATTTGATCTTCGTGTAGCTTGATAAACTTAAGCACATCACTTAGTTCATCCTNATCCACGAATATATGNCTTAGAATTCTTTTATCAAAAGATTCTAACAGTTGTAAATTGATTGGTATCCAATGGAATTTGTCAGCTGGGAAATATTGATGAAAAGTATCCAAAACCGACGCAAGTGTNGTCCATTTATCAGAAATTTCCGGAAACTGATTGGCATGTAAAGTGCGAGCGGCNACNCGAANTTCTTCCTTGAGTAAAAGATCACCACTTTCATCCACATTGCGTAACTGGCTTGCTCTTTTTAACCAGTTAAAACAAAGGGCTGCTTTGCGGTACGATTCGAAGTGCTCTAGTGAGTACCTGCTTATACGGGTGGGGTAGGATGCCAAGAATAAGTGACCTTTTTCTTCCTCGTTAAAAGGAGAGAGTANCTTTTTTGCATCTTTTAAGTCCATCCTGTCAATATTACNTAACCCTATTAACTTACAAGGTAAAGCATTCTTTTTCAAGGGTTTCGGAGAAATACTTCCTTGGTGATGTGATGAACCAGAAGGGGCATTGCCTATTATATTTGAATTNTTTTCAACCAGTTTTGTCGATGTTTGGCCCTTCTTAGGGTNNTTTGCTTCAATTTCAACCACATGTACCTTTTCAAAACCAAACGAATCAAAAAATGTATTTTCTCTTTCTGAAACCTGTTCAGAGGTAAAAATAAAACGGCAACCCTTAAAGGCTTTTGATTTTCTGATNCCAGAATTGAAACTACCAGATAGCCATGCGAGCATTTCATCTGAATAGTCACCCAGNTTATTGATGGCCAAGATTAGATGCGGNGTNNCATTCTTTACAGGTGATTGATTGATTAATTGTTCAAAATGAGAAATAAGCTCACCTGGCATTTCCTCCACATCCTGAGTGCTACCCTCTAAATTCCCCATTGGTTTAAAAGGACTTAAGGACTTGCCAGTATTCAGTGCAAACTTGGCCAATTCTTTTAAGGATACGCCAGTATTTGTACGTAAATTCCTGGCAAACTGTGAGCACCAGTCATACGGGGNTTCNGANTTTGAGGAATCAATGCATACCCAAAAAGNGTCTGGATTATCTTGAAGAATAGAATTGCCCAATTTGGTGACATAATCAGAAACCATTCCATTCCTTGGTCCCAAAAGCATGGCTGATCTGATCTTTCCANATTTTGATAAACCCGGCTTAAGATCATTTNCCTCGGTAAATTTAAATTCTTCTNTCATCATTTATATAGTTTCCATTTTAAAAGTGCGTTTTTGCCAAGATGCTCACCGTAAGAATATTTCTGTCCCAGGACTGGTTAACATTTCTTGACGAAAAATCATACCTTCACCCAGCAGGCTGCCATCCCCGCTCCATACCAATTAAGATTGGCATGGAACGGGAACATGAGCATTCGGGACAGATTAGTCACGATTGATAGAACTTATTAGCAGGTCGAACACATTGGCCGCACTTACATTTGCTTGAGCAACTGCCGCTGCCGCTGCTTCGTACTGCATGCTCAAAGACGCATAGTTTGCACTTTCTTCAGCCAGGTCCACATCCATGATGCGACCGTGTGCTGTTTCTAGGTTTATCGACATATTGGATAGGTATTCACTTTCAAAACCTAGGCTCGACTCATCTCCTGCAGCTTCAGCAATCAGNCCGGTTACATTATCATGAATTTCGGATAGGTTAGCATCAGAAACGGTACTAAGTGTAACTCCATCTCCTGAGGATGTGCCTGCAATATCTTGGCCCCCATCGACTAGTGCAGCTCCATAGCCGAGGTCAGTCAGCGTAGTGTTTGAAACAGTCATACTAGTATCACCTCGATCAAATAACTTCGTTCCGTTCAAAGTTTCACCTTCGAGCTCACGCAGTTGNGTACGAAGATCTTGAAACTGATTCTCGTAAGTCTGCTGTGTGGTGGCATCTCCTGCAGCTGCTGTATGCTTTGTCTTTAACGATTGCATTTCTGAAACAATATCTGCCGTTGTTTGCANTGCCGTTGACTGTGCTTCTACATAAGACTTTGCATTTTCAACACTGTCTTTTTGGGCGTCATAGCTTGATATTTGACTTTTNAGTTTCATGGCGACGGCCAAACCACCCGGATCATCTGCCGCTGATAATAAACGTTGGCCACTGGCTATGCGCTCAAGGCTTTTGTCCATTTTTGCCTTGGTGGCACTCATATGACTCAAACTCCTGTAGGTGGAGGACCCTCCTAATGTTAAGCTCATAAACGCTCGCCTCCTTTCACGGGTAAGTAAGGNAAACTATTTTCTTGAGGATTCTTATTTTCTCTCATTATTGATAGCCTTTCCATTTTCGGGTTAACCATTTTGGAGCAGCATGAGAGCTACCTGNCTGGTTGAGTTTGCCTGAGCAACCATAGCTGCGGATGCCTGCATAAGTATCGAGTACTTGGCCAGATTTGCTGCCTCTTCGGCAATATCCACATCCTCGATTCTGCCAAGGGCGGATCGCATATTGGATTCCTGGGTAGCCATACTTTCTGCGGCAAATGACAATCTTGACATGCCTGCTCCTGTTTGTGCCCTTAAGAAAACGATATTCTCGACTGCCTTTTCAAAAACACCTGCAGAAATTTGATCCAATGACATTGTCATGCCTATGGATGTACTTGCTAATGTTATGTTATAATTCTGGTTTGAACCAGTCCCCACTTTAGCCGCAGTATTACCAGATGTTGCATTAACCAAAGCTGTGCCATTCCAGCCATGACCTATGGTTGTGGTTCCACCACCAGTTTGAAATGTCAGGGCTGAAAGAAGCAGACTTTTATGAATACTTACCTTTGAGCCAGCACTTCCCTGGGTACTTGTATAGATATCAAGAGTATGATCAACGGCAGCACTTTGATTTGCTCCATTAAAAACCCCGAGCGCACCGGTATCGCCCCCGTTTCCATCCGAGACATATCTCGCAAAAAGACTCATACCGTTAAAGTCAAGTTGCGAGATCTGGTGTAACTGCAATTGCAGGTCCCTGAACTCGTTGTTGTAACTGGCAATGTCAGTCTCTCCTTTCATCGGATCCTGAGAGGCAAACCCCTTGAGTTCCGACATCCGCATCACGATCTTTCCTGCTGTATCGAGCAATCCGTCCTGGACCTCAAGAAAGCCCATCCCGTTTTGAACATTGTTCTGGGCACCGGATAAACGGTTGATCGAGGCCTTCACTTTCATCGCCACAGATAAGGTTCCGGGGTCTGCACTTGCATCCACAATCTTTTTGCCCGAGGCGAGTTTCTTGATGCTGCTTTGTAAAGCACGCTGGTTTTTGTCGAGGTAGTAGCTGGCAGTCTGTACTGCTCCATTATTTGATATTGTTAGTGCCATTTTATGTATTCCTTTACTTTGGTACTGTTATTGATTTGCAGGCAAAGACCTCCTGTCTAAGCCAGTTTCTAGATAAAAAGATTGTTTATCCTGAAATTTATATAAATTTATAAAGAGCATTAATGTGCAAAATAATGCTTTTAGTACAAAATATTGATCAACTCCCTCCCTGTGACAGGTAAACGGAATTAGATCTTCATCCATAGAGTTCCTTAAAGGCCGGGTCGCACAGCCAAAGAGCTCAGGCGAAATGCAACGAATAAAATGTCCGAAAAGAGTCGTGGTCATAGTGGATAGTGCTGAAAGGGATTATTCATTCGGTGAATGGAATGGTGGTGGTTAAAAAGGTGTCGCAGTAATTGAACTGCGTCAGGAATTCGCATGATTCACCCGGTGGTTTGGAAAATATGCCGAACCATACCCGCCCGTTCACAACTCTGGGCGGACGGTTCAGCGTGCGACCTGAAGGAATCGCATTCATAGG
>NYYP01000018.1 GCA_002686835.1 Opitutia bacterium | reverse complement strand
GATTGATAGAATTATATTTTTCAATGGTTGGGGTAACATTTAGAACAACTCCTACTTCCCTAAAACCTGGTTGCTCATCTAAAGGGGCAACTGTCTCAAATTGGGGAATAGCCGACTGGATTTGTATGGCTCCACCCAATCCTCCCCCGTCGTTATTACCCCCACCTCCCCCAATAGTTGGTGCCGGTGCCGGTTCATATTCGGTCGGGTAAATAAACTCTTGGGCAACCGTTATCGTAGCAGATTGGCCGTCCATGACAGTCACTCTAGGAGCACTTAATAAATCGGTTCCCTGCTTGCGTTTTAGTGCATTAATCATCAATGCCGCCTGACTACTTCCGATAATCATCTCATTTCGATCAACTTCTCCGATGCTGCCTTCCTTAGTCAAAGTAAAGTTGGTCAATGGCGAAACACCGGCCCCAATACCTATCTTCCCTGGCAAATTTGGAATGGGATTAGGAATATTCATGCTAGCATCCGGGTTATCAGGCATACTAATTACCGTATCTCGAGAAATACCAGCAGGTGAATGAGCTGTTGCTAGGGTTCTGGTATTTCCTGTTAAAACCTTCTCATAAGACCTGATGTACCTTCCCATAGAATCCCTAGCTGGGTAACCACTCTCGTCCAAAAAAGTATTAGCATTTCCCCATGAATATGACCAATCAAAGCTAATTTCGTCTAAAGCTCCTTCTTGCACCTCCAAAAACTTTGCTTCGATTTCCACCTGTTTGCTGGACTCCTCGTCGAGCTTGGAGAGTATTCTCTCAATCAAATCTAAATATCGACGCTCATGGGTGATAATCATTTGAAAACCGTCAAATGCAAATTTATGTCCCTTGGCATCAATGAAAGGAATTCCTGTATTTTCCAGGAAAGCCCGGATTTTAATACCTTCGTCACCACCATCTCCACCACCGCCTCCAGCTGGAGCAAATGGATCCGCAT
This sequence comes from Opitutia bacterium, assembly GCA_002686835.1. Classification (GTDB taxonomy): domain Bacteria; phylum Verrucomicrobiota; class Verrucomicrobiia; order Opitutales; family Seribacteraceae; genus Chordibacter. The sequence continues at coordinate 81,691 of NYYP01000018.1, read as the reverse complement.
CCGCGGCACCTCCACCACTGCTTCCAGTTAGCCGTTGAACAGTTCCGGGGTTCATCTGGTAAAATTCCGTCTCCAAAGGTCGGCCCTTAAAAGTACCGCCAGTTTTTTGGATAACTACCGCATCGGAACGAATATCAAATGTCCAACCAACCATCTCGGTGATAAATTCAATCATCTTACCCAGTGCCATCGCATTGAGTTTGATATTCACCGTCGGTTCTTCTTCCTCTCCAATAAGTGGTATGATATTGAGACCTTTTTTCGCAGGGTCAGGTTCAGTCAGGTCAAATAAACGAGCCTGTCTTTGCAGCTCCGTCATTGCTTCGGACAAGGGTGAATTAAAAAAGTCAACTCCGGGAATTTCAATAAGTTTAAGTTTTGCCTCAATATTACTCGGCCCTTCTTCCACCTCTTGTGTTTCTTCTATTTGTCGGTCAAATACTTTGGGCCGCTCCCATTCACGCTCGATTTCTTCAAGCATTTCCTGGCGTGTTTTGATGTACCCCAAATAGCTTTCCTGCTGCCGCATTTGTGATATTCGCTTGAGCATTTCTTTGGCTTCAAAGTTATCACTATAACGGGTTTCAACCACTCGGTAAGTCTCTGTTGCTCCTGTTAAATCACCATTAATAAATTGCACTTTGGCACGCATCAGCAACTCTTTAAGTTGTTCCTGCTGCTGTTTCCAGTCCGGAGTAAATTCGGTAATATCCCGCATGAAAGGATTACTTTGATCTTTCCTGATTTTCGCCAATTCTTTATCGGCAAGGGCCAGCTCTTCTTTCATCGCATCTTCGCCTTCTGTTTCTTTGAGGCCAGGTCGACCATAGGTAAGGGTGTCCCCCTGAATATTCCGGTCGGAGTAAAACCCTGTGCGAAATTCGTCTAAAAGCTCCTGTGCTTTATCCCAATCTTTGTTTTTTCTGGCATCATCGGCTTTCGCTAAATTTATACGGTTTTTAATAAGAGAGGCCTCAAGAATCAACGGCCAGGTAAGAGTACTTGGCTCTAAAAAATTGGAAATCTTAAGAAGAATTTTTTCAGCCCGGTCATATTCTTTCTCTTTTATCAGGTCTTTGGACTCATCAAGCATTTCTTCAGCAAATTTTGCCTGTTCCTTATTTTTTTCGTTGGCTTTTCTAATCTCTGCATCGAAATCAATCTCGGCGGATATACCCAGCGTGTTCGTTTCCAGTTTTCTTCTCGATTCTTCCGTCTCTTTGTAATTGAGGGTAAGCTCTTGCACCTCCGCAACCTTTCCTTTCAGCATCGCCTCCCCCACACGGTACCAAATGATTTGCTGCTTGGCCTTGTAAAGGTCGCTGATCATTGCAATCGTTCCAGCACTTGGACTTAATAAACCCAGTGCCTCGTTTAAATGGTCATCCGCAAGGTCATACCTCCCCTGAGCAGAGTCAAACCTTGCTTTTCGTAAAAGGTTTTCCGCACTCATTAATGACCTTTCCATCTGTACTTTTTCTTCCTCAACCAAACGCTCCAAATCCGGTTGTGCATCATCTTTGGGCAGTCCAGTTTTAGCCCTAATCTGGGCAAGGTCTTTTTTGGCCTGATCCAGCTCTTCCACCAATCTTCCCACAAGGCTTACATCCTGCTTATCCTTAAGTTCTGTTTTTATTTCACGACGAATTTTTCGGCTTTCCAATTCTCGGGCAACATTTTCTCGGTATCGCTCGATATACTGGCTTGCTTGGGAATATTGCTTGTTGAGCATCGCACGGTTTGCCAACTTAAAATAAAGTTTGGTTTCCTCTGCCTTAATCTGCCGTAAGTAAAATTCGTTTTGCTCGCTTTGGTTCAAATTTTCCAAAGCAGAAGAGGCTATTTTTTGTGCTTCCTGTAGTTGACCATCATTAGTTAAAGTGCGGATCTGATCCAGAAGCAAAACCAGGTTGGTATTGGGCCCAATCTCCGCGGCAGTTATTGAACGGGCAGGTGTTTGAGGTAGTGGCGGAGCAGCCTGAGCGGGAAGGTCAATTTTGGGTAAGCCTTGGGAATATAGTTGTATATTTACTGCCAAATACAAAATTGGCCAAATAAACAAAAATTGCTGAAACAACTTAGGAATATAGTTTTTGGCAAGAAACATTAGGAACAGTATGAAAGGCTTTGGAAATTACATTAACGCAACCCTTGTGGATTCCATACAGAAAATCCGTTGGGTCAATCTATAAAGAATCTTCATGTGCCTTGATGATTAAAAAGAAAATGTTTGGTATGAATCTTCCTCCAATCTGGGGTCCTGTTTGGTGACCCGTAAGGTTTTGCTTTCCAAATCGATTTCAGATACCAGATATTTTCTTCCTCCATACTCCAGTGTTGCGAGAGAGTCAGAACTTGAAAAGCTAAATTCCTTCGGGTCAAGGCCAGGCAAGCTTGCCATGAAGTTAAAAGTCATATTCCCTGCATAAACGCCCTTCATTAGGGTATTTATTTCAAAAGGTTTGCCCCCCAGTTTGTGGTCTTGGATCATGGCTCTACCAACCGGTTTTAACCCGCCAGTCTCGGGGTTGCGGTATTGCTGCACAGCAAAATACTGAACCGTGAAGATTTTATCAGTATCATTGCTGTCACAAATTTCAAAGCTTTGTTGTCCTGGTTTGCGGTCTTCCACTCTTTTATGAGGTTTCCCAACTTCAATACGATTACGAATAATTTTTCCTGTTCCATCTTCAATGGTCGCAAGGTCTTCAAAATAAGGAGTGTTTCCAACCCAACTTTTTAGCCTTAGTGGATATTCTGACTTCGTAACCCCTACGAGGGATAGGCCAAAAGGTTCTATTTTTTCCTCCTTTACCTCTTTTTCTGGTAGCCTTGTGGTCAATTCCCCGTTGTGAATGTAGATAATGGGAGGAGTAAACAAATCATATGCAGATTGGTTTTCCTCTGTTCCTGAGTTAATCCATTTGAGTCTCTCTGGTAAATGAGCTTCTGTTTGAGAATGGGTAGTTTTTTGATAAAAAGACACTGTCAAATCCTCATCGTTTAGGGTTTTAAGGTTAGCATCGATCTTTAACCATAATTTACCCCTTATACCAACCACATCAGATAGTTTAATCTGGATCGTTTCTTTGTTTTGCCTGATCGAAAATACACCAGGCAAAGATCTCCAGTTTTTCTCAAAAATGACCTCTTGTCTTGAAGTGCCCTTTATTTTCTTATCTTCTGTAATAATTTCGATCTCCTGCCTGGAGGGAATGAGTATATTTTGTACTTCATAAGACTCTGCAAGTTCACTCTCTTCATTGTAAAAAGATAAAAGTTCTCCAGGCATGATAGAAATTTCTTTTCTAAAAATAAAATATTCAGTGCCAGATCTTTTTTTAGATTCAAAAAGGTCATTTTTATAATTGTTATTTTCAGATTTGGCAGAATAAGAAGAAAACAGGAAAAAGGACAGTACGACTAAACAAATTGCCAACACCAATGAGAATTTTTCTATATGTTTAACTCTCATTCTTTTAATTAAATTGTTTTAATATTTCTTCCACTTTTTCAGTGTCAGAACCAACAGGAAGTATTTTTGAAACTCGATTATGCAGACTTGACTCAGATTTATATACATACTCGATTTCTAAGGTAAATTTTGATGAAATATCACGGACAATAGGTAAAATACCTGACTCTCCCGCTTCCTCGTTGTTAACAGAGTCCGATTGGTTTTCGGTATCCGTTTTTTCCTCTCTCATAACCCGCAAGGACCGAAGGCTGTATGGAGCTCGTAATTGATTGATGAAGGTTCGGCAGTTTCGCGTTTTACCAGTAAACGAGATTTCAAAAACATGAGAAGCGACAAGCTTGCCATCCCGCAGGTAAGTTGTTTGGTTTGTATTCACATAATGGCTGTCGCCAATATGTTTTTTATCCTCAGAACCAGCTGCCTCCCGCTTGATTGAGAGCAATGTGAATGATTCACCTAAATCAAATGAATCTAAAAGAAACTCACAGATCTCTTTCACAATGTTTGCCTGGATTAAGATGATATTTGCCTCGCTTTTGTTAAAACTTGGCCAGAAACCATCGTATGCGGAAAATCCAAACCCATATTTTTTTTCTTTAGTTAAGTCCTGAGTGGAAAAAAATAATTCACTTGGCTGCGAATTCCCTAATTTTACATTCCTGCCATCAAATGTTCTACTCAGGTAGGAAAGTAATTTATTGATTTCAGTATTTATTGAAGAAGATGATCTGGGCGAATGGTTGTAAGCTATGTTTAAATCTTTATTAATAAATTCACTCCAAAATTTCGATTGTAAATTACCCCGATCAATCCATATTTTTAACTCGTCATTTGCTAAGTTTAAATCATTAGAAAATAGTTTTTCTATTTCCAATTCACTTGATACAAAATTAAGTTCTTTTTCAATATTTATTATATCATTTCTCTTCGAATCTATTTCGCTAATTTTATTAAAAGATAATCCCAATAGCAGAATTACAACAATGATGGGAATTGAAAATAATAAAATATTTTTTTTCATCTCAATAAATCCAATTCTAAATCAAATTCAAAGTGGGTAAACTGGCGATTGTATAAATCTCCTTTTCCTTCAATAGAAAATGTCTTCTTGCTTACATTTACAACTTGCCCGATATCAGAAACTGCTTTGGTGAGGGATTCTTGAATTCGCCCGCTTTCCTCAATCAGGGCAAGTTTGCGATCATCTTCAGGCAAATCATACAATTGAATCTCGGGTTTCACTAAATATCTACCAGATACTCTCGCCAATACACTCAACGCATTTTGCTCCTCCCTTTTGGCCAAAGGTGCTGTTATTTGGCGCCTTGGGGGGAGGAATTCAAATCGATCAATCCAGGTGTTTTGATTTATTTCTTCATCTAGCTTTAACTGCAGACTGTTCAGAAAGTCCTGAATCGAAAACACTTTTTTTGAAAGGATTTCAAGTTGATTTATATGAGAGCCAGCCGTCTTGTTGATCGATTTAATTAACTCTAAGTTGGCATTTTCCTTCTTGGACAAATTGAGTTTCTCTGTTTCTTCAACTGTTTGTCGCTTTAAATTTACAGCCTCTTCATTTAATTTTCTCTCAGTTCCGCTAAGTGTCAGATACCAGGGCAGAGGGATAAGCGACATAAGGAATGCAGAGGCAAGTAGCCATGGAAGTTTCTTCTTATTTTCCAACTGCTTCAATTTGGCGGTTGGTATAAGATTTAGTGCAGTTACTTTTGGCTCTAAAATGAGCAGGTTTGCAAGACCGAGACTCTCACTAAAGATAAAAGGCAAGATCGAACGATCAGATTCGTTGATTGTATCAGATACAATAATCTGGGTAAATGGGTCAAAGTATTTGATTGGTTTCATCTGCGACTGGGCTAAACTCTGGAGTAAATTAGCACTCTTTATTGTTCTGCCAGTTACGATTAATTGAGATGGGGTTTTACCTTTTTTGAGCCTCTTATAGGTAACTATGGATCGTGAAATTTCCTGCATGTATTTATTTAGGAAATTTTCTTGGATCGCATGTAACATGGATACGGCATTATCGGTAGGATCAGCATCCCTTTTTTCGTTGGTGAAGTTCTTCTTTAAATCCTCCGCCTTTTCCTGATTTACGCCAAATGAGCTTGCGATCGATTCTGTAAGGTGCCCTCCTCCAAAATTTAGACTTCTTAAAAGATACCCCGAAGAACTAAAAAAGGTTAGGTTGGTCGACTTTGCTCCAAAGTTTATAAGTAAGCTATCACTATCTTGTGTTTTTAAGCTTTCTTTCAGTGAGCAATAATCCAGAGCCGGTCCCGGTGTAAACCGGACCGGAACAATGCCACTACTGAAAATCGATTGGGTAAGTTTTTCAATAACATCAGGTTTGATCGCAAAACTAAGTATTTCCTGCTCAATTCCATCATCCTCAATAACTAAAAAATCCCAAAGTAATGTTTCCAGGGGAAAGGGCATTTTTTGAGAAAGTTCAAAGGCGACAACTTTTCTTTGTTTTTCGCTTTCAACCTTTGGAACCCTCAATGTTTTGGACAGAACAATGCTGCTAGGTAAAATAAAGCTCGCATCACACTTAAACCCCGGCAGGGATGCCAACTCATTAATGGCTCCCTCAACTGCATCAAGCCAGTCTTGTTCTCCGCCACTAACAATGGGCAAATCTATTAATTCAAAACTCTCAAGAGATAGTTTTCCAGATTGCAACGAAAATTTGCTCGCTGAAATATGCGAACTACCCAAATTAAAAATTGTCTCACTTGGCTGAGCCATGAGATATATGCACTAGTTTATTAATCCCGGACTACCGGACCAAGGTCATTAAGATAATTGTCACTTATGAGGTATGCGGGAATTAGCACGCCTTCATTTTCTGAAGATTTGTTCACCGCTTCCATTCTGTACTTTTCCAAATATTCCTCTTGGTCGTAATTTAGGAAGGTTACCTGATCCGTAACTTTAAAGGTTTCTCCATTTCGACTAAACTCAACAACATAACCGGTCAGTTTTGGGTAGTTCCCCAACTCATTCATTTTAGCAACAGCAGATGGAAATAAGAATTCAGCTTTTTTCGTTTTGCGGTCGATCTCAAGTACCATACATTCTAATTCTGCTGAGTAGTAGTCAAACAGACGTACATCCTTTCGATCTCCCCGAGTAAATGATCTATTAAATTCATTTAGGAAACTAATCCATATCTTAATCTGAAGACCGTCAAGGAAGTCAGGATTGAACAAGTCCTCAATTTTTTTTGGTCTTCTACCCTCAAGATCAAGTCTAACTTTATCTGGATGCTGATTTATTACAAACGGAACCGTAATTTTCAGCCACCTTTCCGAGTCCTGATTTACTGTAATTTTGCCATCTAGTTTGATAATTTGATCAATCTGTAGTTCTTCCCCCATCAAATTGGGCGATATGGGCAAAAATGGAATAAAGAACAGTGCAAGAATTTTTTTCATTGGGAATAGAATGGTTTTTGAATAGAAACATACCTTTTAACACAAACCCCTACTAAACAAGTCTTTTCTGCATGCAATTTCAGTTATCATGCCTGCTCTTTATTCGGGATAATTCTGGTCGTTTGTTAATGATCAAAAGGAAAAAACCTCCCAATTTAAACACATGGAGCCCTCCTGGTGGAAAGTTAGAAATGAGCAAAGGGGAGTCCCCTTTTGAGTGTGCTAAAAGAGAGGCTTTTGAGGAGGTCAATATCTGTCTAGAAAATAAAGACTTAAGGCTTTTTGGCTATGTTTCAGAAAAATCATATGAGGGCAGTTCCCATTGGTTAATGTTTCTTTTTGACTGTTTAGTATGCATAGATCATACCCCAAAGGATATCGAGGAGGGCACTTTTGGATTTTACTCAAGGGAAGAAATCGACAAACTTGCAATTCCCCCTTCTGACCATCAATTAGTCTGGCCCTACTATGATCGCAGGGAGGAGGGCATTTGGGGCATAAAGGCGGATTGTTCCACTAATTTTCTCAATTTAGAGATTGAAGCTAGTCCCACCAACCACATAAAGAGAGGTTGTTAATTTTATAATATTTTATGGAAGGTATATACCACGACGCCGATTTAAAAGACTCGCCCGTTTCTGAAAAAAAAACTGTGGTTGATTCACCCGATATTGCTCAAACCAGCGATTTTTCTAATTTGCCCATCAACCTTCAGTTGGATTCGGAAGAAAAAATCCGTCTGTATTCACAAATGGTTCGCATACGCCGGTTTGAAGAAAGGTCCTTGCGGGCTTACCAGCAAGGACACATTGGAGGGTTTTTACACCTTTACATCGGGCAGGAGGCAGTTGCAGTTGGGTCGGTTTCAGTGATGTCTGAGGATGACCATGTGATTACAGCTTATCGAGATCATGGCCATGCACTTGCAGTTGGTATGGATATGGACGAATGCATGGCAGAATTATTTGGCAAACGCACGGGATGTTCCAAGGGTAAGGGTGGTTCCATGCATTTCTTTGCACCAGACAAAAACTTTTGGGGCGGTCATGGTATTGTTGGAGGACAAACACCCCTTGGTCTTGGCATTGCATACGCCTTAAAACACAGGAAGAAAAAAGGGGCATGTATGTGTTTTATGGGCGATGGAGCAACTAACCAGGGCCCTTTCTATGAGTCCCTGAATTTAGCATCCTTATGGGGTTTGCCTGTCGTTTACATCATTGAAAATAACGGTTATTCAATGGGCACAGCTGAATCCAGGCACTCTGCTGGAGAACCCCTCGCTCGCAGGGGAGAAGCCTTTGATATTAATTGGTCGGTTCACCAAGGCCATGACCTTTATGAAGTTCGAGACGCAATCAATAATGCATTAGTTCTTGCTAAAGAAAGCTCCAGCCCATCGGTTTTAGAAATAGTTACTTACCGTTATCGAGGCCACTCCGTTGCCGACCCTGATCAAACATATCGGAGCAAAGAGGAAATTGAAGAATACAAACAAAATAAAGATCCGATAAATTTATTTCGGGACAAGTTAATTTCTGAGGGTGTTTTATCGGATGAAAAAGCCAACCTGTTAGATCAGGCAGCTAAAGATGAAGCTGAAGCTTCAGCAGAATTTGCCATTGCCAGTCCTTTCCCTGAAGTTTCTGAGTTAATGGATGATGTTTACTGGGAAACCGACAATCCTGATCAAAAAGTTTCATCCGGTGAAATGTTTTTTGAATCTTCCCGCTAATAACAAACCTTCTAAAAATGCCTGAAATCACATACAGGGAAGCCCTCAACCAAGCTTTATCTGAGGAAATATCACGAGATCCAAATGTTGTCCTGATGGGGGAAGAAGTGGCCCAGTTTAAGGGTTCCTACAAAGTTTCAGAGGGACTTTTGGAAAAATTTGGTCCCGATAAAATTATCGATACACCCATCAGTGAGGCTGCCTTTTCCGGACTTGCTGTCGGGGCTGCGATGATGGGAATGAGACCCGTGGTTGAGTTCATGTTTTGGAGTTTTTGTTATGTAGCATTTGATCAGATTTTTAACAACGCCGCCAGTATTAGATACATGTCGGGTGGTCTGATTAATGTCCCCATTGTTTTTAGGGGTCCCGCAAATGGGGGAACAAATGTTGGGGCAACCCATTCGCACACCCCGGAAAACTTCGCCGCTAATACACCTGGCCTAAAAGTCATCTGCCCCTCCACACCTGCCGATGCCAAAGGCATGATGAAAGCGGCCATACGAGACAATGATCCTGTATGTGTTATGGAAAATACTATTCTTTACAACCTCAAGGGGGAGGTACCGGAGGAGGAGGACTTTATAATACCTCTTGGAAAAGCACGCACAGTATGCCAAGGTAATGATTTATCAATTATTGCACATGGGCGTTCTGTTATGGTCGCCCTGCAGGTTGCTGAAACATTACAGGAAAAACATGGGGTTTCAGTCGAAGTGCTCGATCTTCGTTCCATCCGACCCCTTGATTTAGATGCTATTTTGGACACGGTCAGGAAAACAAATCGCGTCCTCTTGGTAGAGGAAAATAAGCCATTTTGTGGAGTGGACTCCCAAATTGCTTACCTTATCCAGGAGCACGCCTTTGACCATTTGGATGCTCCTGTAAAAAGAGTGTCGGCCATTGATGTTCCGCAAGCCTACAGCAAGGCGTTGGAGAATTTTCAAATTCCTAACCATGATCGCGTTTTAGCGAAAGCAATGGAACTATTGTAGACCTGCTATGAGTACAATTATTGAAATGCCCAAGTTGAGCGACACTATGACGGTAGGAACTGTCGTAAAGTGGTATAAACAAGCGGGTGATGAAGTTGCAAATGGTGACATTTTGGCTGAAATTGAAACAGACAAAGCAACCATGGAACTCGAAAATTTTGAGGACGGTGTTGTGCTCAAACTACTTGCCAACGAAGGGGACGAGGTCGAGATTGGTAAACCCCTTGCCGTCGTGGGGAATGTCGGGGAGGAGATTCCCCTGTTTGAAGAACCTGAACAATCCATACCTGAATCTGACGGAACTCAAGAAGAGTCTGATAAAGAGCCTGATTTGTCTGAGGAGTCTTCAGATCCATCTACTAACCCGGAACCATCTGATGTGACTGATCAGCCAACTCAGCAGGATGATTCTGGCGGGCGAATCTTGGCTTCTCCGCTAGCTAAAAAGATTGCCCAGGAAAACAATATTGATCTATCTAAAATCAAAGGCTCTGGGCCTCGTGGGAGAATTACAAAGAAAGATTTGTCCCCTGAATCTCTGCATTCAACCTCATATTCATTGGAAGATGGTGGCAAACATCCCAAAGGCACCCCCACAAAAACCTGTTCTTCATCTCTTGATGCTAAATCCATTCCGGTCAGCAAAATGCGTTCCGTGATCGCAAAACGATTGCTTGAATCTAAAACTACTATCCCCCACTTTTATCTACAAAAGGAAATAAATTCAGAACCGCTTCGCTTGGCCAGAGAGTCTATCAACCGGAAACTAGCAAGCGAAGGCTCTAATTTGGGCAAGATCAGTATTAATGATCTCATTCTTTTTTCCTGCGCAAAAGCAATTCCTCTCGTGCCCGAGATTAATACCTCCTGGGCAGAAAAGGAAATCATTTTTCACGGGCAGGTAAATTTAGCTTTCGGGGTGGCAGTGGATGATGGTCTTGTTACTCCTGTTATTAGAAAAGCGGAATTGCTGGATCTTCCATCAATGGCAATTGCAACAAAATCTTTGATCGAAAAGTCACGTAACCGGAAGCTCACTCCTGATGAAATGAATGGATCCACCTTTACGGTAACAAATCTTGGCATGTTTGGTATTGATTTTTTTAGTGGCATTATCAATCCCCCAAATGCTGCGATCTTAGCTGTTGGTGCAAGCGTTGCCAAACCTGTGCTAGGTAGAAACGGGACCATTCAAGCCGGAGAAACCATGACTTTAGGCCTAAGTTGTGATCATAGGCTGGTTGATGGGGCTGTTGGAGCTCGTTTTTTACAAGTTTTATCTGAGGTTCTCGAGAACCCAGCTACTTTACTGGTATAATTTTTTTGTGATTTAGTCTTTCTTTGCCCTTTCCTGGGCATCTTCGACAAGCCACTTTCCCATGGAAGCAAGGGTGTCCGATACTTCCGTTTTGGATGCCGCTAAATCCCTGGGGTTAGGTTCGCCACAACCAAATAAGTAATATTTTATTTTGGGCTCTGTACCACTAGGACGAATTGCCACACTAAAACCATTATCCAGAAATAACTGAATGAAATTTTGCTGGGGCACATCCTCATTATCTTCATCGATGTAACCAGCGTCTGAAAAATCTTTTACTTTTGATACCCTAATTCCAGATACACTCTGCAACGCTTTCTGCCTATAACTCTCAACCAAGCGAGAAATGGTGGCACTTCCTTCCGCCCCTTCGAAGTAAATATTTTCTGTTTTTTCTACATGATATCCATATTTTTGATAAATTGTATCCAAAAATTTCAGTGGCGTTGAATTTATCGATTCCACAAAAGCAAAAGCTTCTGCGATCGCCAAAGAAGATGCATTACCATCCTTATCTCGAACCAGATCCAACGGAAGGTATCCATAGCTTTCCTCCGCTGCCAAAACAGTGCATGTTGAATATCTTGATAATATATCTATCCGGGTAAAGAGCTCTGTGCTATCAAAATCTAACCCAATTCCCTCTTCCTCTTGCATCCTAACTCGGGCAATTTCCTCATATTTACGAATCTTCTGTGCCATCCACTTAAATCCAGTCTGGGTGTTCACGCAACGAACGCCAAAACCTTGTGCAATTTTTTCAACCAAGGGACTGGTGACAAAAGTTTTAAGTAAGGCAAAACCACCTTCATTGCCCTCTTTTATAAGTTGCTGTGATTTGAGTGCCTGTAAGCGATATTCGGCAAGGATACATGCGACTTGATTGCCGCTCAAACAAGAGAACTTTCCCTTGCCTTCTGCAACCGCTACACCAATTCGGTCACAGTCAGGATCACTCCCCAAAACATAGGGGGATTTTGTTTTATTTGCGACTTTTATACCCAAAGAGAGAGCTTCTGCATTTTCTGGGTTAGGAGATTTAACGGTGCTAAAGTTCGGGTCTTCCGCTCCCTGTTCGTCAACTAGGGCAACCTGAACCCCATGATCCCATAGTGCGGGCACTGAAGAAATTGCTCCTGTGCCATGGATTGGGGTAAACACCAATTTGGGTGATATTTTTTTGAGTAGCTCTGGATTTATAACCGCGTCTTCCAGGCAGCCTTTATAGGCCATATCATCCTCTGTTTGCAGAGTGGTTGGCTCACAATGCTCTAAACCATTGTCTTCTAGCCATGGCGAAACTTCGGATAACCGGATCGAGTTATATTCAGAAACGACTCCCTGGTCATGAGGTGGTACTAGTTGGGCACCATCTCCAAAATATGCCTTAAACCCATTGTCGTGGTATGGGTTGTGACTTGCGGTAATCACCACTCCTGCATGAGCATAACGGTGGCGGACCGAGAAGCTTAACTGTGGAGTAGAACGAGGGCCATCGAACATCATCGCATACCCACCCATTTTTATCCAAGATTTTGACACTAGGTTTGCAAATTTTTGAGAAAAATGTCTCACATCATAGGCTACCACAAGTCGGGGTTGTTCGAGTATACCTTCTTCTTGCATCCATTTTTTTAAATATTCAAAAAGTGCCTTTGTTGCTCGTAACAAAGTGAGCTCATTGAGAGTATTGCTTCCCACCGCTGCATAACTAGGTGTTTCCCCATCCGCACTCGTTCCTTTTTCAGGCGGAGTTATGATTTTACCAATAGTCCGGCCTCGCATACCCCCTGTGCCAAAAGCCAAATTTGAATGAAAGCGATCATTTAACTCTTCCCATTGGTTTTCATTGATTAATGTATCTAAGCTTTCTCTTACCCAATTTGGGCAAGGGTCTAAGTTTTGTAACTCTTTTATGTTTTGCTGTGCGGTTAGTAGCAGTTTTCCCTCTTTCACCGCGTTTTCTAAAATTTCTTTGGTCATTTAGCTTTTCTGTGTTTGGCTTTGTTATCGTATTGATGGTCCAAGTTCATCAAAGAGAATGTTTTGGTTGGAATTAAAATTTGTTTGCGGTTGGTTTGTTGACATTTTTTCGACAAAGTGTGGCAAGGTTGGGGCAAAGGAGGCGGAGATTTCAACTTTTTGAGGAACTGTTTGGGGGTAAAATGGTTTTAACCATTTCTGGGCTCTTGCCAACTGGAGTTCGTGTGATGATTCTAGGGAATCAGAGCCTGAGGCATTTTTAATTGGGGCAAACTCTTCACTCCTTTCGATTTCTAGGACAAGTGGGTTTTCAGCAAGCGGCAAAGCATCAAATACAAATGTTTCTGCCTTAAGGGCATTTGGGGTGCTCGACTTCATTTGGTTTCCCGTTGCATCGATATGATGCACTGCTTTTAATGCACCATGATAGATAAGCCTGTTTGTTTTTGATTTTCTGGCTTCTGCTACCCTTTGGACAAAATTACGATTGAGTAAATGGATAGCAATACTTCCAAGCCGGAAACGCAATGTTCCATCCTGGGCTCTTTCTTCAGATATTTTTGTTGGAATATCACTATACTCCACAACGTGCAATTGGTTGTTGAGTTTTAGCAAGGTCCCCACTCTTTCATTTGCATTTATTTTTTGGACCGCTTTTGACGACATCTCGGATTTTTCATATTGATGAAGTCCAATAAAAGCAGGATCTAGGCAATAAACCATTGGATTATCGACTTGAAAGTAACTAATATAGTCAATGCCTTCCGCCTCCATAATCTTCAAAGCCCCAGAATCAAGCAATGCACGAAATGATCCACCATGACCATTTGGGCTCATTAAGATTTGGTGTTTCTCTTTTAAAAGAATTTTCCCTTGGAGATCAAAGACTGGCATCATGCCTTGTTTGAAAAATTTTACACGCTCTCTTTCTAAACCAAAAAAGTTCATACCCGAGAAAAATTTAAGTGTTTCCTCGTGGTTTTCTTGGCTAGTCATAATAAACCACCAGGGTTGTTTACCATATCGTAGGGAAAAGAATTTTAAGCTTTTTGCAAAATGTTCAAACAATGAGATCTTTTGAAGTGGTGTACAGATATAAGTGCCTTTTGGGCCACAGTGTCCAAGTCGTGTGCCCTGTCCTCCTGCTACTGTAAACGCTGCGACCCGACCCAGACTCAAAAGATCTTCTCCCCTTTCACGATATTTTTTCAAGCTGGGACAGATTGGGTTTATTGCTTCAATAAAGTTTGGTGTTTCTGGTTTAGTTACCCTGGTTTGGTCTGCTTGCATATCATTCCAGGCAGTTTCACACTCCTCAGTGGATATTTCCTTCAGGGATTGGAGCAGGTATTCTTTTTCCTTGAGGTTAAGTTCTTTCCAAAACCTAAAGACTTGATCCTGTCCTATCGAGCTGAAGGCTTCTTTTATTGCGCCTTCTTCTTCGAAAACCTCGTTCATGGCATATTTAGTCTGTTGAATCTTCTGGAAACCGATAAAGCCATTCTTCGGCATGGCCATATCCCAACTCTTTTCTTGCCACTTCGTCCTGAAAGTCTGGATTTCTTCTTAACCTATCTAGAAAATGTTGGTGCTCCCTGGCCTCTTCCCGTAAAACTTCTAATTCTTTTTTGAGCACTGACTCTCTGCTCTTCCAGTGCTTATACTCCTGCAGTGCTTGATTTACCTGAAGCGATAGGTAAACGATGCAAGCTAGCGAAAATATTAGCAGGATTGAGAAAAATATTTTTTTCTTTATCTTTTTCATTTTGGATTACCCAGAAAGTACATCGTGCAAACGAACAAGTCCCAGAAAACTTCCACTCTCTGGACATATCACAGGTAACAGGGATATTGGAGTGGGCTCCCTTTTCTCCATAAGTTCCAGGGCAATACCTAAGTATTCAGCTGGACTGATTGTTTGAGGTTTTAAAGTCATAATATCTGAAGCTTGTGCAGTATTTATGTCGTTTGTTTCTAAAAGGGCTCTTCTTAGGTCACCGTCTGTAATAATTCCAATTAACTTTTTATCTTCCAGTATACAAGCTGCCCCTAGAGGATGTTTGGACATCTCAATAACTGCTTGTTTGATCGAATCTTCCTTCGTTAAACAAGCAACCTTATCAAATGGATGAAAAACATCTCTTACTTTTAAAATTAGGTTCCTTCCCAACTGACCAGCTGGGTGAGTTTTTGCATATTCCTTGGAATCAAAATTTCTTCGTTTCATCAATGCGGATCCTATGGCATCTCCCAAAGCCGATGCGGCCGCAAAACTAGATGTTGGTACAATCCCCAGGGGGTCTGCTTCCTCGTTCACTGAGGCATCCAATATTACATCAACCTTTTCTCCCAAGGGGCTTTGTTGCTTCCCAAGTATTCCAATAATTTTTGCTCCTCTTGCTCTAAATACTGGTTCTAGGTAAAGTAACTCCGGGGTTGATCCACTGTTAGAAAGAAAAATTACCGGATCCCCTTCCTGGTGTATTCCTAAATCGCCATGAACTGCTTCTGATGGATGAAGGAAGGCTGTTGGTGAGCCTGTACTACATAACATTGCTGCAAATTTTTTGCCTACATGCCCAGACTTTCCTATGCCTGTTACTATTATTTTTCCATCCTTTTTAAACAGGATATCAATTGCTTTTGAAAATTCTTTGGGGATAAGGCGGTCTGCTACTCCTTGTATCGCTAGTGCCTCTTTGGCAAGAACCCCTTTCGCTTCCTGTGCTTCTTGTGTGAAGTTCTTCATATCGATCAATTTCCTTTATAACATTTCAATGTCTTTCGAGAAGAACTAAATGGATTCAATAGAAGATCCCTTGTCATTTCATTGGGTTGGTTTATAAGATAAGACTTAAAAGTGAGACAAGTAACATTTTCAGCACAAAGCCTCGATGCAATTTCGGGTCTTTCTCAATCAGGACAGCTTGCTTTAGTTGATAAACTGAGCTCTCTATCCAGTGATATTCTTTCTGAAAAACATTCAGGAGTAGGAAAGTTTACCCGAAAAGGGATGGTATATTACAGGATTCGACTCGATGAAATGAGGATTTATTTCGAACGAAAGGATAACGCACTGCATTGCCAGTTCATATTAGAAAAAAATTCTTTTCAGGATTTTATGATTCGATGCAATATGCCTTCCTCCGATGAGTCGGTGATCGAAAACCATCAGAGTTTTTGGGACTATTTAGAATCACTCCGTAAAAAATAAGTTTCATTTCTATGTTACTTTTTTGTGGATTACCGATTTTTTATCCACGATCTTTAGTTCTTCCTCTTTTCTTCCTAGCTTTATTCACATAAGTTTATTTTATAAATCTTTAATAATTAAATAAATAAAAAATTATTTTAGTTTTTGGCAGCTTATACTAAGAGTAAGTTTTTATCTTTTAATTATCTTCTTAATAATTAAGTATTGTTTAAAGTTTAAACCCGCTTCAAAACATACTTGATGAATTTCAAAATCAACAGAGACCACTTCGGTGCAGGATTACAACTCGTTTCAAGCGTTGTAGGTTCGCGAAAAACAATGCCCATTTTGCAAAATGTTTTAATTGAAACCAGAGATGGAGCCATATCTTTATCCACAACAAATTTAGATCTTGGTATAAAATGTACGGTTTCTGCAGAAGTAGAAGAGACAGGTTCAGTGACACTACCCGTAAAGGAATTATTAAGAATAGTTCGTGAATTAGCAGATATGGAAGTCAATGTATCTTCAACCGGAAGCCCAAAAGCAACCATTTCCACCCGGGGGTCCATTTTTAACCTGGTGGGCATGGACAGTAAGGAATTTCCTCCGTTACCCGAACTAGAAAACAGCAAATCTTTTACATTAGCACGTGAAGAGCTCACCTCTATGCTCAAAAGTGTGTCTTATGCTCAATCAGTTAACGAAGAACGTTACATGCTTAAAGGAGTCTTTTTCCAAAAAGAAGAAGAAACAATATCTTTGGTCGCAACAGACGGAAGAAGGCTGGCAGTAACCAGCAAGGAAGAGAAAACACCACCTGAAAATAATGGAGAATTTATACTCCCTTCATTAACAGTCGCAGAATTGGAAAGGCTTCCTAGTGTTGCTCAGGAAATAGAACTGAACTTCACGGATCGGCAAGTTTCCCTCAAACTGAATGTAGCCAACGAGAAGGATGAAACCATGGGATTTCAGGAATCGATCTATTTGGTATCTAAAGTGGTTGAAGGAAAGTACCCAAATTTCAAACAGGTTATTCCAAAAGACGATTTCAACCAAGCAGTTGTCGAAAGGGAACTTATGTTAGAGTGCGTGAACCGTGCAGCCTTAGTATCGGACGACAAGGTAACCCTAAGAATTAAGACCAATGAAATGGAAATTTATGGGCAAAGTACGCTAGGTGATGCAAGCGAGTCCATGACTATAGAATATGAAGGACAAGATGCGGTGGTTTCTTTTAACCCAAAATTTCTATTGGACCCTTTAAAATCCATAACACATGATAAGGTAATTTTTGAATTTCGGGATGATATGAGCCCAGGGGTGTTCAAGGTGAATGCAGAAAAAAACAAGAAAAATGAATTTCTCTGTGTAGTCATGCCAATCAGAACAGATTGAGCTTACTATCAATCTTAGACAGAGTAATAACTAAAGATCCTATCCTCAAAGTTCTTCAATTTCCAAATATCACCATCCACTTCTTCCACATAATTTGGGTTGAGGGGTATTTTACCCCCCCCTCCCGGAGCATCAATAACAAATTGAGGAATGGCATAACCAGTAGTCGAACCCCTCAAGCCTTTTATAATTTCGATACCCTTTGAAACAGGCGTGCGTAAATGGGAGGTACCAGGAACTAAATCACATTGGTATAAATAATATGGTCGAACCTTCATTATCAAAAGACGATGAATAAGGCTTTTCATAACATCCACATCATCATTGATACCCTTAAGCAAAACAGATTGGTTACCAAGTGGGATGCCAGACTCGGCAAGTTTATGGCAAGCGTTCCTCAACTCAACAGTGCATTCTTTGGGGTGGTTCACATGAATACTCATCCACAAATTTGGATGAGACTTTAAGGCATGTAATAAATCAGAGGTAATACGTTGGGGTAGAAAAACGGGTAAACGTGAACCTAATCGAACGAACTCAACATGGGAAATATTAGCCAGTTCACCCAATAATGTAGAAAGTTTGTTGTCTGATAAAAGGAGAGGGTCACCTCCGCTAATGAGAACATCACGAATCTCTGTATGCTTTCTTATATAATCTAAACCTTGTTCAAAATTAGGATGAAACCCATACCCCTGAGCATTTGAAACAAGTCTACTTCGTGTACAGTACCTACAATAAGAACCACATCTGTCTGTTACCAAAAAGAGTACCCTGTCCGGATAACGGTGAACCAAACCAGGCGTTACCATAGACCCCTCTTCTCCAACAGGATCTACATCTTCGTAGCCCAAAGATATTCCCTCAGATTTATTGGGTATAACCTGCTTTCTAATGGGACAAAGTGGATTATCAGGATCAATTAAGTTAAAAAAATGAGGTGTAATTGAAACCAATAGCTTATCCTTCACAATGTCTAAACCAATAGATTCATCCTCGTTCAGGGATAAGTATTCACAAATCTCGGTTTTACGGCTTAAACGATTTCTCATTTGCCATTTCCAGTCGTTCCACTGGGAGGCGGGAATGTTTTTCCAGTAACCCTGACCGCTCCGCCACAAATTTAAACTATCTTTAGAGTACATACATAAAAGCCAAAGGAGAATTAATAAGTCACAATAACAACAAGGGCAATCATCAACAGTTGTGAGAATATTATATTAAACGGATGCAATGAAGCAATATAGCCAGAAGATACCGTAATAAAGAAAAATAAATTTTGCTTTGATTTGGAATGAGAAACGAAAGCAAAATGTAAAGAGTAAGCATAAAAAAACACAAAAATGCCACAAATTAATGATTTCAAAACTAATTCCAGAGAATTCCGGTAAAATTGAAGATAGATTAAAAACACTTTTAATAATGAAATTAATGATTTCGTAGAAACAGTTATGAAAATCGAGTAAAAAAAGAGAATCAAATGCTAAAAAGCTTAAAAAAAACAAAATATTGACTGTATAAAATATGAAAATTAATGGAGAAATTAATATATTAGCTAAAACACCAAGGAAAGAAAAGTGATTAAAGTAATCGAGCACCAAAAGTGATGAACCGGCTGAAGCTGAGACAGATATAACTATAAGTCTGTATATATTATATATAGACGATTTTAATATTGATAAATTAGAAACCTTATGAGGAATTGAAAATAAAATGAATAAAACCACTGTATATGATAATTGAGCACTTAATGAGAAAAATATAGAGCTATCAAAAACTAATAATATAATCATAGAAATACTAAAGAACGAAATAACTTTTTGTTTGATATATAAAAATCTGCAAATTTCAAAAACGCCAATCATTAAAAAAGCTCTTAATGCAGAATAAGGGAAATCAATCAGAAATATATAAAAGAAACATATAATTAATTTTATAATTAATAAAATAGCACCATTTAATTTAATTGGATAGAATAATATTGTAAGCAATAAATAAAAGAAACCAATATGTAAACCACTTACTGCAAAAAGATGAATTGTTCCCGTTTTTAGAAAAAGGTCTTGTTCGTTTTTTGTTAAAAATTCTTTCGACCCTGTCAACATCGCCCACCCAAAAGAAACTGATTTATATTCTAATATTTCAGTAACCTGCCTTTTTTCTCTTGTTAAATACTGAAGTCTTTTTGTTTTTGTATCATTGTAGTTTCTTGCATTTTCCACACGTACATTTTCATTTCCAGGATTTATCTTAACCGTTTTTCCTACAATATTAAATTTTTTAAATTGCTGTCCTTTTAATCTATTACTTTTTACATATACTAACCTATCTTTTAGTTTTTTATTTTCTGGACTTGTAGATATAACTTTTGCGACAATTGTACTAACGTTGTTTTCATTGACACTTCTAATAGGCGAAATCATCCATTTATATTCTTTACATATATCACCCAATTGCAAGGCATCATCTTCATTTGGAATTCCGATGATCAAATTTATTAAATATACCGTACTAATCCCAAAAACTATTAATAACTTTTTTATTCCATGGTTTTTGATTCGCAAACTTAAAAATAACAGCAAAATAACCATCGTTACTAGCATTATATTTGCACACAAACTACTGTAACATACTAGAAATATTGAAATAAGTAGCATCGCAACTAACAATACCAAATGTGATTCACTCTTTAACTCTCTAAACATCGGTATTGTTTTTCTATTCTATATCTACTATTCTTTATTTTCTATGCTATATGACAGAAGTTACATGAAGACACCAAGCAATCTTTTCAACAGATCCATATGTGATCAGTTGATAATTTTACTAATTTCCTGTTTTTTATTACAAGCTATATTAAGTCTTCTCTACACACCGCAATTAATTAACCAAACTTTTGCATTTGGACTTTATAATCTAACTAATGGTTGTTTGTGGACTCCCCTGACATATGGTTTAATTCATGACGGGCCCCTTCATCTATTGGTGAACTTAATCGGTATACATTTTATCTGCAGACCAGTTGAGCAACTTCTTGGCAGAGATAAATTTAGAACATTTTGTATATGTGCTCTTATATTTGGTCTATTAGCATGGATTCCTGTAAATACCCTACCACAGCAATACATTATGGGTTCATCAGCTATTGTACTTGGAGGACTTTGTATCTTTTGCTTATCACGCCCCAATCAACCGATTACACTTTTATTATTTTTCATACTACCAATGACCTTAAAACCCAAATGGGTTCTCTGGGCTACTTTAGGATTAGAATTGTATGGTTTTGTTTATACAGAACTCCCCTCTTCTGGAGGAATTGCTCATTCTGCACATCTTGGTGGCATGCTGTGTGGACTTCTGTTTTATTTAGTTTCAATCGGTAGGCTAAATCTTCCATTCAGGTTCAAATTTACTTCAAATCCACCTAATCCCGTTTCTTCCAAGGGAGCTAGTATCAAAACAAAATTTCATGTTAATTTTGGAAACTCTGCTTCCATAAAAGAAGAAACTGACAGAATACTGGATAAAATTAATGCAAAGGGCTTTGGTTCGTTAACAGATCAGGAAAAAGAGACTTTGGAAAAAGCGAAAAAGCTGTTAGAAAAATAGTACCCCACTTTTGCTACTTAATGAAATATCTCCTTTTATTTTTCCTGACATTCATTTCATTTGCCAGCCTGTTTGCTTCTAAAGACAGTGAGCACTTGCTCTTAAATCATACCAAACAAGAACCACTTGTACCCACTGCCCTAATGTCTGATGAAACCAAATGGCTTTTGGGTGCATTGGAAAAAGCTCACTTTAAAAAACTTTCAATACAACAGCTAGACCGAAAAATATTTCTCGAAAACTACATCAATAACCTAGACAAACAAAAGCTATTCTTCACTGCGTCCGATCTCGACGAATTTATAAACAGGTACGAGCCAACTCTGCTCACCTACCTCAGGCAGGGAAATTTATTTCCAGCCTTCGAAATCTATGAAGTTTACCGACGAAAAGCTTTAGGAAGGCTTGAGCATACTTTAGAAAATTTACAGAAAGCACCCAATCTTGACGGAAACCATTCCTTTCTTGTTGATAGGTCTGAAGTTAATTGGTCACAAAATACCGACGATTTAAACCGAGTCTGGAGCCTTTTGGTTACACACGAATACATCAATGAAATCTTTTCACAAATTGATGAAAATGAATCCATAAATGAAACCATCGAACTGCTTACAAAGAGGGAGGAAGAAACTCTTAAAAAGATTAGGAAAAAGTATGAAAGGTGGCACAAAAATATATTAGAATTTGAAGCTACGGATGTACAGGAATTGTACCTAACCACCTTGACTCAAATGTTTGATCCCCATACCTCATTTCTAAATATTAAAGAGAAAGAAAAGTTTGATCAGGCAATGCACAATGAATTTGTTGGGATTGGGGCTGTTCTGACTGATTCTGACGGCTACTGCACAATCAAAGAATTGCTACCGGGTGGTCCAGCTGAAGCCTCACGCGAATTAGAACCAGAAGACATCATACTGCAGGTCGCTCAAGGGGAAGGTGAGTTTGTTGATGTCGTTGATATGAAACTTTCCAAAATAGTAGAGTTGATCAAGGGCCCTAAGGACACTTTGGTTTCCTTAAAAATTCGTCCATTCGCTAATCCGTCCACCACTAAAACGGTTAAAATTATTCGAGACAAGATCAAGCTCACAGCTAATTTAGCAACTGCTTCACTTCACAAAGTTACCAGAAATGACGAGAAGCTCTTACTGGGCGTAGTCGAACTGCCTTCCTTTTACGGCTCCAGTGGTGATGGCCATAAAGCAACTGATGATGTTGAGGAATTAGTAAATGTGCTCAAGAAAGAATCAATACAGGGTCTAATATTGGATCTTCGCAGAAATGGTGGGGGCTATCTTAGCGAAGCAGTCAACCTGGCGGGCTTATTCATATCGCGAGGACCTGTTGTTCAGGTGAAAAGTTCTGATGGGAAAGTCCGTAAGAAATTCGATTTTAACCCAAAATTAATTTGGGATGGTCCACTTATCGTCCTTGTCTCTCGTTACAGTGCATCTGCATCTGAGATTGTTGCAGGAGCGTTAAAAAACCATCGCAGGGCAATTATTGTTGGAGATACATCAACCCATGGCAAGGGAACCGTCCAATCCCTCTTGCCTATGAATCTTCCATTTTCCTTTAGTGCTGATGGTAACAAAAAGAGTGCCGCCAAAATAACAATCCAAAAGTATTACCTTCCATCAGGTGAAAGCACACAACTTACAGGTGTAACTAGCGATATCGTTATGCATTCGATAAATCAATACCTTCCGATTGGGGAATCTGATCTCAAAAAGGCCCTCGACTGGGATAAAATTTCAGAGGTCAACTTTCGACGGCCTGAAGGTGAGTTTAAGTACACTGAATCAACAATTGAATCATTGCGTACATCCAGTATAAATAGACAAAAAACTTCAAAAGAGTTTGATTATTTAGAAAAAAACATCGCTTGGTTTAAGCACAAAAGAAACCAAAAACTTGTCTCACTTAATTTAAAAAATAGGCTCAACGAAAAACTTTTGGATCTTAATAAAACACAGTCTCTTACCAAGGAGTATGACACACTTTCTGCACTATCCTACCCCTCAAGAGATTTAGTCCTTCAGGTAGTGACTGAACAAAAAGTAAAATCCTTAGCTGTTAGAGGTCTATCTGATGAGGATGACAATCAATCAGACAACAACTTTTCTATTCCTGACCGTCTTGATATAAGACTCCATGAAAGCCTGAGAATTCTTAGTGATTGGGTAAATGAGATTTCGTTATCGCAAAATGCGCATGCCCATTCGAGCGGAAACAAAAATATTTAGAGAACTTATTTTTTAACAGCCAGTACAAACCGCCTAATCAAAAATTGGTCAGCCATAATTTCAAAAGTAAATCCTTCTGTTAACAAATCTCCTACTATTTCTGCCTGACTCGCACCAAATTCCAGAGCTAAATAGCCTTTTGGTGGTAAAGAATTTATTGCCACCTCAATAACATTTTCAATGTCAGAGAGTCCTTGCTTTTGAGCAACCAAAGCGTTGCTGGGGTCGTACATTTTAACCTCTGGTTCAGCCTGATCCCATTCATCATGGGAGAGATAAGGCGGATTAGAAATAATCAGATCATACGGTTCTGGTAATTGATTTTGCTTTCTCCAATCAAATTCTTTAAAACAAACATGACCCTCTTGGTCACAAAAGGAAAGATTTTCTTTAGCTAAAGATATTGCCTTTTGCGAGTTATCAAAGCCACAACCAGTCGCATGAGGCATCATAGAACAAAGGGCCAAAATAATTGCACCACTGCCACTTCCTAAATCTGCAATTTTTCCATTAAAATTTGCAGTTAGCCTATTATGCAAAATGTCTACCAAAAACTCAGTTTCACACCTGGGAATAAGTGCCCGGTTGTCAGATTTTAAGGTTAATCCAGCAAACTGAACTTGACCTAAAATGTGTTGCAAAGGGATCCTGCTACCCCTTCGCATTACCAAGGTTTTAATTTTGGATAATATGTTGCCTCCCAAAATTTCTCCATACCGTAAATAGAGATCCATTCTTTTGCAGCCCAACACAAAAGCAACCAACCATTCCGCATCAATTTTATAGTTTGGGACGCCCTTTCTTTCTAAATACTCGGAAGATTTAGTTACTACTTCAAGAATAGAAAGGCTTTCATTGTTTTCCATTATTCAGGACATCCTTTAATTTGACAGCCTGGTCGTTGGCTAGAAGGGCATCAATGAGATGATCTAAATCTCCCATCATCGAATCATTTAAGGCATGCGAAGAATAGTTAATTCTATGATCCGTTAATCTACTTTGTGGAAAATTATATGTTCTGATTCTCTCACTTCTGTCCCCTGACCCGACTTGGCTTTTTCTATCTTTTGCATACTTGGCGTCCTCTTCAGCTTGTTTTGCCTTTAATAAACGAGAACGCAGTACAGTCATTGCTTTGTTTTTGTTTTTTAATTGGGATCTCTCGTCGGCACAATATACAGATATCCCACTAGGCTTATGCATTATTTGAACTGCAGAGTCAGTGGTATTGACTCCTTGTCCACCTGGTCCCGAGGCCCTACACACACTAATTTCTAAATCTTGTGGATCGATAGAAATTTCGACTTCCTGAGCTTCTGGAAGAACAGCAACTGTAGCAGTTGAGGTATGGATTCTTCCACCGGCTTCTGTTACTGGAATCCGCTGGACTCTGTGAACACCACTTTCAAACCTCATTTTTGTCCAGGCATCTTCTCCCCTAAAAATAAAAACAACCTCTTTAAAACCGCCAGTTTCAGAGGTACTTTGGCTTAAACACTCAAAACCCCAGGACTTATTTTCTCCGTATTTACAATACATCCTAAACAAATCTGCAGCAAAAAGTGACGCCTCATCTCCACCTGCACCCGCACGAATTTCTATGATGGTATTCTTTCCAGTATCGGCTTCTACTGGAAGCATAGCTACCAATAAAGAATGCCTCAATTTTTCAGACCTTTTTTCCAAAAGCTCTATTTCTTCCTGAGCGGCTAACCCCAGTTCCGGATCTTCCAATAATTCGTTTGTTGAGGATATTTCAGAAAGACATCGGTTGGCATCATCATAAATTTCTAAGATTTTTCTGATGCGAGTATGCTCCCTATTTAAAGAGCTTGCTCGCAAAGAATCCTTAAAAACATCGGGTTCGGAGAGTTTATCTTCAATCTTTTTATACCTTTGCCTAAATGGTTCGATATTTGGTAGCCCTTCCATAGGTATTTCACTATAGATAAATATATGGAGGAAAACGATTAAATTGAGCGGAGCTAAGCATTCTAATCAATTGCATACACAAAATGTGGTGGCTTGTGTCTGGGATTTCGACAAGACTTTAATTCCAGGCTATATGCAAACCCCTTTATTTACTCACTATGGTGTAAATGAAAAACTTTTCTGGTCTGAGGTAAATAAATTACCCGAAATCTATGCAAAGAGGGGGCAATCTGTATCTTCTGAGACAATTTACCTTAACCACCTATTAAGTTATGTTAAGAATGGTCCTATGCGTGGGCTTACCAATCAAAAGCTTTTTGAACTTGGTAAGGAACTGGAGTTTTATCCCGGATTGCCCAATTTTTTTAAAGAACTTGAGGCAATACCACTAGAGCCACAGTTTCGAGAACATGATCTAAAAATAGAACATTATGTGATCAGCACCGGACTCGCTCAAATGATAGCTGGAAGCAAAATAGCACCCTTTGTGCAGGGCATTTTTGCATCTGAGTTCATTGAGTCTGCATTACCACCTAATTATTTAAGCCAAACTGACTTGTATCTGCCACTTGATCCAGAAATCTCTCAAATTGGCATAGCAGTTGATAACACCATTAAAACAAGATTTATCTTTGAAATTAATAAGGGGTGTAATAAAAATTCAACTATTGAAGTAAATTCATCCATACCACATGAGCTACGAAGAGTGCCTTTTGATCAATTAATTTATGTTGCGGATGGTCCTAGTGATGTCCCGGTTTTTGCGGTTGTAAAACAGATGGGAGGGAAAACTTATGCAGTTTATGATCCAACTGACGAAGATGAATTTGCCCAAACCTGTGGGTTAGTTGAAAGCGGGAGGGTTCATAACAATGGCCCTGCAGATTACTCACCCCAGTCCGCCAGTTCTGTATGGATGAAGCAAAAAATCCGTGAAATTATGAGAGCTATTTTAAGCAGAAAGGAGCTTAACTTGCAGAAAAATACAACATCTGCCCCCAAGCATATGCCTAAAGGTACCACTCCCCAAAGCTTTCAAGAATGGAAGCAAGAAACTTTTTGGAATCAATGATCTGGCAGCAAAAATCTCTTCTCTCGATCGAGGGTTTATCTTCCGAGGAAATTTTGTTTATTTTAGATAAAGCAAAATCTCTCAAAGAATCAAAAGGAAATGAAGAACCGATTTTTCATTCATTACGTGGCAAAAGAATAATTAATTTATTCATGGAGCCTAGCACCCGTACTAGGGTAGCCTTTGAGATTGCAGCAAAGTCATTAGGAGCTGACACGATTTCGATAAGCGGTGAGGCAAGTAGTTTGACAAAAGGTGAAACCCTTAAAGACACTGCTATGAATGTACAGGCACTGGGTGCAGATGCGATCGTTTTAAGGCATTCTTCTCCAGGCTCTCCTCTCTTTCTCTCAAGAATAGTAGATGTGCCTATAATAAACGCTGGTGACGGAGCCCATGAGCACCCAAGTCAGGCCTTACTAGATATCTATACCTTAAGAGAAAAACTAGGCGACTTGAGGGATAGAAAAATAACTATTTTAGGAGATATTCTTTTTAGTCGGGTGGCACGCTCAAATTTATGGGGACTATTAAAACTTGGAGCAAAAGTTACACTGGCAGGCCCTTCCACACTTGTGCCTCGAGAATTTGAAAAACTGGGAGCCAGGGTTACACACGACCCAAGTGTCGCTCTGAAAGATGCCGACGCGGTAATGCTCTTGAGAATTCAACACGAAAGACAGCAGGCTTCACATTTTCCTTCTCTTGCAGAGTATGCAAATGTATTTGGGTTGGACTCAAAAGTTCTCTCGGCCATGAAAAGGAATGCGATAATTCTTCACCCAGGCCCTCTTAATAGAGGAGTAGAGATTGAATCTGAGGTAGCCGATTCCGGGCGGGCGGTAATACTTCAACAAGTTGCCAATGGTATTGCTGTGAGAATGGCCATTTTGCACTTATGCATAACAAGCGAAAAGAGTAGCCACTCATGAAACAAAAAACCGTAGAAGATTTTGATTTGTTGGGTGGTAGGCTGGTTGATCCACTATCAGGAATCAATAAAGTTGGGGACCTGCATATTCGAAAGGGCAAGATTTATCATAACCTACCCAAGGAAGGGCTATCAAAAAAGATTCATAATATAAAAGGCCATGTTGTTCTTCCAGGTTTATTAGATCTGCGAGCACACAACAGAGTTCCAGGTGCAAGTAAAAGCGAAAGCGTTGAAAGCCTAACAAGGGCAGCGGCAAAAGGAGGATTTTCTTCGATATTAGTTATGCCTAATACGAGCCCCTATTCAGATAGCCCTGCCACCATTCGATATATTCAAGACCGCATTAAACAAACATCACAAATTAAAGTATATCTAAGTGGCTGCCTGACACTTGGTTCCAAAGGCGAAAGCATTGCACCATTAGGATCATTGAAGGATGTAGGTGTGGTAGCGGTAACAGATTGTCCAAATTCACCGGCCAATAACGAAATTTTTACTAATGCAATTAAGTATGCAAAAATGTTCGGACTAGCCGTTATCGACTTTCCTCAGGATTCTTACTTATCCAAAAATAGTGATGCTCATGAAAGTCCATTAAGTTTAAAAATGGGATTGGCAGGAAACCCCAGAATGTCAGAAGAAATGGCAGTGCAACGAGCTACTTTGATTGCAAGGCATCTGGGTGTGCCAATACATCTTAGTTCATTGTCATCAGCAGGTTCAGTCCAGTTAGTTAAACAGGCAAAAGAATATGGAATACCAGTAACTGCAGATGTTTCCGCACATCATTTACTTTTAACAGAAGGAGAAATAAGCCAGTATAATACATCTGCGAAAACAAACCCGCCATTAAGAGAAGAGATTGACAGGAAAGCGCTAATTGAGGGAATTAAAAGTGGCATTATTGACGCCTGTAATTCGAGCCATGAACCCTACTCTGAACATCTAAAGGATGTAGAATTTGACCTTGCACCTAAAGGAGCAACTGGCCTTGAGACTGCATTATTAACTTTTATCGAGGCTGTCGAAGAAAAGGATCCATTTCAATTGGTTGTTGAGAAAATGTCTTACAAACCACACCATATACTGGGATTAAATCAACCATCTCTACGAGATGGGTCTGAGGCGGAATTTGTTGTGATTAAGCGTAAAGAAAATTGGACATACAACCCAGAACACGGGGAAAGTTTATCCCGTAATTCCCCGATGGATAATTATCGTTTTACAAATAAAATAATTTTCACAACAAGTGCTGGCAGGATCGCCTTTCAATCTATTGATATCAAAATATAGTAAAATTTTACAAAAATAGAAATAATTAAGTGGGTCCAAAAGTAAAACGAGCGGTCATTGTTGAAAGAAAATCACTTTACTTAATTACAGTTTTTGTTGCTGGAACCACATTTTTATTCCCTTTGCTGAGCCCTTTAGTAATGGCTCTTTTCTTTGTAGGCAGTAAGAGTATGATTAATTTTAGATCATGTTTTAGAGAATCAATAAAGATTACTATATATATCCTCCTTCTTTTAGTTCCTGTAATTGCTTTTATTAATTATTTTAGCTCCTTTCTTCTGTTTGATTTTACTCCTCAGCAGTCTGTTGTAAGTATAAAAGATGAAAATAGTATTACTATTTCGAAAATATTGTCCTTATGTCTGTTGGCACCTGTTATTGAAGAAATTTATTTTAGAGGTATATTATTAAGTACCATTAAATTAATAATTGGGTCTTTTTGGGCTGTTCTTTTGTCTTCAATTTACTTCTCAATCATTCATTTAAATATACTAGTCTCACCCACTTTATTTGTTTTAGGTATAACCCTAGGTATTATTGCTATATTAACAAAATCTGTTTTACCATCTATTATATTACACGCATTATTTAATGGATTAATGATTTATTTAATTTTATGATAAATCAAATTATACCATGCAATAAGGATTACACTGAAATTGCTCGTACAATATACAAAGCAATTAAAAATCATCCCAAAATAGTTATATTTTTAAATGGTTCAATGGGCTCAGGAAAAACAACTTTTGCAAGGACTCTTACAAGATTTTACGGGTCTGAAGCTATCCAAAGTGCAAGTTTTGGTTTGGTTAACAAACTTCCAGGAAAAAATAACATTATTCATTGTGACTTTTACAGATGTTCTCTCAATGAGGAATTCTTGGATACAGAAATTACTCCTTTGCTTGGTGATGAATTTTTATTACTGATTGAATGGTGTTCCCCGCAGATTCTTGACGTTGAGGCAGACCATTATTGCTTCGAAATCAATGCTTTAAAGGACGGTAACCGGTCCATTACTTTTTCAGAAATTAGCAGTGAATAGGGATTTTTGTTTTAACCAAAACTACTTTCTTGCGTAATCACACAATAACTAATATTGTTCCTCACTTTGCTCAGGTGGCGGAATTGGTAGACGCGCTAGACTAAGGATCTAGTGCCGAAAGGCGTGGGGGTTCGAGTCCCCCCTTGAGCACCACATTACTTTTTCGTTTTATCGAAGGTTTTATGTTTTACCCGTAAGCCCATCTTGTAGTCATCTTTGAAAGTCTTGTTCCCCAAGCTGTCAAAACCTTCAAATAATCCATGTCTCAAGTTATTTTTCCAGTGTTCAAGTAAGCGAACTGGAAAATCTCCCCCGTTACTTCGGTAATTAAAAGTTACCCATTCATTTGCTTTGTGAGTGCCAAACTCTTCTTTGAACTTATCTTTTGCTTCTTCCCTTAGTTTTATCCATAGTGTTGGATATAGTTCCCCGGATTTTGATTTAATCGGAATATAGTCGTCTGGATCATTTGTTTGTTCAAACCAATAAATGTGAGTACCATCTCTTTTTCCATTTACAAAATCCTTCGAATATAAAGGAATCCCATATTCATTCCAGCGCCTCTTGGTCCCGTGAATTTTTCCTGAAAGATAGGGAGTTTGCTCTATTAGCTGCCCTCCGGTATACTGATTCTCTGTAATACCGCTAAATGGATATGGTTCATCAAAAGCGTAAACTAAAGGCTCTTCATGCCATTTGGCTGATTTCTTAATTGGCACTTCAATAATTGACCCATTTTTGACCACGACAGGATCAAGCTCAAAAAGGTTACCTCCAGCTCCACTAACATACGCTTCAACAAGATTTGAATATCCCTTCCCCCCATCGATTACATTAAACTCCCTTACAATATTGTCGCCATCAACGACCGGTAAAATTTTTACACCACTGCCTTTCCAAAAAAGATGCTGATCCAGAATAATTAACTCATTTGCTTCTTCTGTTCGAATTTCTGACTTTGAAACAACCCTAGAGTTGTAAGGAGCAAATGGGAGAGATTCGCTATCACGAGTCAGCGTTTGCCACCAGTTTTTCAAAAGAATGGGATTTCCCTCAAAAAGAATAAAAAAAGACATGCAAGCGGTAGCAATTAGTGCGGCTATGCAAATAAGTATAAACCCTCTCATGTAGTCAAATAAAGATCTCTACTTTAATACTTCCGGTATTACCACTCTTTTGCAAGAGGTATCCTCTTGGCCAAGCGAGAGGGCCAAAGCGGACCATTAAATATAAAAGAGGTGTATATTTGAAGCAGGCATGCTCCAGCCTCTAGCTTTCTTTGAGCACTATCATAATCATAAATACCTCCAGAGCCAATAATTGGCAGTTTAGAATTGGTCAACCTACTGACAAATTTAATTACCTCGTTAGCTTTGTTCTCCAAGGGTTTTCCACTAATACCCCCTTTCGGTAAGGTGATGTTTTTGCTGAATTGATTCGTTTGCTTAATCGATGTATTACAAGCAATTATTCCATCAAATTGGTGATCAACGGCCTTGCTGATGATTGTTTCTATACTTTTGAAACTTTCATCTGGAGAAATTTTTAACAAACACGGAGGTGAAGGCATATTGTGTAATTTAGCCCAACTGGTTCGGTGATCCTTAATTCCTGAAAGGAGGGGGTCAAGAAATTCACCGCTTTGCAATTTTCTTAGATCTGGAGTGTTGGGAGAACTTATATTTATGGTGATATAATCGGCCAAATGGGCCGTAGCGTCAAATCCCGCACAATAATCTTCGAGGGCGAGTTCTAAAGGTGTGGTTTTTCCTTTGCCCAAATTAATGCCAAGAGGCACCTGTCTTTGATTCTTCGGAAATGAAACTGAAACCCTTTTTTTCAGTGCATCCACCCCGTGGTTGTTAAACCCCATTCGATTGACCAAAGCAAGGTGAGACGGAAAGCGAAAAAGACGGGGCTTGTTATTACCTTCTTGTGGAAGTGGGGTGACCGTACCAACTTCGATAAAACCAAAACCGATCGCTTCGGACGCAGAGGGAAAAATGCCATCTTTGTCTAGACCGGCAGCTTGCCCTACGCAGTTTGGAAATTTTAGCCCGAGCACCTCCACCGGACATGTCTCGCTAAGTAAGAATTTTCGTAAGAGGGTGCAAATAGGTGTAAGTTTGCCCAGAAAATGAAGTGATTTTGCACCGAGTTCATGGGCCGTTTCAGGCTCGAACGAGAATAAAATCGGCTTTATTATATTGTTATAAAGCATAGAGAAGAGTGGTAAATTTTGGATTCTGCCTGTGGCTTTTTGCTGAAAATAAGGATAAAGAAAAATAAAATTTTGTCAGTATTGATTGACATACAATTTGAACTTCTCTTATGGCAATCCAATGAAAAAAACAAGTCCGAGTCTAGATTGGTGTGTTGTTCGTTGTGATAACGAAAGTAAATGGTGGGTTGATTCCATAAGCGATGCGGAGAATTGGGATATAGAAGATCTTGGCATAATTGACCCAAAACAATTTATCTACATTAACGAATTACTGGATTCCATGACCGAGTTTGGATTGCAGTCCCAATTAGTTGATGAAGCTTTTTTTACCTTTGAGATCTCCGAAGAAGTGCCAGAAAAAAAAGTCAAACTTGAACGGGTCAGAGATTCTTTGCTAAAGGCGGAAGACATGTTATTTGCCCTACCCGATGTGTTGGATGAAGAAAAGGGCCCGTATGCAGACTTTTTGAGCCATGTCACCCATATAAGGGTAGCAATGCTCAATGACCTTATCGAATTTTCAGAACCCTACACAATCGAGGAAATGGAAGAAGTGCTTTCTGAAAAACAAAATAATGATTTTTTGGAAGGAAGGCGTAGCCATTTCAGTGACGAGTTAGTTGCAATTCTGGAATTTGTTCCAGATGGCTTTCAAATCGATTCGGATTTGGAAGACGAGAAAGATGAAGACGAGGAAGGGGAGGAAGATTATTCGGACCTCGAGACTCACTTGGTGGAAGTTTCTGACAAGGAAGAGAAACTTTTGCCAGATGAAGACCTAAAATGGGAAGAAGATGATGAGCGGGAGGAAGAAGTAACTTCCTATGAGGGTGGAGCACCGGATGAGGCTAATTCTTAGGATGGGTTAAAGATCTGGTGCTATACGATCAGCAAAATAATTAAAAATCAAATCTGCTCCTGCTCTTTTTATGCTAACTAACGATTCAAGGGCACAAGATTTCCAGTCTAGCCAGCCCAATTGGGATGCAGCCATAATTCTAGAGTATTCACCTGACACCTGATACGCTGCAATAGGAAGATTAATATTTTTACTAGCATAGGAAATTACATCCAAATAAGGCTCAGCTGGTTTTACCATCAACATATCAGCACCCTCTTCAAAATCTAGCCAAAGCTCTCTTTTTGCTTCTTTAAAATTTGACGGATTGAGTTGGTAAGATTTTTTATCGACCGTTTTTCCTATGGTGGCAGAGTTGATCGCAGATCTGAATGGCCCGTAGTAAGAAGAAGCGAATTTTGCCGAATAAGAAATAATGCCAGTGTTGGAAAAAGAGTTTTGATCTAAAATCGAACGGATAACCCCTACCCTGCCATCCATCATATCTGACGGAGCTACCCAGTCAAAACCGGCATCCGCACAGACCACCGAAGCATTGGCAAGTACTTCAACAGTACGATCATTATCCACATTTCCCTTGGCATCAAGTACGCCATCTTGTCCATGGGTAGTGTATGGATCCAATGCCAAATCAGCGATAAGCAGGATATCCAGGTTTGAGTTTCTTAAAGCATTAGCAGCACGGTATACCAAGCTGTTAGGGTTCAAAATTTCGCTACCAGTCACATCTTTTTTGTGAGAGTCAATTTTAGGAAACAAAGCGAATGACCGAATCCCCATATCTCGCCAAATTTTTAATTGATCCTGCAGGTGTTCAAGCGGCCACCGAAAAACGCCAGGCATAGAAATAATTTCCGTCGGGATCGATTCATCTGTGATAAAAACAGGCAAAACAAAGTCAGCAGGGGTCAGGCGATACTCTTCGACAAGGGCTCGAACCGCTGGGTTAGAGCGAAGTCGGCGCGGACGATGGGGAAACTGATAAGTCATGGTATAATCAGGATATATTCGACAACACGAAATCAAAATTAGATAATTTCCAAATTCGTAGATTTCGCAAACTTAATTAAATAACCCAAACCATGTGGAAACTTTAATACAAACCGAGCTCATACTTGCGTTAATTTTGCTGACAGGTGCGATCACCAGCTTTGCTTTAGAAAAAGTCAAAATTGAGGTTACCTCAATATGCTTACTTGGCTTAGTTTTGTTTCTTTGCACATTTGGAATGGAAAACTGGCCTAATGCAAAAGAACTTTTGCTGATCTTTTCCAGTGAGGCACCTTTAGCCATATTAGCTATGTTTATTGTAAGCGGTGCTTTGAGCAAGCAAGGTATTATCGAAAGATTAACCAGTTATCTGGAGAAATTAACCCGCATGGGTTTTCATCCATTTATGTTATTATTGCTAACGGCGGTGGCCTGCTTTTCCGCCTTTATCAATAATACCCCCGTTGTGGTAATTCTACTACCTGTGGCAATCGGACTTTCACGAACTCTTGGGGTTGCTTCTTCAAAATTATTACTACCCATTTCATATGCATCGATTTTTGGGGGCTGCTGCACGCTCATTGGTACCAGCACCAATATTCTTGCAAGTGGTTTTATGTCCTCTTCAAGCATCTATCCTAATATGGGGCCGATGGATATGTTCGAGTTAACAAAAATAGGATTTCCTTTGATGATTTTAGGTATTGGCTTCGTAATTCTTTTTGGAAAGAAACTTCTGCCCGAACGAGAAGCATTAAGTAAAATTTTGGCAGATATAGACCGCAAGGAGTTTATCTCGGAGGCAATTGTAATAAAAAATTCCTCGATGGTTGGCCAAGTGGTAAAAAATGCCACAATATCCAACATAACTGGTGTGAGGTTATTGGATGTGGTGCGTGAAGGAAAGAGCCTATCAACACCGTTGGCAGAGGTTGAACTTTCTGCGGGGGATCGTTTAATCCTTTCTTGCAAGCCTCAAGGGTTAATTGATGCACGAGAGGTTCAGGGCTTTAAATTTTTTGATCAAGCTGACTTAGGAATCGAACAAATCAATACCTCAGAGGCAGTTATGGTTGAGGCAATGATAAAACCTACTTCAGGGTTGCTATCTCAGACTCTTGCTGAGGCAGATTTCCGTGGTCGTTTTAACCTAACAGTGGTCGCCTTACATCGGAGGGGCAAAAATCTTCGTCTAAGGTTAGATCAACTAAAATTGGAAATTGGCGATACTCTTCTGCTGCTTGGTTCAGAGTCGAGCGTGGAAAGTTTGCGAGGTTCTCATGAGGCAGTACTTTTAGACAACGCACCGCTGCTTGTTGATAAAAAGCCGATTAAATCAGCTTTTGCAGTGGGAGCCCTCCTGGCTATCATTGCAATCGCCACATTAGGAATCTTGCCCCTATATGCAGTTGCAATACTCTCAGCGGCATTTTTAATTTTGAGCAATTCGATAAGCTTTAGGGAAGCAATTCGGTCGGTTGAATGGAATTTATTGCTGCTAATCTATGCCATGCTTGCCCTGGGCTTAGTTATGGAGAAAAGTGGTGGTTCCGCATTATTGGCTGATTTGATTAAAACCACTTCTACCACGGGCTTAAGCAAAGAATGGCAGGTAATAGGTTCGCTGATTATCCTCTATCTTTTCACCGCCCTCATGACGGAATTGCTTTCAAATAATGCCACAATTGCAATAATGACACCTGTTGCATTAATGGTGGCATTTCAATTTGGGTTGAGCACAAGTGAAGCCAAAGCTTTTGTTTTGACATGTTGTATTGCTGCCTCAGCAAGCTTTATTACCCCAATAGGATACCAAACAAATACCTTTGTTTACACTGTGGGCGGATATAGGTTCAAGGATTTTGCAAAGTTTGGTATATGGCCAATGCTCATTTATTTTATTGGGACAATTTCGATCGTTGGCTACCTTTGGAGTTTCTTTCCATAAAATAGAAATTTCTATGAAATTTACTTATTGAATGTCCTGAATTCTACTTACTTTTGGATTCAAAAATACAAAAATCAATAAAAGATTTTTTTTGCTAATTCCGCAAAATGTTTTGGTTAACATTGTGGATTTCCTGAAGATTTAATCCGGTCCGAAAGTCTTTACACCAAAATTTGCCAAAAGAGGTAAAATAAGACCAAGGTAGTATGTGCATAAAATACTCACTAAGAGTATTTTGTGTAAATATATATAAAAATAAACATTTATATGCAAGGTTAGCAATGAGGCGAGTTAAAATGCAATTACCCTCTTGACCATTATTCTGCTTAGGAGCAAAATAAGTAATGTATAAAAGATTAGTTCTAAAGAAGAATTTAAAAAAGCCTGTGACACCACACCCATAAGTTGCACTAATAGACTGTGTGCTTAATTTAGAAAATTTATTATGACCGATTCAGATAAAGCCGAAAAAGATAATTATGATTCCTCCCAAATCCAAAAATTGGAGGGTTTAGAAGGTGTTCGCAAGAGACCCGATATGTACATCGGTGATACCAATGAGAGAGGGCTGCATCACTGCGTTTTTGAAATAGTTGATAATTCGATTGATGAGGCACTAGCGGGTTTCTGTAGCGAGGTATCGGTGGTACTTCATGCTGATGGATCTTGCACCATTCAAGACAACGGCCGCGGAATACCAGTAGACATTCACCCCAAGCATAATATGCCGGCGTTAGAACTGGTTCTAACAAACCTTCATGCTGGAGGAAAGTTTGGAAAAGGAGCTTACCAAGTCTCAGGTGGACTGCACGGAGTTGGTGCAAAATGCGTTAACGCCGTTTCTGAGTGGTTTATCGCAGAAGTAAGACGTGAAGGGAAGCTCCACCAAATGGCCTTCTCCAGAGGAAAAACCACTCAGGAGCTGAGAATTATTGGAGATGCATCTTCAACGGGAACAAAAATAACATTTATGCCAGATGATCAAATATTTGAGGAAACCCGAGAATTCAAATTTGAATTATTGGCAAAAAGACTAAGAGAATTGGCGTTTCTTAATCCTGGTGTCAAAATTCACCTCGAAGAAGAAAAAGATTCTAGAAAGGAAAGCTTCCTCTTTGAAAATGGAATTTCTGAGTATGTGGAATATTTGAACAAAAATAAAATCTGCCTAATCAATGAACCAATCGCATTTTCAGGAGAAGCACCTCCAGAATCAGGTGATGGATTGATTATGGTTGAGATTGCTATGATTTACAACGACTCCTTTAATGACCAGTTGTATGCCTATGCTAATTCTATTCACAACATAGAAGGAGGGACGCACCTTTCGGGATTTAGAACGGCGTTAACACGTGTGATTAATTCCTATGCCCGTCAAAATGATTTACTTAAAGAAAAAGAGCTCTCCTTGACGGGAGACGATGTGCGAGAAGGTCTTACCGCTGTTGTTTCAGTAAAAGTGCCTGAACCCAGATTTGAGGGGCAAACTAAAACGAAACTATCCAATCGAGAAGTTGATGGAATTGTACAAAAAATAGTAGGCGAAAAATTAAAGCATTATTTTGAGGTTACGCCTGAAGATGCAAAAATGATCGTGCAAAAAGTCATTCATGCCGCACGAGCTAGGGAAGCGGCACGAAAAGCGAGAGAGACTGTTAGAAAAGGAGCGCTCTCAGGTGGGGGCCTTCCTGGTAAGTTAGCTGACTGTTCGGAGAAAGATCCTTCCCTAAGCGAATTGTATATTGTTGAAGGAGATTCTGCTGGCGGGTCCGCAAAGCAGGGAAGAGATCGCTTAACCCAAGCTATTTTGCCACTAAGAGGGAAGTTGCTCAATGTAGAAAAAGCTAGGTTAGATAAGGTCTTAAACAACGCCGAAATCAGAAGTCTTATCACAGCAGTAGGTACAGGAATTGGTGATCATGAAGGTGAGGGTTCTTTCGATGCTGCTAAAGCAAGATACCATAAAATTATTATAATGACTGATGCTGATGTTGATGGTGCACACATAAGAACACTGCTGCTAACATTTATATTCAGGCAAATGAGGGGTTTAATTGAAAATGGATATGTATATGTTGCTAAGCCTCCACTCTATAAAATTAAACGGCGAAAAACAGAACAATACATTCAAGATGATTTTGAGATGAGTCAAATTTTGATCAAGCTTGGATGTGAAGATATGCAATTAGAAAGAAGAGCAGACAATTATGTATTTAATGATGAAGCCCTTGCTAAAATAAATGCATTATTATTAAAAATTGAACAAATTGGAAAAAATCTTGGTAGATACGGATTTAATTTAGATCGACTACTCAAACATTTTGAAAAAAGCACTGGTAAACTGCCTAAATATGTAGCGAGAATGAGGGTAGGAAACGAAGAGGAAATCCGTTTCCTTGCAGATCTTGATGCCAAGATAGGTTTCATGACTTCACAGGGGCTAAATTTCGATGATCCAGATGACAATTCTCTCAGTAGGGAAATAGAGCGTAATGGCGTTACTTTTTCTCAAAGAATTGACATTTATGAAATATTTGAGTCCAACGAGCTAGAAAAATTGATCGCGAATGCCAACGACTTAGGTTTAGATTTTACTTTTTTTATTTCCGATGCTGCCCAAGCATCCTACCAACTAAATGATTGCAAGGATTCTGATGCTCAGACTGATGGCATTGCAGGTATAAGTGATTATTTGCAAAAACTAAGAACACTAGGAAGAAAAGGACTACAAATTCAAAGATATAAGGGTTTAGGTGAAATGAACCCTAAGCAATTATTTGAGACTACTATGGATCCATCTACCCGAACTCTAGTTAGGGTGGAAATTGAAGATGCAGTGGCAGCCGATGAGATCTTTACTACCTTAATGGGTGAAGAAGTTGCCCCCCGACGAATGTTTATAGAAGATAATGCATTAAATGTTAGTTTTTTAGACGCTTAAAATTCAACTATTTTTATATATGAAGGAAAATATTAGCGATATCATGCAAAAAGCCTACATCGATTATTCGATGTCGGTCATTGTAAGCAGAGCATTACCTGATGTAAGGGATGGGTTTAAACCTGTACAAAGAAGAGTATTATACGCCATGTTAAGAGAGGGTCTGCTTCACAATCGAGCATACGACAAGTGTGCCGGTGTTGTTGGGGAAGTCTTGAAAAATTATCATCCTCATGGCGACAGTTCCGTTTATGATACCTTAGTAAGAATGGCACAACCCTGGGTTATGAGATACCCATTAGTGGATGGACAGGGAAATTTTGGATCTGTGGATGGAGACTCAGCTGCAGCATATCGATACACTGAGTGTAAACTAACAAAATTATCGGAAGAACTTCTTCGTGATATAGACGAAGATACTGTTGATTTTGCACCAAATTATAAGGAGAGTTCAACTGAACCAACCGTACTACCCTCCGCTTTGCCCAGTCTGCTTATGAACGGATCCACTGGTATTGCTGTTGGTATGGCAACCAATATACCACCACATAATTTAGGTGAGTTAATTGATGCTGTATGTGCTGTTATTGATGATTCCTCAATAGAGATTGACGATATTATGAAAATATTACCAGGTCCTGATTTTCCTTCTGGTGGAAGCATATCGGGTAAATCTGGGATTGAATCCTACATGAAAACAGGCAGAGGGATTGTGCGGATGCGTGGTAGCTTAGACATCGAGGAACTCCCTAATGGCAAGCAGCAGTTAGTAATCACTCACATCCCTTACAATGTGAATCGTGCTACCCTGGTTACTCGAATTGCAGATCTAGTGAAGGAGAAAATACTTGATGGAGTTAGCGACCTACGCGATGAGTCTACTGAAGAGACACGCATTGTGATTGAGTTAAAGCTTGGAGAAATTGAACGCGTTACCATAAATAAACTTTTTAAACTTACCGCACTTGAAAGTAGCTTTGGGGTGATCCTACTTGCACTCGACCGATTAAGACCACGCCAATTAAACATTAAAGAGGCAATCCAATGCTATATTGAGCATCGCCGAAATGTTACACTTAGGAGAACACAATACAGATTAAGAAAAGCTGAAGATAGAGCACATATTCTTGAAGGCTATAAAATTGCACTAGATAATTTAGATGAATTTGTGCGTATAATACGCGCTTCTTCTAATAGAAATGAAGCTAAGGAAAAATTGAGCACAAAATTCAATTTAAGTGAAAGGCAAGCTAATGCAATTTTAGACTTAAGGCTATATCAATTAACTGGTATGGAGCGTGAGAAAATAGATGCTGAATATGCTGAGTTGATGACAATAATTGAAGATCTCAGGAACATTATCAATAATGAACATGTACTTTTAGAACTTATTAAAAATGAATTAAACGATCTTAAAGGAATATACGCTGATTCTCGCAGGTGTGAAATTGCAGAATTTGATGGCGATGTACGAATGGAAGATTTGATTCCCAATGATGGATGCGTAATCACAGTCACCAAAACTGGGTTTATTAAGCGAACCTCAGTTGAAGAGTTCAGGGTTCAGAACCGCGGGGGGAAGGGAGTCATCGGCAGTGGTCTTAAGGATGAAGATCCTATCGAT
Source organism: Opitutia bacterium (assembly GCA_002686835.1). Classification (GTDB taxonomy): domain Bacteria; phylum Verrucomicrobiota; class Verrucomicrobiia; order Opitutales; family Seribacteraceae; genus Chordibacter. The sequence continues at coordinate 41,410 of NYYP01000018.1, read as the reverse complement.
ATTTTACATACTTGTAATGCCCATGATACACTCATGTTTATCATGAACAATGGGCGCGTTTATGTTGAAAAAACATATGAAATTCCTGAAGCATCAAGAACTTCAAAAGGAAGGAACATAATAAATCTTCTCAATATGCAAAAAGATGAGAAGATTGCTGCTGTTCTCATAATTAATGATTTTGAATCTGATGAATCTATCGTGCTATGCACTCAAAATGGTGTCGTCAAAAAGAGCCTAATCAAGGAATACAAGAATCATCGTAAGGGAGGTATTATTGGAATTAATATCGATGAAGGAGACCGTGTATTAAAAGCGATGCTTGCAAAGCCCGATGATCATTTATTAATACTCACTAAAAATGGCAAAGGACTTAGGTTTTCCTGTGATCAATTAAGAAACCAAGGAAGAGCAACTCGAGGTGTTAGGGGTATCAGACTTAAACCTGCAGACAAGGTGGTTAACATGCTTGTCGTTGACGATTCTAGGTTACTCTTAATTTGTGGTCGTAACGGACTTGGCATAAGGACGAGATTTTCGTCTTTTCTTCCAAATGGCGGTGGAGACGGAAATGAGGATACATCTCCTCGTAAGCGGGGAGGTCAGGGTGTAACTGCCATGAACACTGAAGCAGTGTGTGATTCTCTGAGCGTTGCCCAGGATAGTGAAATACTAATGCTTTCCAAAAAAGGTCAAGCAGTTCGATGCAAGGTGACAAACATTCGTGAAACCAATCGTGGTTCCAAAGGTGTAAAGTTAATTGGTCTTTCAGATCGAGATCACCTGGTTGGTGTCTCAGAGGTTGTGATGCTTGATGAGGATACTGAGGCCGAAGAATCCAGTGATACAACCAAAGGTAGTGAATCTTCTGAAATTTTAGCTCAGGAAGAGGTTTAGGTCGACACAGTTATTTAATCGCTTAAGCAGAAGGAAGGTAATTATACAATCATACATAGATTGGTGGAATCTCTTTCCGGTACGATTACACATCTTAGAGACCAAATGACCTATTTTTTCTTTTTGTAAAAACTCAGAACTTAAGCTTTGCAAGCTGTAATCATTGAGCTTGGGATAGAGTGTTTTGTAAACTGCCAGAGAATCAATCCATGGCCCCCAGATAATTTGGTTAGAACTTGAAGAAATTTTCCTTTTATAAGGTGTGTGTCGCTTGATTAGGTTTTGTTCCACATTAGCATTGTGTGCCACCCAATAATCTATTTTGTATGAAGATGTATTTGTGATCAGCCAATCACTAAAAACCCCATCAGAGCATAAAAATTCACTATAATTGATTATATCGAAGTTAACAAAATCAATGTAAGAAGCCTGCTGAATGCCTGAATTTTTTGAACCTTCAAAATCAATAACCCTCCCATTCTTGAGTTTACATGCTATCATTTGAAGAATTTACTAAATTTTGTGTAAACATTACAGAGTTTATTGCAGGAAAATTGTCCGAACAAAGAGATGACCTAACAATTTGCTATAAGAACGATGGAACAGAGGTTACTCCTCTTGATTTTCTGATTGAAGATGAGCTAAGGAATTGTATTGCGAGCACATTTCCTGAACATGGAATTTTGGGCGAAGAAAGATCCCCCCACAACCCCGAGGCTAAATTTAAATGGATCTTGGATCCGATAGATGGAACACTTGGTTTCACAAAGGGGGTCCCGCTTTACGGCACTCTTATTGGACTTACCGAGCAAAATGAACCCAAATATGGCTTTCTTCGCCTGCCAATGATTACAAACTGTTGGATTTCCGGGAATGGTTCTGTGGCCTTATTAAATGGCAAACCGCTTGAAGTAAAACAACATTTGTCATGGCAAAAATCATTGGTATTGACCACGGACCAACAGACGATCGAAGCCTCAGTGATAGGTAAATTTTGGGAAAAAGCTATATCACTTGGTGCCACTGGGAGAACTTGGGGAGATTGCTTTGGGTACTATATGTTATGCAGAGGAGAGGCAGAACTAATGGCAGACACAGGTTTAAAACCATACGATATTATCCCACTTGTTCCTATATTGCTTGGTGCAGGGATTGAGCTCCACCAGTTCGGTAATTCAGACTATTCAAATATTTTGGCCTGCAAGCCAGGGGTTATTGAACAATTGCGGTAAAGTGGAGCGGGCGAAGGGATTCGAACCCTCGACATCCACCTTGGCAAGGTGGTGCTCTACCAACTGAGCTACGCCCGCAAAAAATATTGGGATTACTTTTAATTCAAACACCTCCCTCACTTCAAGCTCAATCGCTCAAATAATGAGGATAGTCTTTTCTTGACAGCTTAAATAATAAATCTATTTTAATTCCTTTTCTCACAAATTTTAACCCCCATGATTTTCCGCCCATGTAGCTCAGTCGGTAGAGCGCGTCCTTGGTAAGGACGAGGTCGGCGGTTCAAATCCGCTCGTGGGCTCCATCACACATCATTAATAACAAGTCAAACCAATGGCCAAAGAACAGTTCGAACGCAATAAACCTCACGTCAATGTCGGTACTATCGGTCACGTCGACCATGGTAAAACAACCCTTACTACTGCTATCCTCCACGCTCAAGCGAGAAAAGGACTAGCAGAGGTTAAAACTTATGCAGATATTGCTAAGGGAGGTACAGTACGCGATGCCTCCAAGATTGTTACTATCGCAGTTTCTCATGTTGAGTACGAGTCAGATACCCGTCACTATGCTCATGTCGATTGTCCCGGACACGCTGACTTTGTTAAAAATATGATCACTGGTGCAGCCCAAATGGATGGAGCAATCCTCGTGGTTGATGCGACCACTGGACCAATGCCCCAAACCCGCGAGCACATACTACTTGCACGACAAGTAGATGTTCCAAATCTCGTTGTCTTCTTGAATAAGTGCGACCTGATGACCGGAGATGATGAAGAACTCTTAGAGCTTGTGGACATGGAGATTCGCGATCTTTTGAGTAAATACGAATTCGATGGAGATAATGCCCAAATCATCCGTGGATCTGCTACAAAAGCACTAGAGAATGATGAAAGTGATTTAGGTTTGGGTGCAATCCAAAAACTTATGGAGGCGATTGATTCTGAAATTGAAGAACCAGTTCGTGACACCGAAAAACCCTTCCTTATGTCAGTGGAGGATGTATTTTCTATTACTGGACGTGGTACCGTAGCCACTGGGCGTATCGAACGTGGAGTAATCAAGGTAGGTGAAGAAGTTGAAATCGTTGGTCTTGGTGACTCAAAGAAGACCACCTGCACTGGTGTTGAAATGTTTCGCAAAGAACTTGGCCAAGGTCAAGCTGGTGACAATGTAGGAATCCTTGTTCGGGGTATAGAAAAGGATGAAATTCAAAGAGGTCATGTTTTGGCTGCACCCGGAAGCATCAAGCCCCATACCAAAGCTAAAGCACAGATTTATGTATTGAACAAAGAAGAAGGCGGAAGGCACACACCTTTCTTTAAGGGTTATCGTCCGCAATTCTTTTTCGGCACTGCCGACGTAACTGGAATAGTTGAACTGCCAGAAGGAGTTGAAATGGTCATGCCTGGAGACAATTTGGCAGTTAACATCGAATTACAAAAAGCGATTGCCATGGAGCCTGGTCAACGTTTTGCCATTCGTGAGGGTGGTAAGACAATTGGAGCAGGAAATATCTCCGAAATCGTATAGAATTCGTTCCTAATTTGGTTGCGTTGGGAGAATAGCTCAACTGGTAGAGCACCGGTCTCCAAAACCGTAGGCTGGGGGTTCGAGTCCCTCTTCTCCCGCCACCAACCAAATACATTTAATCACATTCCTTGAATCCTTTTACAAAAGTCAGAACATTTTATAAAGAAACCATGTCTGAGCTCCGCAAGGCAACATGGCCCGATTTCCATGAACTCCGTGGTTCTACAGCCGTCGTTGTGGCTGGGGTTTTTATACTTGGGCTTTTCATATCAGTTGCTGACTTTTCTTTATCCAACTGGATTGAGTATGCTACTCAATTATTAAGGAACTAGCAGACTTTATTTCCTATGAGCGAAACTTCAATATCCGAACATAATTGGTATGCTCTACAGTGCCTTTCTAATCACGAAGACAAAGTCAGCCGTTACTTAAACAAGTACAAAGAAGAGGATGAAGAGTTTGCAAATTGTCTAAAGGAAGTGCTCGTACCCATAGAAACCGTTTCTGAGGTTAAAAATGGAAAGAAAATGCAGCGGGATAGAAAATTCTACCCAGGTTATGTCTTTGTTGAGATGAAATTGTTCGATCGTCATGGCATGTTGCTTAAAGATCCATGGTACAAGATCAAAGAAACAGACGGAGTCATCAATTTCATTGGTCGCGACAACCCCACACCTCTTGCCGACCATGAGATCGGAAGGATTTTAAGGCAAGTTCAAGACGCCGCCGGCAAAGAGGTACCAAAAGTGAAATTCTCAGTTGGAGAAGTGGTTAAAATTTTAGATGGTCCGTTTTTAAATCTTACCGGTGAAATTGATGAGATTGATGCCGCCAAAGGCACACTCAAAGTTTCTGTTTCAATATTCGGTAGGTTTACTCCTGTTGAATTAGAATTTTGGCAAGTTGAAAAGGCCGAAGAAGAATAATTATTATGTCTAAAAAAGCTGTTGGTCAAATAAAGTTACAATTACCTGCTGGAGCGGCAAATCCTGCTCCACCGGTCGGTCCCGCTCTTGGTGCCCAAGGTGTTAATATCATGGGTTTTTGTAAGGAGTTTAATGCCAAGACCAAAGATAAGGCTGGTTTAATATTACCGGTTGTCATTACGGTTTATGCAGATCGTTCCTTTAGTTTTATACTTAAATCCCCGCCTGCGTCTGTACTTCTTAAAAAAGCTGCCGGATTGGCCAAGGGGTCATCTATACCCAACAGAGATAAAGTCGGAAAAGTAACTAAAGATCAAGTTCTTGAAATTGCTAACACCAAAAAAGAAGACCTCAATGCCAATAGTGACGAAGCAGCCTGCCGAATTATTGAAGGCACCGCCCGAAGCATGGGAATTGAGGTCATCTAGAAAGCATATGAAAACTCGAAGTAAACGATATCAAAATTCATTGGAGAAAAAAACCTCCACTGACTCCTATACCATCAGCAATGCTATTGAAATTTTAAACAGTTTTGACCAAGCAAAATTTGATGAATCTGTGGAGGTATCAATTTCATTAGGCGTTGATCCAAAGCAAAGTTCCCAAGCGGTTCGGGGAACTGTAAACCTACCACACGGTAGCGGTAAGGAGGTAAAAGTACTTGTTTTTACCGACAAACCCGACGAGGCTTTAGCGGCCGGTGCTGACTTTGCTGGTTTAGAAGATCTTATCAAGAAAGTTAAAGATGGGTGGGTTGATTTTGATGTAGCACTTTCGACAACAAGTGCCATGAAAGAGGTCAGATCTGTCGCACGGGTGCTTGGTCCCCGTGGACTAATGCCCACCCCAAAGGCAGGCACAGTAACTGATGACCTCAGTTCGGCGGTCAAAGAAGTGAAGTCAGGCCGCGTAGAATTTAAAATGGACAAGACCGGAGCAATGTCAGTTCTTGTGGGCAAGCGTTCATTTGAATCACCCAAATTAATCGAAAATGCGGAAGCTGCCCTGCAGGCAGTAAATGATGCTCGCCCTGATGGCTTCAAGGGAAAATTTATCAAGCGCGTCCACATCAGTAGCTCGATGAGCCCCAGTTTATTGATTGAATATAATTAAGTTAACCATTTTGAGACCCTGATTATGAGACCCGAAAAAGAGTATTTAATTCGTGAAGCAAGCAATCATTTGGAAAAATCGACCTACTTTTTCCTTACAGATTACAAAGGTATAAATTCGGAACAAACTTCCGATCTTAGGGCTAAGCTTGCGGAAAGAGGTGCCGAATTTCATGTAGTNAAAAACTCATCACTGCGACTTGCTGCAAAAGAAAAAAACCTTCCGGACCTCTCCGAATACTTGACTGGGCACACAGCAATTATTGTCGGAGGTGATGATGCCTCAGGCGTGGCAAAGGACCTAGGAAAATATTTTAAAACAACTGAGAAAGTCACAGTCAAAGGCGGTGTCCTGGGAGAGCGTATGCTTTCGGCAGATGAAGTAGTTCAGCTTTCCAAACTCCCAAGTCTGGAAATTATCCGTGCCCAGCTTTTATCCTTGATGAATTCTCCTGCGGTGCAGGTAGTTTCTATTTTAAATCGTCCTGCACAAGGATTCTTAAATGTGCTTCAAGCTAAAGCAAAGGAGGATAAATAATTTAGGACCTCTTTACGAATGGTCCAATTTCACCCATCAACCGTTAACCACCAACCTAGAAGATATTAGGAGCAGTGCTCTTAAACGCCTAAAATGGTACTAATGCTATTCAGGCAAGGAGGTAACTAATTATGTCAGATATAACAAAAGAACAAGTAATCGATTGGCTCAGTGGTCAATCCGTCATTGAAATTGCCGATCTCGTAAAAGAGCTCGAAGACAAATGGGGCGTGAGTGCAGCAGCACCAGCCGCTGTTGCTGTCGCTGCCCCTGCAGGTGGTGGAGACGGCGAAGGTGGAGCCGCTGAGGAAAAAACCGAGTTTGATGTCATCCTCTCCGAGCTTGGAGGAAACAAAATTTCCGTTATTAAGGAAGTTCGTGCCATTACTGGTCTTGGGCTTAAGGAAGCAAAGGAATTAGTAGAAAGTGCACCTAAACCAGTTAAAGAAGGTGTTTCCAAGGAAGACGCTGAGGAAGTAGCCAAGAAGCTTGAAGCTGCTGGTGCAAAAGCAGAAATCAAGTAATGTCACTATTTCTCTAAAATATTTGGAATAGCCGTCCGGTCCAGTGCCGGCGGCTTTTCCGTTTATATTGCCCCCTCTTTCATCTTCTACATCCCCACTCTAGCCATGGAATATACGAAAAGACAAAACTTCGGAAAACTTCAGGAAGTCATTGACCCGCCCAACCTTATCCAAAACCAAGTTGATTCATTTCATCATTTTCTTCAAAGGGATGTACCTTCTACTCATCGTCAGCATGATGGGCTGGAAGCAGTTTTTCGTGAGATTTTTCCTATTCTTAGTTACGACGAAAAGTCGAGATTGGAGTATGTTAGTTATTCAATTGGCGAATCCAAACTTTCCGAAGTTGAATGTATAGATCAAAAATGCACTTACTCTGCACCGCTACAGGTAAAGCTAAGGTTACGGCTGGAAATCGAAGGTCAAAATAAGCCTTTTTACAGTGAGGAAGAAATTTTTATGGGCGAATTGCCCATCATTACCGAACGTGGATCTTTTATTATAAACGGTGCGGAACGTGTGGTTGTCAGTCAACTCCACCGTTCACCAGGTGTTAGTTTTGAAGAATCTACTCACACCAGTGGTAAAATTTTGCATGGCTTTCGTATCATCCCAGATCGAGGAACCTGGATTGAAGCCCAGTTCGATCAGCATGAGTTGCTTTATGTTTATTTAGATAGAAGAAGAAGGAGAAGAAAATTTCTTATTACCACATTTCTTCGAGCACTGATGGACTGGGATCCCGATAAGGATAAGGATTCAGACCAAAAAATCATAGATCTTTTCTATGATATCGAAACCTTGTCTATTAATGACCTTATCAACAAGGAAAATGTCTCAAACTATGTTCTTGTAGAACCTATGTTTGATCGTGCTAAAGGGGTAGTTTTAGCTAAGGCATTTGAACCATTAACCAAAACCTACCTGCGTGCCTTTGTTAAGGCTGGTGAAAAAACTCTTAGAGCGATTGATACTAGCGTGGACGATGGTGCAATCATTCGTTGTCTGAAAAAAGACACCTCGAAGAATAAAGAGGAAGCTCTCAAAGAAATTTACAAAAAGTTGCGTCCTGGTGAACCCCCTCACAAAGCGAATGCGGAGGCATTAATCAATCGATTGTTTATTGATTCCAAACGATATGATTTGGCAAAAGTGGGCAGGCACATGTTAAACCTTAAGCTTGGCTTGGATACTCCTTTAGAAGTGCGTGTGACAACTGTGGAAGATTTAGTTGCTGCAACACGTAAGCTTACTGATTTAAAGCGTGGCAAAACAGATGAGCAAATGGCACGTGAGGATGCAGGGTCAATATTTGATATGGGTATTGATGATATCGACCATCTTGGTAACCGACGCGTACGCACAGTTGGTGAGTTATTAGCCAATGTTTGCCGAAGTGGTCTAGCAAGAACTGAAAGAGTGGTTCGTGAACGCATGACTCTTTATGATCAAGGTGTTGAAAGTTTATCTCCAGGAAAACTTATCAACCCTAAAGCCTTAACCACAGTCATCAGAGACTTTTTTGCAAGAAGCCAACTGAGTCAATTTATGGATCAAATAAATCCGTTGGCTGAGATGACCCATAAGAGAAGGCTTTCGGCTCTAGGTCCTGGTGGCTTAAATCGAGAAAGGGCTGGTTTTGAAGTTAGAGATGTACATCCAACCCACTACGGAAGAATTTGTCCAATCGAGACCCCGGAAGGCCCGAATATTGGTTTAATTAATACTCTTTCTACTTATGCCAAGATAGACCAGTTTGGGTTTCTTCAGTCCCCTTATCACCGGGTAACCTCAGGCGTGGTTGATAAAAATCCAAAAAATGTGGTCTANNTAAACGCATTTGAGGAAGAAAAATACATAATCGCTCAGGCCAACAGTGAAATCGATCCTGACTCTTTGAAGCTTAAAGGAAGACCAACTTGTCGATATCGGGATCAAGTTCAGGAATATGAACCTGACGAAATTAATTTCATGGATGTTTCACCTAAGCAGGTGGTTTCTGTGGCTGCTGGACTTATTCCTTTCATTGAACATGATGATGCAAACCGTGCCCTAATGGGTGCTAACATGCAACGTCAGGCAGTCCCACTTTTGCAAACCGAATCTCCTTTTGTTGGCACTGGAATTGAAAGCAAAGTCGCAGAGGACTCAAAAACTGTTACCATATCTGAGTCGGAAGGTGTCGTCGCAATTGCTGATGGTAACCGGATCGTGGTATCAGACGATGGGACTCTACCGCCCCGCTTCCTCAAAGAACCGCGCAGCGATCACAAGCGCGGTATCTACTGCTATGATTTACGGAAATTTCTTCGTTCCAATGCTGGCACATGTTTCAATCAAAAGCCAATCGTTCGCAAAGGNGATAAAGTAAAACTTGGTCAGGCACTTGCAGATGGAGCAAGTACTGAAAACGGAGAGCTTGCGATCGGGCGGAATATCCTTGTCGCATTCATGCCCTGGAAGGGATATAATTTTGAAGATGCTATTTTAATCTCAGAAAAGATTGTTAAGGATGATACTTACACATCGATTCACATTGAGGAATTCGAGGTAACCGCAAGAGATACAAAATTAGGTCCTGAAGAAATTACAAGGGACATTCCAAACGCCGGCGAAGAAGCACTAAGAAATCTTGACCATCTCGGTATAGTAAGAATTGGTGCGGAAGTTAAGCCCGGCGATATCCTTGTAGGAAAAATTACTCCAAAAAGTGAGACAGATCTTGCCCCTGAAGAAAAGTTATTACGGGCTATTTTTGGTGAAAAGGCTGCAGATGTGAAAGACAGTTCTCTTCGAGTACCTTCGGGAACTCAGGGAATTGTAATGGACATCAAGGTATCNAGTAGATCNGATGCTGAACAAGAAAAACTGTCTCCCTCGGACTTTCGTAGGCAGATGAAGCAAATAAAAGAGGACTACCGCAATCAAACGGAAGACNTAAGAGCTCAGCTCACAGAATCTTTNTCGAACATTTTACTTGGAGAAAAAATACCTCTTAATGTGACCAATTCGGAAACTGGGGACATTATAATTCCTGCAAATCGAAAAATTACAAAAACACTCCTTCGCAGACTTTCGTCTGTGCATCGCTTTATCGATATACCACCCTCGCCTGTCAGAATTAAAGTTTTCGAAATTATTGAAAGCTATGAATCGAAGTTTCAGGATCTTGAAGATGACAAGGATCGAAAGATGGAAGCGATAGAACATGGTGATTCGATTGACCAAGGTGCGATCAAAAATGTACGCGTTTTTATCGCTAAAAAGCAAAAGATGCGGGTTGGTGATAAAATGGCCGGTCGNCATGGAAATAAAGGTGTAGTTGCCAAAATTGTTCCGGAAGAAGATATGCCATTCCTTCCTGATGGCACACCGATTGAAATATGCTTAAATCCGCTTGGTGTTCCTAGCCGGATGAATGTTGGCCAGGTTTTGGAAACCCACCTTGGTTGGGCTTGTAAAAAACTCGGACTTAAGGTTGCCACTCCTATTTTTGACGGGATTCCTGAAGCCAGAATACAGGAATACCTTAAAGAGGCGGAATTACCGGATAATGGTAAGAGTATCCTTTATGACGGTTGCACAGGTGAACCTTTCTATCAGCGGATCGTNGTCGGGTATATGTACATGCTGAAATTAAACCACTTGGTAACGAGCAAAATTCATGCTCGTGCTGTCGGTCCATACAGCCTAATTACCCAACAACCTCTTGGCGGTAAGGCTCAGTATGGAGGACAAAGGTTTGGAGAGATGGAGGTCTGGGCACTTGAGGCTTATGGAGCAGCTTACACTCTNCAGGAAATCCTGACAGTAAAGTCTGACGATGTTCTAGGAAGGACTAAAATCTACGAATCTTTGGTTAAAGGTGACAATTCTCTTCAAGCCGGTACACCGCAATCCTTCAATGTTTTAATGAAGGAAATGCAAAGCCTTTGTTTGGATGTTCGCGTTCGTGGGGAAGAGGGCTTGTAATTTTCAAATCTCCGAATTCNAAAACTTTAAAATCTTAAGCACAATATTATGAGCGTAGAAGCATTAAACGAAGCACTTGGAGTAGATGTTGGCCCAATGGACCGCGTGTCCATTACCGTAGCGGATCCTGAAATAATTCGTTCATGGTCCAAAGGTGAGGTTAAAAATCCTGAAACCATTAATTACCGTACTTTCAAGCCAGAACCAGGTGGCTTATTTTGCCAAAAGATTTTTGGTCCAGTTCGAGATTACGAATGTGCATGCGGAAAGTATAAAAGGATTAAGTACAAAGGAGTGGTCTGTGACCGATGTGGTGTAGAAGTTACCGTATCCAGGGTTCGCCGTGAACGAATGGGTCATATTGAGCTTGCCGTGCCTGTCTCTCACATTTGGTTTTTGAAGAGTATGCCAAGCCGATTGGGCTTGCTTATGAATATGACCGCAAAGAGTTTGGAGCGGGTTTTATATTATGAGCAGTATCTAGTTACAGACCCAGGAAACACACCGTTGGAAGACCGCCAACTCCTTTCTGACAAGGAATATCGTGAGGCAATGGACGAATATGGTGACGAGTTCGAAGCAAAAATGGGTGCAGAAGCGGTTCGTGATGTTTTAAGCAGGCTCGATTTACAGGATGAATTGGATGATCTTTACGATCAGATACACGACACCAAGTCTAAGCAAATGAAGAAAAAATTAGCTAGTCGCTTGCGAGTAGTGAAAGGATTTCTTCAATCGGAAGCTTCACCAGAATGGATGATTTTGGAATCNATACCAGTAATTCCACCAGACCTAAGACCTTTAGTACCACTTGAGGGTGGTCGGTTTGCAACAAGTGACCTTAACGATCTGTACCGCAGAGTTATCAATCGAAATAATCGGTTAAAGAACCTCCTTCAATTAAAGACCCCTGATGTCATCATTCACAATGAAAAAAGAATGCTGCAAGAAGCGGTAGATGCGTTGTTTGATAATGGAAGACATGGTCGGGCAATCACTGGATCAGGAAATCGCCCTCTTAAATCATTGAGTGATATGCTCAAAGGAAAACAAGGCCGATTTCGCCAAAATCTACTGGGTAAACGTGTAGATTATTCAGGTAGGTCAGTAATTGTTATCGGTCCTGAACTAAAGCTCCATCAATGCGGATTGCCCAAAAAGATGGCCCTTATTTTATTTGAACCATTTATTATTCGGAGATTAAAAGAATTAGGCTTTGTGCACACGGTTCGTGGTGCCCGAAAAATGATTGAAACCAGGTCGCCAGAAGTTTGGGATATTTTGGAAGAGGTGACTAAGGGCCATCCAGTTTTGCTCAACCGTGCCCCTACTCTCCACCGTCTATCAATACAAGCTTTTGAACCAGTTTTAATTGAGGGTAATGCGATCCGGGTTCACCCCTTGGTTTGTACACCATACAATGCGGATTTTGATGGTGACCAAATGGCTGTGCATGTGCCTCTTTCGGTCGAGGCCATTATGGAGGCAAAACTACTGATGATGGCGACACACAACATCTTTTCTCCTTCCAGTGGCAAACCTATCCTTACACCTTCACAAGACATTGTTCTGGGTTCTTATTTCCTTACCATGAGTCCCAAGAAAGAGATGCCAGCCGAGAATATCAGGCTACCTCTCATTGCATCTTTGGAGGAAGCACTAAGTGCTTTGCAGGACGGTGCACTAGCACTTCACGATTGGATAGATTTACAAAACCCAGACAAGGGCAAAGACACGCATTTTGGAATCTCTGGCAGAAGTGTGGTCCGTACGACTGTTGGTCGCGTTTTGTTCAATACCATCTGGCCTGAAGTGCTCGGCTTTTTCAACAAACCTGCGCTAAAGGGGGACCTTGGTGACTTAATACTTGAAACTTATCGCCTCACCGGTAAAGAAAGCACAATCGTTGCATTGGATAAACTCAAAGAAATGGGTTTTGACATGGCCACAAAAGCTGGGATTTCTATCGGCATTTTTGATATGATCATACCGGACGAGAAGAAAGATCGTATTACTTCTGCCCGTAAGGAGATTGATAAAATTGAGGACCAATTCCGAAAAGGAATTATTACTCGTGGAGAAAGACACAATAAGATCATTGATGTTTGGACCTCGGCAACAGATGACATCGCCAAAAATGTCTTCACAGCACTAGACAATAACCTTGGTAAAGATACCATCAATCCAGTCTATCTAATGATGGATTCTGGTGCTCGTGGAAATCGTCAGCAAGTTAGGCAATTATGCGGAATGCGTGGATTAATGGCTAAGCCCTCAGGTGAAATCATCGAACAACCTATCCTTTCATCTTTCCGCGAAGGACTTTCAGTACTTGAATATTTCATGTCTACTCACGGTGCTAGAAAAGGGCTTGCTGATACTGCATTAAAAACTGCCGACGCAGGATACCTTACTCGTAAACTTTGTGATGTGGCAATGGATTGCGTCATTGCAAAACAAGATGATGAGAGACGTGATGGAGTTGTCAAAAAGGCAATTATGGAGGGCGATAATGAGATTGTTCCCTTGAGAGATCGTATTATTGGTCGTTATTCTGCTGAAGATATTGCCAACCCCTCAAATCCAAGTGAAACCTTGGTGTCATCAGGCTCGCTCATCACAGAAGCTACAGCAGACAACCTAGACGCTTCTGGTATTACACGTGTGCGGGTAATGTCACCTNTGTCCAGTCGTATAAAAAATGGGATGACATCCATGGAATATGGAATTGATCCATCAACTAATTCCCTTGTTAAGCAAGGATCTGCGGTTGGTATCATAGCTGCTCAATCTATTGGAGAGCCTGGCACTCAACTTACCATGAGAACCTTCCACATCGGAGGTATTGCTAGTGCCGGTAGAGAAGAGCCTGTCATTAACATAAGAAAAGCAGGTAAATTAAGATTTGTCGGCTTGCGACTAGTCACTCTTGCCAACGGGCAACAAGTCACTCTCAATAAAACCGGCTCGATTCAGGTTCTAGATGTAGATGGCCGTATAATTGATGACTATCCAATACCAGCCGGTGCCCTTCTCCACTTTAAGGACGAAGAGGAAGTCGAAGAATCAACGCTACTTGCTCAGTGGGACCCTTATAATATTCCTATTCTTTCGGAAAAGAAAGGCGTCATAGGTTTTGAGGATATGCTCCCTGGAGTAACCACTAAAGTCGAAAAAGATGCATCAGGCGGTAAATCCATGGTGGTGATTGAGCATAAGGAAGACCTGAACCCTCAAATCATTGTAAAGGATACTTCTGGTAAAGCACTAGCGACTTATTCTGTACCCACCGGTGCCCAAGTTGCGGTTGATGAAGGTACCCGCATTGATGCTGGCTCTATTATTGCCAAAACGCCTCGTCAGGCGTCCAAAACTCAGGATATTACTGGTGGCCTTCCACGCGTTGCTGAATTNTTTGAAGCACGCAGGCCCAAAGAAAGTAATGTTGGGCAGATGGCCAAAATTGATGGAATCATAACAGAGGCAGGAACTCTCAGATCAAAAAAGCGCCTATTGGTTACCAACGAGGATACTGGTCAAGTTGAAGAACATTTAATTCCTCATGGGAAGCATGTGCTTGTACAGCACGGAGATTTTGTCCATAAGGGCCAACTGATTACTGAAGGAGCCAAAGACCCTCACGAAATCCTTGAAATTCTTGGGCCATCTGCGGTTCAAGAATATTTGATTGAGGAAATTCAAAAAGTCTACCGCTTGCAGGGCGTTACTATTAACGACAAGCATTTGGAAGTCATCATCTCAAGAATGTTGTTCAAGGTTAGGATTACAGATCCAGGTGATGCGGATTTCTTTTGGGGTGACCAAATCGACAGATTTGCCTTCCTTGATGCCAATGAATCAATTGCTCAAAAGGGTGGAAAACCAGCTGAGGCAGAACCTATTCTTCTTGGTATAACTAAAGCGTCCCTGGAAACAGACAGCTTTATTTCTGCGGCATCATTTCAAGAAACTACGAGAGTACTTACTAATGCTGCTACACTTGGTAAAGTTGATGAGCTCAATGGATTTAAGGAGAATGTCATCATGGGACATCTTATACCTGCTGGAACAGGCTTGCCTAAATGGAGACGNCTAAAGGTTGATAGTCTTGGTGCAACTAACACTGAAACTATGACTGCATAATTAAAATGTAATCATTTATGACTTGTATTTTATCAAAATAAATTTACTTTAGAACCTTTACCCTCAAATTTGCACTATGCCTACGATCAATCAATTGGTACGAAAAAATCGTCGTCTGCAGAAAGCCAAGACGAAATCTCCAGCCCTAAAGGCATGCCCTTTTCGAAGAGGTGTATGTGTACAGGTTACCACTCGTACACCNAAGAAGCCAAATTCTGCTGTACGGAAAGTAGCAAAAGTTCGTTTAACCACTGGTTACGAAGTGATCGCATACATTCCCGATGAAGGCCACAATCTACAAGAGCACAGTATCGTACTTCTACGCGGTGGTCGTGTGAAAGATTTAAATGGGGTTCGCTATCATATAGTACGTGGAACACTTGATTGCCAAGGCGTTGAAAAAAGGCGCCGCAGCAGATCCAAGTATGGAGTAAAAAAACCTAAAAGCTGATTATTATGTCTCGTCGTCGCCAAGCTAACAAGCGTCCAGTCCTCCCTGATCCCCGTCATGGAAGTACATTAATCAGTGCACTGATAAATACAGTAATGCAGAGCGGAAAAAAGTCAGTTGCACAGCGTGTGGTTTATTCAGCCATTGAAAAAATGGCAGAAAAATTAGAGAAGGGTAACCCAATTGATTTGGTGCTTGGAGCACTTGAGAACATTCGTCCCAAAATTGAAGTTAAAAGTCGACGAGTGGGTGGAGCAACCTACCAAGTTCCTGTAGAGGTTGCTTTTGAAAGACAGCAAAGCCTGGCATTTCGTTGGGTTGTTAATGCGGCATCCTCCCGTAAAGGAACGCCAATGGCACAGGCACTTGCCAATGAATTGATCGATGCTTACAACAATACAGGATCCGTTGTCAAAAAGCGCGANGAAACCCACAAAATGGCTCAAGCAAATCGAGCATTCGCTCATTTGCGCTGGTAACTCCTAAGTTTATACCATGACTGCTGTCCTAGAACCTTCATCCGCAAACTCCTCAAGTCGCAAAACCATTCTTGAGCACACGCGTAATATAGGCATTGCTGCCCATATTGATGCAGGAAAAACAACTTGNACTGAGCGTGTTCTTTTTTATTCAGGTGTTGTACACAAGATTGGCGAAGTCCACGAAGGAAGTGCTACAACAGATTGGATGGAGCAAGAGAGGGAACGTGGTATCACTATCACATCCGCAGCCATCTCTTGCGGATGGACTACCTCGGAAGGTCCGTACTCAGGTATAGACCACCGTATTAATATTATCGACACACCAGGTCACGTCGATTTCACTGCTGAAGTTGAAAGGTCGCTTCGTGTTCTCGANGGNGCAGTGGCAGTGTTTACCTCTGTTGAAGGTGTCCAACCTCAGTCAGAGACGGTCTGGAGACAGATGGANAAATATCATGTCCCCCGCTTAGCATTTATCAATAAGATGGACCGGATGGGATCCGATTTTTTGGCAGCCCTTCAAACCATGCGTGACAAATTGGGTGCCAATGCTCATCCGCTCTTTCTTTCAATTGGTGCAGAAGAAAATTTTAGAGGNTTGATAGACCTCGTTAAAATGGTTGCATATATCTACGANGAATCTGATGAAAGTGGAGTCAGGTTTGATACAGTCGATATACCTGCGGATCACCTAGATCAGGCAAATGAATACCGAGAATCTCTAATTGAGGCGGTTTCTGATTTTGATGATGAAATTGCGACAAAGTACCTAGAAGGTGAAGATATCTCTGAAGATGAATTACGACTGGCTATACGGAGAGCCACCGTCTCAATCAAGTTTGTTGGAGTAATTCCGGGTAGTGCTTTTAAAAACAAGGGCGTTCAGATGTTAATGGATGCTGTTGTTAATTATCTTCCTTCTCCCTTAGATCTCCCCCCTATGAAGGGAGAAGATTCTGAGGAAAATGAAGTTGAGATTACTCCAAATGACGCCAACAAAGTTGCTGGTCTTGCATTTAAGCTGATGACCGATCCATATGTCGGAAAATTAGTATTCTATCGAGTTTACCAAGGTACTTTGGAAAAAGGTTCCACTCTATATAACCCGCGGACTCGTAAGTCTGAAAGAGTTTCGCGTCTGATGATCATGAAGGCAGACGCTCGTGAGGATATTGAGGTAGCATATTCAGGTGATATCTGTGCCTTGATTGGCGTAAAAGATGTAGTTACTGGTGATACCCTCTGTGATAAGTCTCTGGATTTAAGGTTAGAACCACCTACTTTTCCTGAACCGGTTATTTCAATGTCCATTGAACCTGCGACAAAGGCTGACCAAGAAAAAATGTCAATTGGTTTACAAAGATTGGCTGAAGAAGACCCCACTTTTGGACTCTCCACAAATGAGGAAACAGGNCAAACTATAATNGCGGGNATGGGGGAGTTACACCTCGATATTATTCGTGATCGTTTATTTCGTGAATTCAAAGTGGAGGCAACAGCAGGTAAACCACAGATTGCTTACCGTGAAACCATTACATCCTCCTCGGATGGAGTCGGAAAGTTTGTTCGTCAATCCGGAGGTCGTGGTCAATATGGTCATGCAGTTATTCAAATCGAAGCCCTAGAAAAGGGAAAAGGCGTCGAGCTCGAAAACAAAATCGTTGGTGGAGCCATTCCCAAAGAATTCATAAAACCCACTATGGATGGTATCAAAGAAGCCGCCCAAGGTGGAGTAATTGCCGGTTACCCTGTTATCGACTTTAAGGTTACCTTAGTAGACGGGTCCTTTCATGATGTAGATTCATCTGAGATGGCTTTTAAAATGGCGGGAATTTTCGCCTTCAAGGATGCAATGCAAAAGGCCTCCCCTATTTTATTGGAACCAATTATGAAGGTAGAGGTATCCACGCCTGAAGAATACCAAGGTGAATTAATGGGAGACTTGAATCGTAGGCGGGGNCAGATTCAGGGCATGGAAAGCCGCGGAAATGTATGTATCTTGGATGCGTTTGTTCCTTTGGAAAATATGTTTGGGTATTCAACAGACATGCGATCTCTTTCATCCGGGCGTGCCGATTATTCGATGACGCCTTCTCATTTTGATCAAGTTCCTCAAAACTTAGTTCAAAATATTGTAGAAACTTCTTCTCGCGAACCAGCTAGAAGCTAAATTATGAACGGACACAAAATACGTATCAAACTTAAAGGATTTGATTATCGTGTAATCGATCAATCAGCATCTGATATTGTTGACACCGCAAAGAGAACTGGGGCCCGTGTTGCTGGACCCATTCCGATGCCCACAAGAATAGAGCGGTATACGGTAAATCGTTCGCCTCATGTCGATAAGAAGTCTATGGATCAATTTGANCTCCGTACTCACAAAAGGCTTATTGATATAATTGAGCCAACTGTTCAAACCGTAGATGAACTTAAAAAACTCAACCTTCCAGCTGGAGTAGAAATCAATATTAATGTTTAACCTTTAACGAACATCTAACCAACTTAAATTATAAACCCCTTTAAAGCAGGTTCTAAAGATGTAAACGCCTGCCGCTTAAAGAATGAAATTAGAACTTTTAGGAAAAAAGCTTGGGATGACCCAAGTATACGATGAAGACAATAATCTTGTTCCAGTTACCATCATNGAGGCTGGTCCCTGTCCTGTTCTTCAAGTAAAAAACTCATCAGTTGACGGCTATTCAGCTGTTCAGATTGGTTATAACCCCAAGGGTAAGTCCCCGAACAAAGTAAATCGTTGTACTAAGGGACATGCTGGTAAGGCTAAAGCCGATCCGCAGCAGATTTCCAAAGAATTTCGTTTGCCCGATGACCACAGCCTGGAACTTGGTTCTTCGATTACTGTAAATGATTTTTCGGAAATCAAAATGGTAGATGTTGTATCCACAACCAAAGGAAAAGGATTTCAAGGGGTTGTTAAACGTTGGAATTTTGGNGGTGGTCCAGCTTCCCANGGTTCGATGTTCCATCGCCGCGGTGGATCCTACGGCTTGTGCCAATGGCCCGGNCGCGTCTTTAAAAACAAGAAAATGCCTGGACATATGGGAGATGTANAACGCACTACCCAAAATCTTAAGGTTGTAAAAACTATCCCAGAGAANAATCTAATTTTGGTTAAGGGAAGTGTACCAGGTCATAAAGGTGGTATTTTGACAGTTCGTGTGGCTAAAAAAAGCAAGGTTTCCTCATAATTCTCNTACAAGATGAAATTTAAATTATTTAAATCAGACGGTTCTGCTTCAAGTGAAACAGAGGTAAAGAATTTTCCATCTTTGGAAGAGGGCAAGGGCGTTGATGCGTTAAGGCAATGCGTCCTGGCGGTACGGGCAAATAATCGTCAGGGAAATGCNTCTACCAANACCAGGGATGAGGTTTCGGGTTCGGGGAAAAAGATTTATCGTCAAAAGGGCTTGGGTACGGGGCGTGCAGGTGACAAACGTGCAATTCAGCGCACGGGNGGAGGTGTTGCTTTTGGTCCAAAACCCAGATCCTACAACCAAAAAGTAAACGGTAAAGTACGCAAGCTTGCTTTAACCCGGGCATTAATTGACCAAGCAAACGATGGCTCAATTTCATTAATAGAGGAATGGTCAGTTAAAACTCCNAAAACTAAAGAATTTGCGACTCTGCTCCAAGCACTAGGCACAGAATCTAAGACACTTATAATCAGTGATGCTATCGATCAAAACCTAGCACTGGCTACCCGTAATCTACCAAAGGTCAAAGTATCCAAAGCATTGGAAGTTAATGCCCTAGATCTAGTAGTTGCTGACCAGGTGGTATGTTGCGTCAAAGGAATCAATTCTTTGATTAGTAAACTCTAATTTCTCCAACCCGTAAACCATGAGCGAGCCAGTTAATGTTTTAAAGGAAGCCCTTCTTACAGAGAAGGCAACCATGCTTTCGGCCAATTTTAACCAGTATGTTTTTTCAGTTTTTCCTGAAGCAAATAGAACTGATATTAAGAATGCTATAGAGAGTACTTTTAATGTAAGTGTGATTAAAATTAATACACTCACACAAAAACCAAAGTCAAAACGTGACCGTATGAGNCGGGGTAAANTAGGGCATACCGCTTTATCNAAAAAAGCCATTGTCACTCTNAAAGCTGGAGACAGCATTGACCTTGCATAANCAGGAGTTTTAAACCATGGCCATTTTACAGCAAAAACCAGTAACTCCGAGTGGAAGGTTTTATCTTAAGAACAAACAAGACCTTTCAAAAAAACGTCCTGAAAAAGCTCTCACCTCTGGATTTCATAGAAAAAAGGGCAGAAATACTTACGGAAGAATAACGAGCCGTAGACGAGGGGGAGGTCATAAGAGACTTTACAGGCAAATTGATTTTAGACGTTCACGAGTCGATGAAGGTGCCGAGATCATTGCCTTGGAGTATGACCCCAACCGCACCGCCAATCTGGCATTGGTTCAATACCAAGATGGTGAGAAGGCTTACATACTTGCCCCTGAATCAGTCGTTGTAGGCAATACACTGGTAAGCTCCAATCAATCAATAGNTTTTAAGACAGGTAACGCGATGCCCCTTAAGTATATCCCTCTGGGAACAAAGGTACACTGTATCGAAATGCTTCCAGGAGCAGGTGCCAAAATTTGTCGTTCAGCTGGCAGTTCAGCGAGACTTATTTCAGTGGACGGCGAAGATGCATCCTTAAAAATGCCAAGTGGTGAGATTCGTATTGTTAAGGCATTATGCCGTGCAACAATTGGTGCTGTTGGCAATGGAAACCATCAAAAATCCACTATNGGCAAAGCGGGAAGGAATCGCTGGAAGGGACGTCGTCCTCGCGTGCGAGGTGTTGCGATGAATCCAGTTGATCACCCAATGGGTGGCGGTGAGGGCAGAACATCTGGGGGAGGCCATCCGACTTCTCCCTGGGGTCAGCTTTCAAAAGGTTTTCCAACTCGTAAAAAATCTAAACCATCCAATTCCTCGATTATTACTCGTCGTAATGGTCGCAGAGTAAAGTAATTTTACCATGACTAGATCCATAAAAAAAGGTTTCTTTGTTGATCCGCATCTAATGAAAAAAGTGCAAAAGGCACAGGATAGCGGTGATCGTAAACCCATTAAGACTTGGTCNAGAAGATCAACCATTACGCCCGATTTTGTCGGTTTAAACTTTACTGTACATAACGGTAAAAACTTTCTGCCCGTTTATGTCACCGAAAACATGGTTGGTCACAAATTAGGTGAATTTTCGGCTACCCGTGCATTTAAATCTCACAATCCACACACNCAGAAGTAAAATGGATATTAAGTCATATTCGAAATACATGCGGATCTCGCCTAAAAAGGCCAGAGAAGTTGCGCGGATTTTGCCAGGTAGGAAAGCNACAGAGGGCGTTTCGTTGCTCAAATATATTCCCAGAAAAGCTGCTCGGATGCTTGACAAAACACTTCGTTCTGCAATGGCGAATGCAGAGAACAACGCAAATTTAAATGCGGACGATCTTACAATAAAAGAAGCTATTGTAGAAGAAGGTCCAGCNCTGAAGCGTTTTCGCCCCTGTGCCAGGGGATCTGCCCATCCTTACAAGAAGAGAATGAGCCACCTTCGCATCACTTTAACCGACGAAAAAATTTAAGTTATGGGTCAGAAAGTAAATCCTATTGGTTTTCGACTAAGCGTACGCAGAAATTGGAGTGCACGCTGGTATGCGAATAAGTTCGATTACTCCTCTTTTATGAAGGAAGATAATTGTATCCGGGGCTTCCTTGAAAAAAAGCTTCGGTATGCTTCCGTTCCACGTATTGTAATCGAACGTGCTTCAACTAGAACACGCGTTACAATTTGGACAGCAAGACCTGGCATTGTAATTGGGCGGAAAGGCCAAGAACTCGATTCTTTAAGAGACTCACTCAATCGTGCTGTTGGCAAGGAAGTTCGCCTAGAAATACAGGAAATCAAAAAACCAGATTTGGTTGCTTCATTAGTGGCTGAAAGCGTTGCCTTGCAATTAGAACGCCGAATTGCTTTTCGCAGGGCAATGAAAAAGGCAGTACAGACAACCATGTCCATGGGAGCCGAGGGAATTCGTATTCAATGTGCGGGAAGACTGGCCGGTGCNGATATTGCTCGTACTGAACAACTTCGTGAGGGCAGAGTGCCGCTCCATACATTACGGGAAAATATTGATTACGGACTCGTAGAAGCCAACACAGTCTATGGCATTATTGGCATCAAGTGCTGGATTTGCCTAAAGGACGAAGACAAGATTTTTTAAACCACTTGTGCCATGCCTAAGTTATTACCATCTCGCACCAAGTACAGAAAGGTCCACAAGGGTCGTATCCGTGGGTCTGCCTCAAGAGGCAATTCCGTTTCTTTTGGGGAATTCGGAATTCAATCACTCTCCCGTGGCAGAATGACATCGAACCAAATCGAAGCAGCTCGTGTTGCCATAAATCGCCATCTTAAACGTAAAGGTAAAGTATGGATCCGGGTTTTTCCACATAAACCAGTAACCAAAAAACCTGCCGAAACCAGACAGGGTAAAGGAAAAGGNCCAGTCGATCATTGGGTTGCAGTAATCAAACCCGGNCATGTATTGTTTGAAATTGCTGGCTGTTCGTTAACTTTAGCAAGAGAAGCTCTTGGATTGGCAGATGCCAAACTACCCTTCCGCTGTCGGTTGGTTACTCGTGAACGCATTTACTAGGATTTCATTATGAAAATGTCAGAAATAAAGGATCTTTCCTCAGCTGANATCGAAAAGAAACTTCGGGAANTAGGAGATGAACTTCTACAACTGCAGCTTCGCAAACAAACCGGCCAAGTCGAAAAACCCCACATGATCAAGTCCCTAAGGCGTGATCGGGCACGNCTGTTTACACAACTCCGTGCATCAGCTGCAAATCAATCTTAGNCTTAGTATTTAAATGAGCGAACAATCTAACAGAAATAANCGTAAGCAACTTGTGGGCGTCGTTCGTTCCAAGACTGGCGATAAGTCAATTAAAGTAGTTTACGAATACAAAANCCCCCACCCTCTTTACAAAAAAGAAATCAGGCGGAAAACGACCGTGCATGCCCATGATGAAGAAAATCTTTCCAATGTGGGTGATAAAGTCAGAATCATATCAACCCGCCCGATGAGCAAGCTCAAGCGCTGGCGCGTNGTCGAGTTGGTTGAGAAAGCCCCAACTGTTTAATTTATCATGATACAATTACTTAGCAGATTAGAAGTTGCTGATAATACCGGTGCNAAGCAGGTTAGGATGATTCGTCGACTTGGTCAGTTGAAAAAAACTGCCTCTGTTGGGGATATTATCGTATGCCACGTTAAAGAAAGTTCGGTGGACGCTTCTGTTAAAAAAGGCAGTGTGGTTCGAGCTGTAGTTGTGCGCACTAAATCACCCATGAGAAGGCGCGATGGAAGTTACCTAAGATTTGACGAGAATGCCTGTGTCATTGTAAACAACGATGGTACTCCTAAGGGTACTCGAATTTTTGGTCCGGTTGCCCGTGAGTTACGTCAGAAATTCATGAAAATAATATCATTAGCTCCTGAGGTTTTATAATATGGCTAACAAATTAAAAAAGGGAGACGAAGTTGTCGTAATTGCTGGCGATCACAAAGGCAGCAAAGGTAAAATACTTGAGGTAATTCGTACTAAAAACCGTGTTTTAGTTGAGGGCGTTAACCTGGTTAAAAAACATGAACGTAAAACCCAGGATAATCCCCAAGGCTCTATCATTGAGAGAGAGGCCTCCATACATTTTTCTAATGTGAAGAAAACAAGTTAATTTATTGAATTTCATGAAGACGCCAGAGCTTAAAAAAGTCTATTCCGATAAAGTAGCACCAGCTTTAATGAAAAAACTGGGCTACAAAAACATTCATCAAGTTCCTAAGGTTGAAAAAATTGTTATCAATTCTTCATTTGGTGCAGAGATGGACAAAAATGGAATTGCNGATCTTCGGAAAGATATTGCGAGCCTTTCAGGCCAAGCACCGGTTGTTGTTAAAGCNAAAATAAGTGTTTCAAACTTTAAGTTGAGACAAGGTATGCCTGTGGGGGTAAAAGTTACTTTGCGTGGTAACCAAATGTGGGAATTTTTATATCGCCTGATCGCAATTTCTCTTCCTAACATCCGGGATTTTCGTGGGGTTCGCTCCAAGCTTGATGGTCGAGGAAATTATTCTTTGGGGGTCACGGATCACAGTATTTTTCCTGAAATTAATGTCGAGAGACAACGGGTGAATGTTGGTCTAGATATCTGCATTACAACTTCTGCTGAAAATGATGAGGCAGGCAGAGAACTTCTGCAGCAGCTTGGTATGCCTTTCCGTAAACAATCAGCTCAACCAATCGAACAGGCTGCCTAACCTTTCATCCTTTTTAATTATGGCCAAGAAATCTGCAATTCAAAGAAATATTAAGAGAGAGCGCATGGTAGCCCGTTATGCGGCAAAGCGTGACGCTCTTAAGAAGATAATAGCTGACCCCAGTACTAGTGAAGAGGATTTTTATGCAGCACAGGNAAAGTTGACTAAGCTNCCTAAAAATTCATCACCTGTTCGCTTGGTTAAGAGATGCTCGCTAACAGGAAGGCCAAGAGCCGTAATCCGCAAATTTGGGCTTTCCCGAATTTCTTTCCGAGAACTTGCTTTGCAAGGCAAAGTACCTGGAGTCATTAAGGCTTCTTGGTAATTTCTAAATACCAATCCCTTATAAAAGATGTCAGTACACGATACCATAGGTGATTTTATAACAGTTATCCGAAACGCCGGTCAGGCAGGTAAAGATAGCTGTTCCTATCCACACTCTAANTTGCGAGCAGGAATTGCAAAAATCTTGAAGGATCGCGGATTTGTTCACGACTGCCTAGAAGGAGATAACGACAAAGGTTTTAAAACCTTGGAAATCAAGCTAAAGTATGTATCCGGCAAGCACGCAATTAAAGGAATTAGTCGTGTGAGTACTCCTGGGCGCCGTTCTTACTGTGGCTACAGAGAAATCCCAAATGTTTTGGGCGGCTTGGGAATTTCTATAATCAGTTCGCCCAAAGGGATNATTGATGACCGTACCGCTCGTCAAGAGAAATTGGGTGGAGAACTGCTTTGCAGTGTTTGGTAGGAGATCATTATGAGCAGAATAGGAAATTTACCCATTGAAATTCCGGCTGGAGTTGAAGTAAGCGCCGAAAACGACTCNATTAAAGTCAANGGNCCTAAGGGAGAGTTGCTTCAGAATTTAAATGATTCAATATCTTTAGAGATATCTGAGAAAGAAATTCAAGTCCGCCCCAAAGACAGTTCCCGCCAGGCTCGTGCTCTTCAAGGAACAATACGCTCCTTGATTGCAAATATGATTACTGGGGTTGTTTCTCCATACAGTAAAGATCTGCTTATTGAAGGGGTAGGTTTTCGTGCTGCAGTAAAAGGAACCGAAGTAGGTTTAGAACTTGGATATTCTCACCCAATCAATCACCCGATCCCAGAGGGAGTCTCTGTGACCGTGGCTGATAATGTTAAAATCCATGTTGAAGGACCTGATAAGCAAAAGGTAGGACAACTAGCTGCCGAGATTAAGAGTTACTATCCGGTTGAACCTTACAAAGGAAAAGGGGTTCGCATCGTAGGTGAGTATGTGAGGAGAAAAGAAGGTAAAAAATCTGCTTAATTTATTAGATATGAATTTAGGAAAAAAAAGAGAACTCTTACAAAAAAGACGCTGGCGCATTAGGAAGAAGATTGTTGGTACATCCGATCGTCCGAGGTTATCGGTTCGCTTCACTAATAAAAATATACATGCCCAATGTATAAATGATGATGCATCCTCCACTTTGGTAGCNATCTCTACAAATGAAAAAGACTTAAAATCAGTCCTCCCCAATCTTTCCGGGTCTGAAAAAATTGGTTCCTTATTGGGAAAGAGAATCAAAGACGCCGGAATTGATACAATTGTTTTTGATCGTGGAGGAAGAAAGTACCATGGATGTGTTAAGGCATTTGCTGATTCAGTCCGGAAAGAAGGGTTAAAATTTTAATTACCATGTCAGACGCAAAGAAAAACTCATCCAAATCCTCAGAAAAAGTAGTTTTAGAAGAGGAGGAACTTTTTGAAAAAGTGGTCCATGTTAATCGTTGTGCCAAAGTGGTAAAAGGAGGTCGTAGATTCAGTTTTGCTGCTTTAGTGGTGGTTGGAGATCAAAAAGGGAATGTTGGTTATGGATACGGTAAGGCACAAATGGTTCCTGATGCCATCCGCAAAGGTACTGAGCAGGCCAAAAAATCCATGAGGTCAGTCTCATTAGCAGGCGAAACAATACCGCATCCAATNTTGGCAAATTTTGATGGAGGCAAGGTTTTACTTAGACCGGCGAGAGAAGGTACAGGAATTATNGCTGGTGGAGGCGTTCGTGCAGTTCTGGAAGCTGCAGGAATTAAAAATATTCTATCAAAATCTCTNGGTTCGAATAATCCTCTTTCCGTTGTCGGTGCGACGATGGAAGGTTTGCGCGATTTACGTTCCGCTGAAGAAATTTCAGAAATTCGCGGAGAACATGTTAAGGGTCCCTCNTTTACTGTNTCGACTGCGGAATCACAAANCTCCTCAGGAGCNTAAGCCTTCGTTAAAATTATTAACTTGCTATGAAAGAACACAACCTACCAAAAGGAGCCAACCGAGGCAAAAAAAGACTTGGTCGAGGAGAAGGCAACGGTCATGGAAAGACATGTTGCCGAGGACATAAAGGTGCTGGAGCACGAGCCGGTTATTCTCTACGTGCTGGTTTTGAGGGTGGACAGATGCCACTATATCGCAAGCTACCACAACGTGGATTTAACCGAACTCGATTTCAGTCCGATATTGCAGTAGTAAATGTTGGCCAATTGGAAAAGTTGGGTACTGACCAAGTAAACCTTCAAACCCTTAAGGATGCCGGCTTGGTTCGTTCCAATGCTCTATCTGTAAAATTACTTGGGTCAGGGGAGGTTGCTAAGGCTTTGCAGGTTCAGGTTAACCATGCATCTGCATCTGCNAGCAAGAAAATCGAGGCAGCTGGNGGCTCCATTTCAATTTCGTAATAAAAGATGCTTTCTGCTTTTACCAATTCTTTAAAAATACCTGAGCTTAGGCAGAAGATTTTCTTTACCTTGGCTTTGTTATTTATTGCACGAGTTGGTGCAAACATTCCTTTGCCTGGAGTGGATCCTTCTCCGATTAAGGAATTTTTTGAACTACGTGAACAGAGTCGTAGTGATTCGGGTGGAAATGATATTTTGGGCTTTTATAACATGTTCACTGGGGGTGCATTGTTAAATGGTGCCCTTTTTGCCTTAGGAATTATGCCTTACATTAGTGCATCCATAATCATGCAATTAATGGGTGCGGTTTTCCCCCACCTTGCCCGTTTGCAGCAGGAAGGCGAGCCTGGTAGACAAAAAATTTCCCAATATACTCGTTACCTTACGATTCTTATTTGTNTAGTACAGGGCGGGTTATTAGCAGTTGCACTGCGAGATAGTCCGGGAAGTTTGATTATGGGATTCAACCCTGCAGAAATTGGATCCGACGGTCAGCCCCTTGGAAACATCGTAGTCGCATCTTCTCCTAGCCTATTCTTAATAAACTCCATTGTTTTTCTTACAACAGGTTCTCTTATTTTGATGTGGTTGGGAGAACAGATAACTCAAAGGGGTATCGGTAATGGGATCTCCCTGCTTATTACTGTGGGAATATTGGCCGACTTGCCCAAGGCACTTGCTGATGCATATTCATTAATTTTTCTGGCACCTGCTGAAGATAACATGGTTATCGTGAAAGCAGTTCTTATGATTGGACTTTTTCTTATTGTTGTTGGTGGAATCATCGCGGTTACTCAGGCTCAAAGAAAAATACCCGTTCAATATGCAAAAAGAATGGTGGGAAGAAAGGTTTTTGGAGGACAAAGTTCATTCCTGCCTTTAAAGGTTAATTACGCAGGTGTTATGCCCGTAATTTTTGCTAGTGCGATTCTAATGTTCCCTGCCCAACTTTTACGAACACTTGGAGCAGCAATTGCGGATTCACCGAATGAAACAAATTGGGCAATTGATTTAGCAAACGCCTTTGCTGGACGGGGATGGTTCTATTATTTGGTCTACGGTGGGTTAATTTTGGTATTCAGTTACTTTTGGGTATCAATTATGTTTAAGCCTGTTCAAATCGCTGATGATCTTAAGAAGAACGGTGGCTATGTACCTGGAGTACGCCCGGGTGATCACACCGCACGATTCCTTGATTTTGTTATGACCCGCCTTACTTTGGCTGGAGCTATATTTTTGACTATTATTGCTGTTTTTCCTGATTTCATTTTCAAGTCTGCAAATGTATCCTACAATGTTGCTACCTTTTTCGGTGGTACCGGGATGTTGATTATTGTTGGAGTAGTCTTGGACACAATGCGTCAAATTGAGACATTTCTTTTGCAAAGGCACTATGATGGGTTTCTTCGTAAAGGTAGGATACGTGGGCGATCAACATCCACTAACCGGGGCATTGAATCTTTAGAACTTAAAGACTTTGAAGCTCAATGGAGACCATTAATCATTATATCCATTGCTTTATTTGCTTTTGGATTGCTGGCTTACTTTTTCAAGGGGGCCTAGAACACACTAACTTTCATATAAAAGAACCATGGCTAGATTATTAGGAGTAGATATACCAAATCGTAAGAAGATCGCTTATTCATTGCGCTATGTTTACGGTATTGGACCAACAAGAGCCCACAAGATTCTCCAAGAAACTGGAATCGATCCAGATCGGCGAACTCAAGAGTTGTCCGAACAAGACCTGAGTCTCATCAGTAACTATATCATTGATAATAAAATAATGGTTGAAGGGGATTTGCGTCGTCAAATCACGAACAATTTAAAGCGCCTACAGAGCATTCGTAGCTACCGCGGTCTTAGGCACCAAAGAGGTTTGCCTGTTCGTGGCCAGAGAACCATCACAAACGCAAGAACTCGAAAAGGTGGACGTAAAACGGTCGGTGTAGTGCGCAAGAGTTAACCCTTGAATAGTAAGTAATTTTACATGAGTGAAAACCAAGAAAATTTAACTGAAGAAGATGCTGTTAAAGCCCCTTCAGAAGATAAACCCTCTCCTGTAGCAACGACGAATGAAGAAAAACAAAGTTCTTCTGAGGCGAGCAAAGAGGACGAAAAAGCATTAAAAAAAGAAGAGACAGCTGCAGATCTTCTCGGTGCAAATATCGAACAAGTTAAAGTTCGCAAAGCTAAGGGGAGCAANAATATATCTTCAGGGATATGTTACATTGTCGCGACNTTTAACAATACCAAGGTATCTTTTACAGATATCAAAGGGAATGTTATATCATGGTCAAGTTCCGGAAAATGTAACTTTCGAGGATCAAGAAAATCAACGGCTTATGCAGCACAAGTGGTCACTCAGGACGCTGGCAAAGTAGCTATGTCCCATGGAATGAAAGAAGTCTTGGTTAAAGTAAAAGGACCCGGAATGGGCAGAGACTCAGCAATTCGTGCCCTTCAAAGCCTGGGTTTTAATGTTTCCGCTATCATTGATGTTACACCAGTACCACATAACGGCTGCCGCCCACCCAAAAGGCGTCGTGTTTAACTTTACTTGAACTAATTTTTAATATGTCACGTTATACAGGACCTACCACTCGTATAAATCGCCGTTTTGGAATGGCGATTTTTCCGGCGAATAAATCATTTGANCGACGTACTTATCCTCCCGGTCAGCATGGACCAAACTTTCGTAGAAAAGCTAGTGATTACAGTGCTGGATTGTTAGAGAAACAAAAGCTGCGGATGATGTATGGCTTAACCGAAAAACAGTTTCGTAATCTGTTTCAAAAAGCCAAAAGGAAACAAGGAATCACAGGAGAAAATTTCCTTTCTTCTCTCGAAACCAGATTGGACAATGTAGTTTACCGTTTAGGTTTTGCCAAAACTCGTAAATCCGCCCGACAATTCGTTAATCATGGACATCTTCTTGTTAATGGTAAGAAGGTGGATATCCCCAGTTTTGATGTTTCTGTTGGCGATGTCTTGACAGTTCGTGAAAAAACATCATCTCGCCAAGTAGCTACTCGTAACCTCGATGGATCGCAGTACAATAACACCCCACCTTGGCTCGAAGTAAAAGCTGACTCCTTGCAAGGAACTGTCACTAGGTCACCCCAGGCAGATGAGCTGGAACAAAGTATCAATGTACAACTCGTTGTAGAATTCTACAGCCGATAAATTTTAACAACATTCAACCGACACATACCATGGCTACTAGACTCGGAAAATTCGAACTGCCCAATCGTTTAATCAAGGAAGAGGAAACTGCTACCGATAAGTTTGCTAAGTTTATTGCAGACCCTTTTGAAACAGGCTACGGACATACAATAGGAAATGCGTTTCGTCGTGTTTTACTTAGTTCAATTGAAGGAGCCGCAATATCGTCGCTCAAAATGGACGGTGTTCAACACGAATTCCAAAGCGTTGATGGTGTGGTAGAGGATGTCACTGATATTGTGCTTAATCTCAAAAAAGTGCTTATCATTAATCACAAATCAGAACCTGCAGTGATTACTCTAGACATTGAAAAAGAAGGAGAAATTACTGCTGGAGATATTGCCCCAGTTGAAGGGATTGAAATTATCAATCCAGAGCAAGTTATTTTGACTACCGATCGTAAACAACGGGTGTTTGCAGAAATGGATGTAACTGTAGGCCGTGGATTTTGTTTAGGCGAAGACAGTAAACAAGACAATCAACCAATTGGCATGATCAATGTAGATGCACTCTACAGCCCGGTTAAATTGGTCAAGTATGATGTTCAAAATACACGTGTCGGTCAAATGACAGATTACGATAAATTGATTTTGGAAATTCATACAGATGGCAGAATAACTCCAGACGATGCCTTAAAACAATCTGCTGCAATTCTTCGTCATCACTTAGATGTTTTCGATCAAATCAGCGAAGAGCAAATTGAATTTGAGAGTAACACCAAGCAGGTCAGTGAAGAGCAAAATAGGCTTAAAAATTTACTTAGCATGAGTGTTAATGAGATCGAACTGTCTGTCAGGGCTGCTAATTGTCTCAATAATGCCAACATAACAACGGTAGGCGAACTAGCCACCAAGTCTGAACCGGAAATGCTCAAATACCGAAACTTTGGTAAAAAATCACTCAACGAAATTAAAGCCAAGCTTGAACAACTTGGACTTTCGCTTGGAATGAAGTTTGAAAACCGACTTCTCGAATCAGCCACNAATTAATTCTAAGCATCTATACATAATCTTGTAACCTCATGAGACACCGAAAGCATAATCATCAGTTAGGTGTAAAGTCAGCCCACCGTGTTTCATTGGTGGCCAATCTGTCATGCTCCCTTATTGAGCATGGGCGCATAAAAACCACTTTAGCTAAGGCTAGGGCTCTGCGACCTGCGATTGAAAAAATTATTACCTTAGCAAAGAAGGCTCATAATAGTGACGATGCAGCCCGCAAAGTACATTACCGTAGGCTTGCTATTGCTAAGTTACGGAATAAGAAGGCTGTATCTAAATTATTTGACGAACTAGTTGATCAATTCTTGAGCCGAAATGGCGGTTACACCCGGATTTATAAATTAGCACTTCCACGACTTGGGGATGCAGCTGACATGGCATTAATCGAACTGGTTGAAGAAGCAGTAAAGAAAAATACCAAGAAAAAGAAATCGTCATCTAAAAAAGGATCACAGAAGGCGAAATCTGCACCAGGAGAGAGCCAAGAGAAAGCCAATCCAAAATCAGAAGATTCTTCGGAAGTAGTGCCTGAAGCAGAAGAAACAGTCGAATCTGACGCAGAAGAGAATAATTCTGAAGAAGTTGCTAATGATTTAGATACTTCTGAAAAATCCCCTGTATCCAAAGCAAAAGAAACGAACGACGAAGAGAAGGCAGCAGAGAGCAAGGAAGAAGCAGAAGAGAAATCTGCGGAGAAATAAAATTTTCTGAATTAAGAAAAAACAGGGAAATTCTTTCTCGTATACTCAGCACAAACTTTTTGAGAAAGGCTGGGTAACACTTAGAATAGGGATTGCAGGGTCCTTGGTTACGTTTTATCAATCATCCCTTTTCTCACTTAAATTCTTTTTGTTATGCCTCAAACCATTTTGGTTCTCGATTTTGGCTCTCAATACACTCAGGTAATAGCCAGGCGTATTCGTGAGCAGAAAGTGTACTCTCAGGTACTTCCCTATGATAGTTCTTTAACTGCTATAAAAGCGGCTAATCCTGTGGGAATCATTCTATCCGGTGGTCCTGCNAGTGTACAGTCCAAGGGCGCACCACTACCTCATCGAAAAATATTTTCCTTAGGTGTACCGGTTCTGGGCATTTGTTATGGTTTGCAACTAATGGGGAAATTGTTGGGAGGTGAAGTAAAAAAATGTGAGCGTAGGGAATATGGTCGGAGTAAATTGACGATCAATAAGGCAGGAAGCCTTTTTAAAGGCGTACCGAAAAGTTTAACAGTTTGGAATTCTCATGGCGATGCAATCGTGCGAGTACCTNAAGGGTTTCAAGGAATAGCATACACCGAGAACTCGGAATTTTCCGCCATAGAAGATGCCCAAAGAAAATTTTATGGTTTACAGTTTCATCCTGAGGTTGAGCATTCTCAAAAAGGCGTGGAGATAATTAGAAACTTCTTNTTTTCCATCTGTAAATGCAGGGCTGACTGGGATATGGGAGACTTCATTGAAGCATCCGTAAAAAAGATTCGTGAAGAGGTTGGTTCAAAGCAAGTTATTCTTGGTCTTAGTGGTGGAGTGGATTCTAGTGTTGCTGCTGCATTAATAGATCGTGCCATTGGGAAGCAGCTCACTTCAATTTTTGTAGATAATGGATTATTACGTCTGAATGAACGAGAAGAGGTAATCAAATTATTTAATGACCATATTCCCGGGAAATTGCGGGTGGCGAAAGCCGGGAAGTTGTTCCTGGCAAAACTTAAGGGNGTTTCTGACCCCGAAAAGAAACGTAAAATTATTGGAAAAACATTTATTGAGGTTTTTGATAATGAGGTAAAGAAGTTGGGTGAGATTGACTACCTTGCACAGGGAACNCTTTATCCAGATGTCATCGAAAGTGTGCCTATAGGTGGTAACCCAGCCGCTTTAATCAAAAGCCATCATAATGTTGGAGGCTTACCTGAAAAAATGAAACTTAAACTGCTCGAACCTTTGCGCGAATTGTTTAAGGATGAGGTTCGCCTTTTAGGTAAGAAACTGGGCTTGCCAGATCATGTAATTAATCGTCACCCCTTTCCAGGACCAGGGCTCGGGGTACGAGTTATTGGAGATCTTACAAACAAGCGCCTTAGTGTTTTACGGCAAGCAGATGCCATTTTCATAGAAGAGCTTCGTAGTTCGGGTTGGTATGGAAAATTGTGGCAGGCATTTTGTGTGTTTCTTCCGGTGCGCAGCGTGGGAGTTATGGGAGATGAAAGGACCTATGAGAATGTTATTTGTCTCCGTGCTGTTACCAGCAGTGATGCCATGACCGCAGACTGGGCTAAACTACCAGATGCACTACTACGTAAAATATCGAGTAGGATTATCAATGAAGTGAAAGGGGCAAACCGAGTAGTTTATGATGTAAGTTCTAAGCCCCCAAGTACGATTGAATGGGAGTAACTCAGTGAACCTATCTTACCTAGAAGAAAGCGACGATCTGTACAGTCGCTTGGCATCTTTTATCCCGGCAGCAGGTACTGATTTAAAGATCAAAACGACTGTGTCTGAAATCCTAGATTCTGTCCAATCAGGTGGTGACAGAGCAATTTTGGAGAAAACCTTTGAATTGGATGGTGCATCACTAACTGCAGAAGAAATGTTGGTTAAGCCTGAGCAGTTAGAGCATGCACTTTTGGTGTTATCATCCCCTGAAAGACAAGCCCTTGAAGATGCCATTTCTAATGTAACATCTTTTCATAAACAAAGTTTTCCCAAAAATTGGATGAGCCAGAACCTCCATGGTGGATTTGTTGGTGAACAATATTATCCAATCCATCGGGTTGGTCTTTATGTACCCGGAGGTCAGGTACCCCTTGTCTCCACTGTAATTATGACTGTAACTCTAGCGAAAGTCGCAGGAGTGCCTGAAATCGTAGTAGCAACTCCACCCCATAAGGATGGTCAAGTTTCTCCACACCTTCTAGCTGCGTTAAAATTATCAGGGGTTACTGAAGTTTATAAGATTGGAGGTGCTCAGGCGATAGGTGCTTTGGCATATGGCTCAGAAACTATTCGATCTGTGGATAAGATATTTGGTCCGGGAAATGCCTATGTGAATGAAGCTAAAAGGCAGGTCTTTGGTAAGGTTGGTATAGATTTATTGCCTGGACCGAGTGAAGTAATGGTTATTGCTGATCATACGGCACGGCCAGATTTTGTAGCTGCGGCTCTCTTAGCACAAGCGGAGCATGGATCCGGAAAGGAAAAGATTTACTTTTTGTTTCAAGAACAAGGGCTTTTTGAAAAAGTAGTTCAGGAAATAGACCAACAACTTCCAGATCGCACCCATGAGTCTTCGATTCGTAAAGTCTTGGAATCTGGTTTTTTGGCCATTTTCTTACCCCAGCGGGATAACATTGTGGAGGTTGCAAACTTCATCGCACCAGAGCACCTTGAACTGCAGGTATCTTTGGATGCATGTGATTTTTACCTCNAAAAAATTACTACAGCGGGGGCTTTTCTGGTTGGTCATAAAACGCCCACTTCTGTAGGGGATTTTGTTGCTGGCCCTAGTCANGTTTTGCCAACTGGTCGATCTTCCCGCTTTTCTTCTGGTTTGCGTCTGCAGGACTTTCTTCGTCGAAGCAGTGTTATACAGTATGATTCTGAAGCTTGTCATAAAGCTAACCAGGTAATTGCACAATTTGCATCTATGGAAAACTTGGACGGTCATGGCTTTGCCCATCATGTTAGAGAAGANCCGAATCAAAAGCCTGCAGAGCAATGAAAGAAAGCCACTTGCGGGTTAGCAAGAGATTGAGGGGGCACTTGGCTTATTCACCAGGTGAACAGCCAAGTGAAAAACAGGCAGTGGTTAAACTTAATACAAATGAAAACCCCTACCCTCCTGGCCCTTCTGTTCGGGAAGCGATTAATCAAGAGGTCCAGTCATTAAATTTATACCCTAATCCAGCATCGCAAAACCTTCGCCAGGTAATTGCTGAACTCCATGGGTTGACNACTTCNCAGATCATTGTAGGTAATGGATCGGACGATATTTTGAATCTTTGCGTAAGATGCTTTTCCGATGATGACTTAAAAGTGGGTATGCTTTACCCCAGTTATTCACTTTATGAGGTTTTGACAGGTGTTCAAGGAAGTGAAATGGTCCGAGTACCCTTTAATGACAACCAATTTTCATTNCCTACTGCCCATATATTATCAAGTGGAGTAAACCTATTTTTTTTGACAAATCCACATGCACCCAGCGGAAGAGTTTATGCANTTGAAGAACTTCGGAAAATATTGGGGGACTTTCCTGGCCTTTTGGTAATCGATGAAGCATATGCCGATTTTGCNCCCCAAAATGCAGTCTCCTTGTTGCACGAGTATGAAAACTTAATTATTACCCGCACATTATCCAAATCTTACTCCTTAGCAGGTTTGCGCATTGGATATGCCATGGGGCATCCGAAAATTATCGAACAATTGGACAATATTCGGGAAGTATACAATGTGGACAGGCTGGCCCAAGTTGCTGCAATTGCCGCCTTACAAGACCGTAATTATTTTCAAGATTGTCTCGAAAAAGTATTCANGCAGCGAGATTGGTTAGTACAAAAAATGGNTGAGTGNNNCTGGAGTACCATTCCTTCGGGTGCCAATTTTATCTTTGTTGAGCCAAAAAACAAAGCGGGAGAATCAGGCAGTGAAGTAGCCTTATCTCTTTTTCGGTACTTGGAAAAACACAAGGTCTTGGTTCGTTATTTTCCCAGACACACCCTAACTAATTCCTTTTTAAGAATCAGTGTTGGCAATGAAAGTGAGATGGTTATCTTATGGGAGACAATACAGTCATGGATAACAACAGAAAAGTAACGATCGAAAGAAATACAAGTGAGACGCAAATCTCATTAGAATTATTGATTGATGGGCGTGGAAAAAATGAAATAGCCACCGGTGTTCCATTTTTGGATCACATGCTGGAATTGTTTTCCAAGCATGGATTTTTTGATTTAAAAGTATTTGCAAAGGGTGACATTGAGATTGATTATCATCATTTGGTGGAAGACCTTGGTATTGCCTTGGGTCAGGCATTTTCTCAGGCACTTGGGGATAAGTCTGGGATCAAACGGTATGGCTATTTTATTGCACCGATGGATGAAACTTTGGTTACAACTGCTGTTGACCTATCGAACCGCCCCTATCTATTTTGGCAGGTCATAGTAAAAAATAATCTGGTCAGGGATTTTAATATCCAATTATTAAAAGAATTCTTTCAATCCTTTGCCAATGAGGTTGCCTGTAATTTGCACATTCGATTGGAGCATGGGGAAGAGCCTCATCATGTNGCTGAAGGAATTTTTAAGTCACTTGCAAAATGTTTGGATATGGCCACAAGCACGGAGCATCGACTAGAGGGGAAAGTCCCCTCCACTAAAGGCACTCTTTCAAAATAGAAAAGGACGAATTATCTTAGTGAATCCCCGCAAATTAGCGGTTATAGATTATGGGACAGGTAATCTGCGTAGTGTGGTTAAAGCATTCGAGTTTTTGAATACCAAGGTAACTTTAGCCCAAAAACCAAAAGATATTGATGGCGTCGATGCGATTGTCTTTCCTGGGCAGGGAAGCTTTGANCAGTGCATAAACAGTCTTGAAGAGTCTGGAATGGATAAAGCNTTAAGAGCATGGATTCTGGATGATCGGCCCTTTTTTGGGATTTGNTTAGGCTTGCAGGTTCTTTTTGGGTCTTCCGAGGAAGGNAAACTTCCTGGATTAGGTATATTTAATGGAAGCGTAGTNAGATTTTCCCTCGATTCNCAATACAAGGTNCCTCATATGGGTTGGAACCAAGTAGAATGGGGATTAGCAGATAATCATTGGTCCAGGAAAAATATATCAGACTGTGACCAATTCTATTTTGTTCACAGTTATCGAGTTGAAACAGATGATTCTCGCGTACATTGCTTAAGCACAGATTACGGGGGAAGTTTCACGAGTGGAATTATTTCTTCCAATTGNATCGCAACTCAATTTCATCCAGAGAAAAGTCAGTCAAAAGGAATTCAACTTTACCGAAACTTTCTTGAAAATATCGAGTAGAAGTGGCACAACATTACTTTACCCCCAATTATTACCTCCTTTTTGATTATGTCAGACAAAGCTACCCTAACTTTTGGTGATTCAACCTATCCTTTAAACATCATTACCGGTACCGAAAATGAAAAAGCTTTGGATGTAAGNCAACTTCGTAAAGAAAGCGGATTNATNACCTATGATGATGGTTATGGAAACACAGGTTCCTGTGAAAGCTCTGTCACCTTCATTGACGGAGATAAGGGGATTCTGCGGTACCGAGGGTACGACATTGCGGAGTTGGCTGAGAAGGCAAATTTTCTCGAAGTTTGCNTACTTTTNCTAAATGGCGAACTTCCAACTTCGGCCCAACTCTCTACTTTTGAAGAAAAAGTTGCAACCTTTCAAAACCTACCGGCTGAAGTTCTTCAAGCGGTTGAGTCTATGCCTGCTAACACCCACCCTATGGGCTCATTGGCGTCTGGATTGCAAGCTCTAGGAGGTGCTTGTGCACACCTTTGTACCAATGACCGCACGCAAGATTTGAATAACTTTGACGATGCGGCAGCTCTGATCATTGCGTCATTGCCTGTGCTGGCGGCGGCAAGTCATCGGAAAAAAACCGGAGAGNCTCTTCCTNCCTCGAATAAATCATTCAATTATTGTACAAACTTTCTTTCGATGATGTTTGCACAAGAAGGTGATAACCCCATCAATCCATCTCTTAGCAAAGCACTCGATCTGATTTTTCTATTGCATGCAGACCATGAACAAAATTGCTCTACATCAACCTGTCGCATGATTGCTTCTGGTGGAGCTAACCCATTTGCATCCCTAGCTGGTGCAGTTTCGGCACTATGGGGNCCACTTCATGGAGGTGCTAATATGGCGGTAATCAACATGCTTAACGATATCCACAATTCTGGGGATGATGGGAGCAAATTTATCCAGTCAGCAAAGGAAGGGAAATCTCGCTTAATGGGATTTGGTCACCGAGTTTATCGCAACTATGATCCACGAGCCAAAATATTAAAGTCAGCCTGTGATCAGGCACTGGAAGCACTTGGAGTTTCCAGCCCTATTCTCGATATTGCTCGTCGATTGGAGGAGGTAGCTTTACGCGATCCCTATTTCATCGACCGAAAACTTTATCCCAATGTGGACTTTTACAGTGGTATCATTCTGCAGGCACTAGGTTTTCCAACGAACACATTTACCGTTTTATTTGCAATTGGTCGTGCTCCAGGTTGGTTAGCCCATTGGAAGGAAATAGCTCAAACAGGAAAAAGAATTCACCGCCCAAGGCAGATTTACCAAGGCTCTAACCTTAGGGAATATATTTCTTTAGAAGATCGCTAGACAGANNTCTGTCTCATTGCGTCTTCAATNTCTAATCCAGTAAACTTTTTNATTCCTCGGATTAAAAGCCATATAGCATATCCGCTCACGACCATACAGGGCAGACTGATTACGGGAAAACTCCATCCCATCATAACCCCAATTTCATCATTAAACGCATTTTTGTCCACAGATGGTTCAGTGATTACGATTAAGCGTGCAAGAATGTAGTTCAATATCGCACTAAATACAAATGTTCCCGCCAATAACCAGGTACACTTTGTAAGCAATTGATGAAATTGCAATGTAGTCCCATTTTCAGATAAATGGTANTCTATTTTATCAACCTGAAATATTTCCGGGTTGTACAGAAGCATCTTAACCAATGGTCTTTTAGTATTCAGCGTGAGGATGGTTAAGAGACCNAGAAGAGCTGGAAGCGTGGCNTCTTTTATGGCAAACATTNCTACTGTACCGCCAGGTATTAAGCCAATCCCTCCAGTAAAAAGAGCACTAATGGCTCCNAGGATACTTAAAAAATTCCACTTTTNCCTCCGAACGAAATCATAAGCTCCGTAGGCTACCGGGAACAAGACTGCAATGGCTAGAANAATGGATGAGACNAGGGTTGAATCAACAGGCACACCGGCCNAATCTCCGATGATGCCACCAAACCAATCATCTCCTTTGCGTAGAATTAAAATGGGCAGTANGAGATTAAAAACTAGATTAACAAATAAGTTTTCTTTTTCCTTAACNTGGGGTGATTGATTGCTTTCATTCATCACCTGTTTATGGAATCATGTACCTTATAATTTGTCGGCAATAATCTTGAGAAAATATTTAAAATGCGTTGTTTAATATCGGCAGGCCCGACCCGAGAATGGATCGACCCGGTCAGGTTTATTTCTAATCCTTCTTCAGGAAAAATGGGCTATGCACTGGCAAAGGCAGCTAAAGATTTAAAGATGGAAGTTTCCTTGATCAGTGGACCGGTCAATCTACCCAATCCTCAAGGTGTTCACCTAGTAAGAATTGAGACGGCACTTGAGATGCAAGAGGCAATGGAATCCCATTTTGCGGAAAATGATTTAATCATTATGTGTGCGGCGGTCTGTGACCATCGACCATCGGTAAGGTATGATATGAAATTACCTAAAGATGAGTTTCCAGACAGGATAATTTTTAAAAGAAACCCCGACATTTTGAAAATATTGGGNAGTAAGAAAAAAAGGAACCAGGTATTGGTTGGCTTTGCAGCGGAGACAGCTGATATCCTAAATTCAGCACAAAATAAGCTTAAGGCAAAAAACCTAGACTGGATAGTTGCCAATGATGTCTCGAAAAATGATATTGGTTTTTCATCAGATATAAATGAAGTTACATTGATTAGTGCGGATGGTTTACAAAAACAAATTCCCTCCAACAAAAAGGCAAAAATTGCCAAGGAAATTCTCGATTCGATTTACCCGACATGCCTAGAAAAAGTCCATTAGATAAGGTACTGGGAAAACTAGATGACCTGGATGAGGTAAACCTCAGTAATTTGGTTCAGAGACTTGCCCGAGAGCGAAAACTGCTCGAAACGGTTTTTGATGTAATCAGAGACGGAATTTTAGTCCTGGATCAAAGTGGTATCATTACCTACTCAAATCAACAGGGAAGAAGGTTAATAGGTTTAAAACCTGAGCTTGGTGAAAAAGTTTCCTTGCTTAAGGCAGCACCGGATTTGGCGAAATCATTAGGGATGGACCGGCTTTCTGAAATTGCCCGCCCAGAAGTGGTAGTCCGTGAAATTCGAATTAATTATCCCGAGAAAAGATATTTGCGGGTATATGCAGTTCCGATTGAAGGTACACTAACGGAAAAAGTTTCACAGAAAGATGCCGGAATAACAGTCGTACTAACTGATGTAACCGAAGAAAAGTCCAATGTTGAGGAGCAGATAGAAAATGAAAAAATTACCAGTATCATGGATCTGGCCGCAGGAGTTGCTCATGAATTGGGAAATCCGCTCAATTCGATCAATATCCACTTACAGGTACTTCAACGATCGTTGATGCATGATGGTCTTGATACAAAAACTAAAACCAAAGTTGAAAAATCCCTAGATTCCTGTATCAAAGAGGTGAAGCGACTTGATTCTATTATAGTCCATTTCCTAAAAGCTATTCGACCCACAATTCCGGACTTTAAGGAATTAAATTTATTAGATATAATTGAAGAAATCTTGCATTTAAAAGAAAAGGAATTAAGTAGTAAAAAAATAAATATACAGCTTGATGCAAAAAGTAAGGAACCCCTGATAAATGGTGATTTAGATCAGATTAAACAGGTATTTTTCAATGTCATCGGGAATGCAATGGACGCAATTTCTGTAAATTCGGATATTTGCATAATTATATCCTGGGAAAATGATTATATAAGCGTACAAATAATTGACCGAGGAGAGGGTATAAAAAAAGAAAATGTCTCCAAAGTATTTGAACCTTATTTTACAACAAAGAAGAAAGGAAACGGTATCGGAATGATGATTGTTCATCGAATAATGCGCAACCATGGTGGGGAAGTGGGCATAGATAGCAAATATGGGTCTGGAACAATTGTAACCTTAAAATTTCCCAGAAAGGAAATTAGGCATCAATACCTTGAACAGAAATAAGAGAAAGTTTATGAAACCAAATTTATTAATCGTCGATGATGAGGAACACACTCGAGACGGATTGGAGTTGGCATTAGAAGACGACTTCGAGGTTTTTTGCGCCAGTTCTACCAAAGAAGCTGAACATGCTTTAGACCAAGAGGAATTTCAGGTTGTGTTGACTGATCTACGAATGCCTGGTGAGTCAGGTATGCATGTAATTGATTTAGCAATTCGACACCCCAGTAATCCGCTTTGTATTATGATGACCGCTTACGGCGAAGTAGATGTTGCAGTTGAAGCGATGAAG
>NYYP01000017.1 GCA_002686835.1 Opitutia bacterium | reverse complement strand
CATTCTGATAGAGGAAGGAACCAGCAGTGGTCAGGGATGCTCTGTCCACATTGCCGGAGAGGGCACCCAGGTTGAGCAGGCTCTGGGATGTGGAAGCACTGGACTCGGCTACCACCAACAGGGTAAGTCCGGAGTTGCCTGTAAGGGAACTTGGCAGGGTTGCCTTGCTGAGGAAATCATTGCCATCAAAGGCCAAGCCTCCGGCAGTGATCCAGACTGGCTGGCTGGCCGATGTTCCCTGAGTCAGGGTGTTGGAGTTGCCCGAACGGTCGGCCCAGGAACTTGTCTTACCCCCGGCGAGGAAGTCGCTGGAGGAGTCGGCCAAACCGTCCCCGTTTATATCCTTACCATTTAACCAGAGGGTAAGCCCGGCGAAAGAATCGGTATAGGGAGTCTTTTGGGAAACAGTAACGGTGAAGGTCTTGGAGCTGGCGGCATTGTAATTGGTATCTCCGGGTTGAGATACCGTGATCGTTGCCGTGCCTACACCCTTTGGTTCAAGGTTGATACCATTGACATCAATTACTGCGGTGTTCGAACTGGAATAAGCCAGGGTCAGTCCAGTCGCAGTGGTGGTGCCTGTCTTGACAGATTTTAATTCCGGAACAAAGGGAAAGTCCCCATTGTCCTTGGTCAGGTTGGGTAGGGTGGTGGCACCTGCATTGGTCACGATTACCTGGTTTGCCTTGCTCACGGTTACATTCTTGGTCACCGAGGTGGCGGCATTGTACCTGCCACCGGTGGCTACATTGCCTCCCTGGCTTGCGGTAATAGTGGCTGATCCTGCACCTTCAATCTTTAGGAAGGTGCCATTGGTGATGGATACCACGGCAGTGTCCGAACTGGTGTAAGTAATGGTCAGATTGGTGTCCAGACCGGTATCGGCATCAATTGATTTTGCGGTCATATTAACATCCGTTCCTCCAATACTCAGACTTGAAATAGTCTGGGTCCAGGTGATGTTCTGGTCGAGGTAACGGTCATCCTTCACCGTCAGGGACTGGGTTACCGGAGTGGCAGCTGCATAAGTATCATTACCTGTCTGGCTGGCAGTGATGGTGACCGTACCTCCCTTGTGCAGGGTGAGGGTGGTACCGCTTAGGGATGCCACCGTTGCATCGGATGTTGCATAACTGACTGCCAAACCTGAGGATGCAGTGGCCTTGCCCGAGAGTGAGTAAGAACCATCGAATAAGCTGGCATCCGTCAGAGCATTAAAGGTGATGGTCTGAGGGGCTTTAGTCACCGTCAGGGTCTTTTCCACCGACTGAGCAGGGTTGTAACTGGCGTTGCCGTCCTGAGTCGCACGAATGGTGGCGACTCCGGTGCCCACAATCGTGACTGTACCGCTGGCATCAACCGTGGCAATATTGGTGTGCAGACTGGTGAAGGATACGGTGAGCCCAGAGCTGGCATTGGCATTCAGACTGAAAGAAGAATCAGTAACAACCTTGTCAGGAATATCCGCAAAGGTGATAGTTTGGTCCTGACGGGGAGCCGAGGTTACGATGAAGGGCTGCGAAGCCGTTGCCGAGTTCCACGGAGTCTGACCAGGCTGGGTCGCGGTGATCGTGACCTTGCCCTCCTTCAGGCCGGTGACGGTGTACCCATCGGTGGCATTGCCGCCAAAGGAGGCAACCGTACTGTCGTTGCTGTCGAAAGTGAAGGTGGTAAGTCCTGAGTCTGCGGTGATGGAAAGTGTTGCTGACACTCCAACCTGTTTGTCCGAGACCGGTTGGAAGGTAAGAATCTGAGCACCACCAAATGCTGGCTTGGTGTTCTTGTAATTGTGGCCTGATACCAACTCACTGACAAAGGAATTTACCGAAGTGGATGTATCCCACTTGTGGGCGAGGTAGCCCTCCAGTTTTTGGCGCACGCCATCACTTAAGGCACGGTCATAGGCGATCACTTCAAGCATGGACCCCTCGAGGTCATTTCCTACTTTATTGAATGCGGCAGGGGTCAGGGAACTGGTGCTTGATCCCTTGTTTTCGCCATTTACATGGATGGAGTAGCCACCGGGTATCATTTGCCAGGTTACGATTTTTAAACTTAAACCGCTGGACACTCCTGAGTCAATTGCACCAAGTGACCACTTATTGGAAGATGTGGTGAGAGTTTGATCTCCTCCAAACGGTTTAGTCGCAGAAGACTGGGTGTTTTTCTGAAGGATTAAAGCAACGATGGAGCGGATGTTGGAATCGCCCGAAATATCCAAACTCTGACTGGCGGTGAACTCTACATGAGACATGCCACGGGCACGATTTTGAGTGCCACGAATCTGATAAGTCGGACGATTAGATGCGGTTGCCTGACCCGCGTGATTGTTGTTTCCAGAACGGTCGATCCACTGGACGATCGAGGTACCATCACTGATGCTGTCCGCCGTGTCGTCCCCGTCGATATTGTTGGCATCGAGCCACAGGCGGATTCCGGGGAAGGAGTCAGCTTGCAGATTGAAGTAACCAACCGTCAAAGTCTGGGTAACTGCAGATGCTGCGTTGTAGGCACTGTCCCCTGCCTGGTTGGCAGTAATCGTGGCGGTTCCTGCGGAACGGATCTTAATGGTTTTTCCATCGCTTTGTACCTGGGCCACCAGGCTGTCGGAACTGGTGAAAGTAACATCCAGACCCGAGCTTGCCACCGCGGTGGGGATGAAGTTGAAATCACCTACAGATTTGGATGGGATCACATCAAAGGAAATGGTCTGGTCGGACTTGTTGAAAGTTGCCGACAGGGTGGTGGATGGGGCAGGGGCGTAGCTGGAATCTCCTGGCTGAGTCGCAGTCAGGGTGACCGTACCGGCGGTCTTGATCTTCAGGCGGTTGAAGTCCCCGTTTCCGTTGCCGTAGAGCTGCCCAATCAGGGTGGAGTTCATCTCCCCATCGTAGAAACGCACATCATCGATCTGGCCGTTGAAGTAGCCACTGCCCGCATCGCCATCACGTCCAATGATTATATCCTTGGTGGTATTGGTATTAATCGTGGTGGTGCCGGATCCGTTGGTTCCGGTACCATTGACATAAAGCTTGGCTGC
Source organism: Opitutia bacterium (assembly GCA_002686835.1). GTDB lineage: Bacteria > Verrucomicrobiota > Verrucomicrobiia > Opitutales > Seribacteraceae > Chordibacter. Next base: position 25,031 of record NYYP01000017.1, on the reverse strand, counting down.
TCCCGAGTTGGCTGCAGAGGGGAAACTAACCGCCAGATGATGCCATGCACCATTTGCCAGGCCGGTGGTGGAACTGGTAATGGTGGCACTGCCAAGGTCAAGCACTGCCGCTCCCGAGGAATTGAGTGATAATTTAAACAGAGTTCCAGTACCGGAGGCTCCGTATTGCAGAAGGGGCTTGTTCGCGGTGGAGGTCTTAAACCACAGGGCGACAGTACGGCCTGCGGTGCCGTTGATGCCGGTGTAGCCGTACACCCGCACATGGTCATTGGAGCCGTCCAGCGTTATAGCGTTACCAAACTTACCCGCATTCCAATGACCGGTGGTGGAATTTTCCACTGAACCGATACTGGAGAATGCAGAGGAATCGGAAGCATCCACTCCGGTTGCTTCATCCAATTTCCACCAGGCTTTAAGAGCACTTTGGTTGGTTACTGCAAGTTCGGCCACCGAGGTATCATCCACAGAGTAAAGAACGGCAAGGTTGGAAGAGGCACTTGCATTGAGGTCCACGGTTTGGCCAACACCCACTCCAGAGAAGCTCTGTCCCCAGGCAATGGTCTGTTCGGTGAGACTGGAAACAATTAACTCTCCATCAGAGTAGGAAAATGTATATTTATCGGACATCGCATCGCTCAAGGTAACTGCATAAGTGCCAGCAGGACTGGAGGAGGTCGCAGTTGTGGTTACTTTAGGTCCACGAAGTAATGATACAGTTTTGTGGGTGTGGTTGCTGGGTAAGCTCGATGCCATGCCCCACTTGTGGGCTAGGTAGCCCTCAATGCCGTAACGGTCACTGTTGGAGTCCGACTCGATAACAATGATTTCCCCAATGTAACCATTGATGAAGTTACCGCCACCATCGTAGTTGGAACCAATTTTGAAGTTGGCGGTGGTGCTGGTTGGGCTGGTGGAGTCGTTGGCTCCAGCAGTGCGGGTTTGCTCGGTGCCGTTTACAAAGAGCTTTGCAGAAGCAAAATTTCCAGCGGATGGCCGGGTGTATGCGAGGATATAATCGGTGCCATGACTGACGCTTCCATATCTCTCATTTCCGCCATCGTAACGCCATGCCCATCCCTCTGAGCCACCACCAACAGACAGTGAGTTGCTACTTCCCCCCAGATGGAAAATCCGGTCGTCTGTATTGTTGTCTGTAAAGATATTGCATACCACAAACACGGTCAGGGCAGGGTTGGCACCCAGACCAAGTCTGGTGGAAGCTCCCATACTATCAGATCCATCAAAAAGAATGGCAGTTTTTCCACCGATGGAATTGGTTGCTACCATGGGCTGTCTGTCTGCGGTGGACTGGGAAGCATGGTAATTTCCTCCACTCTTATCATTCCATTGGCTCACGACATTGGATGTTTGGGTGATGGTGCTACTGTCTGTGGCGTCCAACCAAAGAGCAAGACTGCTTAGGTTGTTGGGATGAGTGCCAATGGCCAAGGATGCATCGTTATGCTTCCATCCAGTAGCCGTCCAATTCAGATCAGGGATGGAGTCGCCCAATGAGATGGATAGATTCTGGCCGCTCAGTGCCAGATCCGCTTTGGCGATCGAGATATTCTTGGTAATTGGAACTGCGGCAAATGCAGTGGAATCCTCAGGAGCATTTGCGGTAACGGTAATTGCACCGCCCGCACGAATAATCGCACTGGCTCCATTAATTTCCAGGATATCTGGGTTGCTGGAGACATAGTGGAATCCAGTCTTGGGAGAGTCAGACTTGTGTACATGAGCAGTTGGGAGTGAACCTGCTAATCCCCATTTGTGTGCGAGGTATCCCTCTACCTTGGCTATGGTGTTTGGATTAGAAGTTTCATCAAGGATGAAGAACTCGGCTATGCTACCTTTAAGGAAATCGGAGGTGTTTTGATGGGCACCGATTCGAATGCCACCTGATAAATTAGATGTGCCAGTATTCAAACCAGTCACACTTGTTCCATTTAGAGACAGAGAACTGCTGGACGAGTTAAAAACTGCAGTCATCACAAAATAACCCGAGGGTGTATTAAGATTGGTATTACCCCAACTGGTCGCCCACATTTGAACTTTCCCAGAATTGTCTAAGGCAATAATACTACGATTGGTTCCTACTCCATCGAACAGAAAATCTCTACCTGTGGAATTGTTATTGGTTTTGGCAACCAGTGCGAAGGTGTAGGATTGTGTCATACTAAGTCCGGAAGCGTTCAGGAAGTCACTTGATCCATCAAAATCAATGACTGATTTTCCATTTGTTCCAGTGGAATTAAAGGTTGGCTTTCTTGAAGCGGTGGATTGTGTGGCATGGATGCCATTTCCGCTCTTGTCTGACCATTGGCTCACGGCATTGGAACTATGGGTCACGGAACTGGAGTCCGAAGCGTCCAACCATAGCTTCAAGTTTGGCAATACTTCAGGTAAGCCACTTACATCTGTACCAGTAGCCGTGGCTGTAAGCGAAACCGCAGAATCCCCATAGGTGAGACCCGCAATGGTTTGGTCCCAGGTAATGGTTCGGTTACCCTTGATTATGACGATTCCAAGAACTTTGCTGTCGTTTCCATCCGCATTGATCGCGGTGAGAGTTGCATTGTACTCTCCAAGTGTGGAGCTAGATCCAGAAATTACTCCTGAATTATTGATACTCAGTCCAGTGGGTAATCCACTCGCCGTCCAGCTGGTTGGGTTACGAGTCGCAGGTACTTGTATGCTAACATTTGAGCCGGTCTCAATGGATATAGTTTTCTTTGCGATTAGATCAAAACCATTGACTACGAGATGGTTGCCAGATGCACCACCTGGACCAACCATAATTTGGATGTCATTTTGTCCGTCCGATACAACATCAAAAGTTTGCTTGTTGATAGTGGAGGGAGTCCGTCCACCACTACTGGTCATGTTGGCTGTGATCAGACGGTTTGAGCCACTAGCATCAGTAACTTTCAAATCATAGGTTGTATTACCATGACCTTCGGTCGCATGGTGATAGGTGGAGATGGAGTATTGCCCCGCTTTTACATCGCTTAACTTGATCGTGATGGTGCCGTTACTATTTCTCAAGACTTCATCTGAAAGTAGATTGTTTAAGCTCAGGTATGGACCACCTGTGATCGTGTTGTAATCCCGCCAATGTGTTTGCCCTGAAACGGACACCTTGAGGGAACTACTGTTACCAAATGGGTTACTGTAGGTTTGCTCGACCAAGTTGCCATTGTCTGAACTGGTTGAGCCCCATGGATTAAAGCCTACATAGCCAGCCTGAAGAGGAGGTGTGCTGTTCCGCCCAAAATCAACTTTAATTGCATCCGCTTGAAGAGAATCCAGAGAGATCAATGGCTTGTTGTCAAAAATTGGGGCTACATTTTTATATGGATGATTCGCATCCAGTGAATCAGTAGCTCCCCACTTGTGGGCGAGGTAGCCTTCGACTTTTTGTTCCTCCGTGCTGGTCAATTGACGGGTGAAGATGAGAAGTTCGCCCAAATCTCCCCCGAAATCATTGGAGGTGGAACTGGCGGATTTACCAAGCTTGATGTTGGTCAAAGTACCTGCGGTTCCAGACTTTTTGGCAATGATTGCTGGGAAGCCGGCATTGGACCCACTCGGTGCCAGGTTCCACCCGGACTCGCTAACCAAGTGGCCACTTGCATCTCCACTGGTGGATGGGCGGCGAACGGCGGCATAAACAGAGTACCCTCCACTCTCTGCACGGATGGTGGATACATTGAGGATGTCTCCATTTCCATCAAATCGTACTGCTGCCTTGCTGCCAAACGAGTTTGCCTGGCGGGTGGGCATATTCTCAGCGGTGGACTGGCTGACCGTCTCTCCACCCACAGATTTATCGGTCCAGGAGGAAACGGTGGTTCCACTGGTCACGGAATCAGTGGTGCCATCCCCATCCAGATCGGTGGCATCCAACCACAGTCCAAGGTCGGCGATGGAGTATTTGTTNANCGCGGTGTTGGCNGGNACNAAGGTCTGCACNGGACCCCANGAGGTNCCTGCNGANGTAACTGCCTTGGCGGTGTAATAATAAGTGGTGCCGGTGGTGAGTCCACTCAAAGCATGAGTAACTACACCAACGCCATGGGTACCAGTCAGCGTGTAGCTATTATCCCAGTCGATTTGACCGAACTTGAGGTTATCAATCCCTCCATGATGACCATTACTGCCATTATCACTAAATTTAAGGATATAATTTGTACCAGACTCCCCGGTAAAATTAAACCTTACAAGCTCTTTGTCACCAGCACCCATAACCCCGGTTGTATGGGAGAAAACTTCGGAACCACCCACTTTGGTTATGCTCAAAGTCCAAGCATGGTCTGCTTTTGATTGAAAGGAACCATGTCCGATTTCAACTGAATCCAGAAAGAGTGATTTTCCATTACTCACGGAAAAGGTGATATAGGGATCCGCTTCTCCTCCATCGAGGTCGAGTTGAAGTACATTGACAGCAGAGGAACCAGAGTCGAGCTGGTTCCAGTAGGTATTGCCCTGACCGTGTACTTCCAAAACATTGGACGGAGCTGTCCAGGAGAGTGCAACATTTGGAGTACCACCATTGGTAACAGTTGCACCACTCGTTGATGAGGAAAGATTACTTCCAAAAGAGTTACTCAAGTCATTATTGTTGGCTTGCCCAGTGGCGAAGTTCAGGGTGGTAGTACCTGGAGTGGTGCTGGCATTATTGTCTCCCCAGTAGAAGGTGACGGCTGCATCTTCACCACCCAGATTGATTGTGGGTTGATAAGGATCTGCTGAGTAGTAGGGGTGAGCCGCAGTGAACATCGTGCTGATCAGACCCCACTTACGGGCGAGGTAACCCTCGATTTTGAGTCGTTCGGTCTCTGGAACCACGCGGTTGAAGATAAAGAACTCAGCGATCTGACACTGGTCGGTGGTACCACCACCAAAGTAGAGTCTCTTCGGCTTCCGTTGGTCGTGGCTGCTGATCGACTTGTTGGTGGTTACCTGAAGCTCATCTCTCCAGGCATTGGCAATGTGTAAATCACTTACGGTTACCTGGTACAAGTGCCAGTCAGTATCGCGACTGTCGAAGTCGCGGGAATTTGGCGACACCTGCCCATTAAAGTAAGCCACATTTTTGGTATGTCCATACGCAGGACCCATGTACCAGTACCAATCCTGAGATGCGAGTACCCGAGACCAGTCATTACTGTTATATCCCGTCATGCGTACGAGAAGGAATGCAGAGAATGCATCGGTATGGGCAGCCAGGCTGTGGGCATCGTTGCTTACATACACATTATCATTTCCATCGAAGTCGATCACGCCGAGACCATTCAATTGGTTGGACATGAAGCGGGGATCCCCTCCGGTAGCGGTGGCATGGCGACCGTTGCCGGATTTATCCTGCCAACCGGTTCCGTTGGCCAGGTTGGCATCGGTGGTATCCGCCACCCCATCACCGTTATAATCATTACCATCCATCCACATCAGCATGCCCGGAGCGGTACTTCCAGAGAACGGAGCACCCGACTGATAGGATACACCACCGGTGGAGTTTAGATCCGCATTCATGGTAACCGAGGTTTTGGTGACATCGGTGGCACCTGGAGTCAGGACCTGGGGCAAGCCGAGGGTAACGAAACTGTTGGTGTTTGACTGGGCGGCTCCACCATTGTTCGTTGCCACAAAAGCATATTCATAGCGGGAACTAGCACTTAGTGAACTCAAGCTTTTGGAAAGGGCACCTGTTCCACTAAACCCGGTAACATCCACTCCTGTGCTCGAACTGGCTACACGGTTGCTGAAGGCATACAAATGAAAATTTGCACTCACATCCTGAAAGGTAAATTCAGCTTCCGTACCATCTGCTACATAGGTACACTCGAGCAAGTACCCGTCGTAAGAACTATCCTGATATTTATCCTGGTTGAAGGAGAAGGTTGCCCCTAGCAGATCCGAACAGCTTACCTTCATGGTACGACTTCCCGCCCATGAGTGGCTGTAAGTAGTGAATGTGTAGACTTTGCCATCCGTCAACCCAGTCATCTTGATTTTCTGATACCCGCCAGAGCTACTATGGCGAAACCCTTTGTCCAGCATGGTGCCAATATTTCCACCCACCGTGGATTGGTACGCTGTGTTTCCTCCAACCCATGCGTCAGAGGCGTGAGCTCCCCAACCCTGGGTGATCGTCCACCCTGTTCCTGAGTTTGTGGACGCATTATTGCCACTTGCAGAAAAAGAAACTCCATTAATTGTGATGCTTGAAGCGGATCCGACATTCACGGCAGCCGTGTAGGTATGACTGGAAGATATTCCAGAGTCAGTGTCTCCGGTTAGGTGAGCTTCTCTCCATCCCAATTGGAAATCAATATCATCCCCATAGTAGAGGCGTACGGAAGGCAAGTCGCTCCCGTCATAAGAAAGGAGCTCACCATTGGCTGTGGCAGTGGTACCTGCAACCGAACTCGCTGCGGATGCAGAAATGGAGGGCGGTTGAGCCTGTGAGTTGGTCAGCACGCTGTAGGCGTCCGACCATACTGAGCCAGCAGAATTACTTGCTTTGATCCGGAATACATAATTGGTGCTGGCAGACAGACCACTCAAAGTCACCGTTACCTCGCCAGCGGATTGAGCACCACTGAGGGTTACATTGCTGTCCCATCCGGTCTCGGTTGCTCCTTTATCTGAAGTACCGTAGAAGGCACTGATGGTGACATCTGCACCACCGGTTTCCAAAAGGGTAGGGGTGGCAGTGGCATAACTGGAACCGGCAGTCACAGGGAAGACATCGCCATTTCCTCGGCCGTAGATATTGGTGATGTCAGCGGCAGATAGAGTGACCCCGTATACCCGGAAGTCATCGAGGTATTCGGAGAAGCGCTGGCCACCACCCTGATAGTTACCTATGGCATAGATGTTATTTCCTTCAGAAGCGTCCAGCTGACCCACATAGGATCCATCGATGTAGAATTTGGTCCTCGATCCATCAAAAGTAGCAACAAGATGCTGCCAGGTTGTTGAAGATGCACTGGGGGAGAGATTGTATCCGGAACCGACCCATCCTGAATGGGTACCAAGTTCATCTGAACTAGAATTCACAATCACCTGGTGATTGGCTCCGGAACCCCGGGTCAAGGTTCTCCAAGTAGTTGCGGGATAGAGTTTTTTGAACCAGGTAGCGATGGAGTAATTATCTGAAGCATCATTGGGCCCGACATCGATCGGAGTAGTCAATTTTGCATATGCTCCAGTGCTTCCAGTTGGTATATTAAGAGCGGATGCACCAAATTTCTTTTCAGTAACTGAAAATACTGCACCGCTCGTAAGGGTGGCTGCGGAACCTTCCGCACCATAATTAGTTGCGGTAGAACCGGTGGTCTCATCAAACTTCAACCAGCCAAGCAAATCGGACTGGCGGGTCACAGTATAGGCCGTTTCCATCAATGGCTTGGCCGGATTCACGGTGAGTGTGATGACCTTGGAGTCTGAACCGGACAGGTTGCTCGCAGTGACGGTGACATTATGATCCCCCGCGGAGGTGGTGTGCCCGCTGATTTCACCGGTATCTGGGTTTACACTAAGTCCGCTGGGTAAACCGGTGGCGGAGAAGGATGTTGGGTTGTTGTTACCCGTAATGGTGTACCAGGTAGTACTGTTGGTCTCTGAGTAGACCTCATTTACTTCGCTGGCAGATAGAGCGATGCGATAGAGACGTACCTCATCCAAGTCTCCTGCGAAATAGCCATGATTGGAATCTGCGGAACGACCAATATATTGAACACTTCTTGAAACCGAATCTGGTGCAGTTTCGTCACTCGTTGAATTGAATAGAGATCCGTTTTTGTAGAACTTTATCGTTGATAGATTGGTACCAAGATCATCCATGACGATGGCCATATGTACCCATTGACCCCATTGGATCATGGAGCTTCCGGAATCACCATTTTCATTTCCACCGGCAGTACCATTGTAAGAAGCTCTAATATCACCCAGTGCCCCGTAAGTGCTTCCACGGAAAGCAAACGAAACTGAATCAGCCCCACTGAGAAATAAGAAGGGTGCGAGTTCCCTATATTCATCCGCTTTGATCCAGGCGGTGAAGGTATGGGCACCCCCGAAGGACCATGCCCCAAGATCAAGATGCTGTCCGGTGGAATCACCGGATGTGATTGTGCTGGGATTGTCGAAGGATAGGGCACGTCCGATTTTTCCTCCCACGCGGTTTGACCCGGTCATATTCTTAAGGGTGGCATCGCGTCCATTAAGGGAGTAATCCGTGGTGGTTGCACCGTCTGCTTCATCGAAGGGATACCAAAATACCAAGTCATCGTAGCGTACCGCTGAGCGTTTACGGTAATTGTCATTGGAGAAATCAGCAGTAGCAGTATTCCCGGAACTCACCACAGGAGGGGTATTGAAGGTTACGGTTCCTTGCTGCCCACCGGAGCCAACATCATAAGTTCCCTCGGTCAAATTGGTGGAGTAATTGAAGGCAATACGACCACCGCCACCGGTACCACCGGCTGGGGGTGTTGCACCCTTGGCACGAATGGTTCCGTTGTTGGTAATCGTTTTACCAGCCAGTCGGATAGATCCACCGGATCCACCACCACCACCACTGGTAGCAGTATTGCCCACACTTCCTCCATTGGCAGAAATAACAGCACCGGAAGCAATCGTAAGGGTACCATTTCCATCGGCTTCCAGGGAGATCGCACCACCACCAGCACCACCACCGGTACCGGAAGCTGCACCACCACCGGATCCACCATGCAGGTGGGAAAGGGAAGCTGCCCCATAAGTGGCTCCATAGGTAGTATCGGTCGAATGATATTGGCCGGCAGAGCCGTAGCCACCGCCCCCACCAACGGTACCATTTACGCTGAGCTTACCACCGCCAGCACCAAATCCACCGGTGCTATTTTTCAGACCACCATTGGCACCACCAAGTTTGCCGACACCGAAGGGAACTTCTCCGATGTAAGATGTGTAGGAACTGTCGGAGTCTCCTCCATCTGCGGATAGGGTAGTGCCAACCGAGATATTTCCATGGTTGCGGGTTTTAAGAATCAGCGGGTTGTCACCCTGCAGTACCACGGTGAGACCGGATGCCAAATTGATGGAATCAAAAGTGAAGGTACAAGTGATATATTCCAATCCATCATCCTCTTTTTCCTGGAATGCTCCAATGCCATGGACACCGGAAGTGTGGTGCCAGTAGCCATGCGTGGTATCAAAGGTGATGGTACCACTGGATAGATTGATCGAATTGGTCGCGGTGGCACCGGAAATATGTAAAGTGCCCGGGCGGTATCCATTTAACGCCACTGTTCCAAGGGTTAGGTTGCCGTTGGTTTTGATGGCGATGCGCCCACCACCACCAGGTGTATGAGCAAGACCGCTTCCACCCTTGGCTTCGAGAGTACCGGATGCCACAATGGAACCGCCTTCCAGACGGATGGCACCACCGGAACCACCACCGCCTGCACGGTCATCATCCCGGGAAGCATCTCCACCGTTTGCCTTGATGCTTCCTCCAATGGTAAGCACACCATCTCCATGGGCAAATAATTCGATGGCACCCCCACCGGCACCGCCTGGGTACCAGTCACCCCCACCGGCTCCGGAACCACCGAGTAGATGAGTGGAAAGGTCTGGCGAACCATAGGTAAGGCTGTATCCGGCATTGCTTTCCGAGCCTTGCCCACCATAAGCACCACCGCCACCATTGGTTGTGTCGGCATAGCCCTTGCCCTTACCTGGGCCTTGTCCATTGGTTTTGGAAAGTCCGCCGTCAAATCCACCGGCTTTGGCAACACCGCCAGCGTTGGGTCCTTCGGTGGCATCTCCACCACTGATATTGATGGTGGTGTTGATGGTCAGATCTCCATGGTTGCGGGTGCGCAAAGATATTGGGTTGGATCCACTAATATTTACCGCCACCCCGGAACCCAGACTAATTTTGTCTGCGGTGAAAGTGGTCAATTTATAGGGGTAAGATGTTCCATCTGCCGCGGTGTAGGTCTTGTCCGCAATATCACCGAGCATAAAGGAACCATCGGAATGAGTGATTTCACCAGCATCTGAGTTAACAGTAAGCGTGCCACTGGTAAATTCCAGCGAGCTAACCTGTGGACGAACCACCCGTACGGTACCATCGTCACCATGGCGGGGGGNGCCACCATACTGCCTGACCTGGCTTTGTCCGCCAGTGGCAGTTAAGTTGCTGTTGTCCACACTACCGTTGTTTACAAAGGATGTGGTTCCTTCCAGGTATACCCGGCCACCACCACCAGCTGAGGGGCCTTCTCCGCCACCATCGGTGGCATCAGTATTACCCCCACGGTCCATATCAGGAGCAGCAGCTCCACCATTGGCAGAGATATTCACTCCAGAATTGATCACCAAATTGGCAGCTTTTAAGTAGATCGACCCACCGGAACCGGATCCACCAAGCACATCAGCATCATTGTAAGGATTGGAACTGCCCAGATGAGCATCCACGCCCCACTTACCCATGAGGTAGCGGGTTCCCTTGTCCTGATAACGGTCATAGGGATAGTGATTCAGACAAAAGACCTCCCCAATCCATCCGTCGATAAAATTGTTGTATGCTCGGTTTGACCCAACTACGAATTTGTTGTTATTAACCGTACTTCCACCCGATATATTTCCTTTATGCACACCATTGATGAAAAGTTGTGTTCCATTACGGATAAAGATGACCATAGGCTTGCCCTTGAGATCGGTTCCATTGGAAAAGGTGTTTGACGAACCATATCCAGTATCCGCAGAAATTTTTGCGTAGAAATTGGAGGCATGCCCGGCACAGAATTGGTAATCGTTACTGGTATCCCGATAGGCAAAGATAGAATCATTCTCATTGTTCACACTGTCCACATAAGCAACCACCCAGAGCTGGAAATGACTCTGACTCATGGGTACATTGTTGATGGATTGCATCCAATCGCCACCGTCAAAGTCCATCACCGTTTTGCCATTAGATAGACGGGTGCCATGGGTGGGTTGATTGGCCGCGGTTGCCTGAGCCAGGTGCCGGTTCGACGCTTTGTCATTCCAATAGCTTACTTTACCATTGGCATCTTTGATTACAGTTTGTGGGTCGGAGGCATCGTACCAGAATTGGAGACTTCCACCCATGCCATCGGCAATACTTCCGGGATGACTACCACCCTGGCCACCATCTGCAAAAATATCTGCACCAATGGTAAGGGTACCACCTGCGGTGATCTTGATCGCACCACCACCGGTACCGCCCTTGGCCATCCATCCGCCACCTCCACCGGAACCAGCCAGCAGGGCATCGACATTGATATTTCCATAAGTACCTCCAGTGATCGCATGGCTACCGTAGTTATCGGATCCGCCACTTGGTTCGGAGCGGGCACCGGAACCACCATAACTACCACCACCAGCTGCGTCTCCGCCAACAAGGCCTGTCAAAGTACCTTTCTTTTTACGGGAACCACCGGAATTAAAGGGGCTGGAACCAACAAGGTGAGTCGGGCCGGTACCAAGTTTGGGGGAGTCATCCAAGCGACCAGCACCAAACCAGGAGGAACCACCCTCACCACCACCCAGATTTCCGGAAACCATTGTGGTTAGGTAACCCGTATTTCCATGGGAACCGTTGGCATCGAGCACTGCACTAATGGTACCATCACCAGCGATATCAATGTGGATGGGGTTGTCACCCATTAGAGTTACATTCACACCATCTCCAATTGTGAGAGATTCAAAGGAGTATTTGGCCACCTTGTACTGGATGGTATTGGATTGCGAATCGGTCCAGGATAGAGTTTCCAATACCCCATTTCCACCGGTTCCATCACTTGCTGACCACGATGGGGTAGGGCCAGAGGTATCGAATAATAAGTTGCCTGAATTTAGGCTGAGAGCACTTTCGGATTTGAAGCTCGCGGTGCTGTCCGCCCAGTCCGTACCTTCGGAATTGGTAACTTTTACCCGGTAATAATAGGTGTTTCCACTTACCAGGTTACTCAAGTTTACAGTATGGGTATCAATATCTGCAGGGGAAGTAATAATGGAGGCAGATTTTGCCGGGTGGGTGTTTGGTAGAATCGAGCTAAGTCCCCATTTATGTGCCAGATAGCCCTCAATCTTCTGACGATCGCTGGTGGAAAGAACACTATCAAATACAACCAGTTCAGCCACCTCTCCCTTGGATGCTTCATTCACATTACTCCAGGCACCCAAACTTAATTTGGATGGTTGGTAATTTGAATTGTGAGCCGAGGTACTGTCCGTGACTAATTGGGTAAGGTCTGTCCAGCAATTTGCCTGGTCCTGGTTATTCATGGTGGCAGCATGCAGGTGCCACTCCGTGTCATAGTTGCCTGAGTTGTTGATCCATCCCTCAAAGTAAAACTGGTTTCGTTTGTTGCTATGGAAGCCAAACAACCAATTTCTGTCCTTACTGGTAATGATCCTGCCATTCCCGCCACCTGTGTATCGTGCCACGGATAACATGGTGAATTCATTGGGTTTGAAGGGATCGTTTGTCCAGAGTTGGTCATTTCCATCGAAATTGACCACATTGCCCAGATAGGTGGATGCAATTCGGCTGGGATCGCCACTCTTTTGATCAAAATTAAAGCTTCCTCCTGCCTTATTGTTCCATGCGGTTACGGCACTTCCAGAGAGGGTGAAACTGTTGGCATCGGAAGCATCGAGCCAGATTTTCATCTTCGAACTCTTCTTGCCAATGGATACAGTGTTTACCCAGTCACTCTCATTGGTTCCTCCATCATTGGATCCCCAGTGCAGGGAAATATCTGCACCTTTAACGGGTTGTGCGAGGTGGTCCGCAGGGAGTTTGGAAGAAATCTCATACTTATTGGCGAGGTAGGATTCCATTTGTTCGAGCTGATTGTCATCCAAGCGGGCATTGAAAATCATTAGCTCGGATATTCTACCTGTCCATGTACCACCTCCATCGCCCTTCCCCCCAATGCCAACTGGAACTGAGGTTTGAGATTTGAGCGAACCACTCAATGTGGCAGTTTTATGGGTGGAACCATTAATTTTGAAAACCAAATTATTTGAAGTATCCGAGGAAGAGTAACGCATCGTCAATACACTGGGCCCGCCCGTAAAGGAACTGTGTGTCCAAATTGCACCACTACCTGTGGTTTGATAAGTATTACTACCGGTGCTGGTGTTAATGGCAGGTCCCCAGATTTTATGACCAGAGTAATCTGCCCGGTGGACATTTAAAGTCCAGGCGAATGGATGAGAGTTGGAGTTTGCCCAACCTGTTTGATTACATTTTCCTACAACCACACAAAATGCATCATAAGCAGTCTGATAAAGCGTGGTGACCACAGTCAGGTCATCCCATCCGTCAAAATCACTGGCACTGTTATCGATAGTGAAGGAGTCGTCGGTCAGATCGATGGCTCCTTTGCCATTAAACCCATCATTATCCCATTTTGGTTGGCCTGTTTTCTTGGTGGCATGGTATCCATTGCCACTTTGGTCCAACCAGCGGTTTACATTACCTCCGTTACCAGGGGCAGTGTTGGTGGTAGTGGAGGTGGACATGTAGGAAGCGGCAGATGCATCAAACCATGCTTTCAGTCCGCTGATCTCACTGGGTAGGGGAACATCAGGAACCACATTACCTGTGCCGTAGGCGGTCAACTTGGCCGCAATTTCCACTCCGGTGGCTGTACGGTTTACCAAGGCACCATTGGATGCAATCGCTTGGGTACTGCTGGAGGTGGTGAAGCTTGTGGTGGAGGATGTCCATACTCCGTCCAATGCGGCATCATTGTAGGCACGCATACGATAGTAATAGGTGGTGGAGGGAAGTAAGTCCCCAATGAAGGCTTTGACGATTCCTTCTGAGTGATCTCCCGTATTTAAAACAGTTGTCCAGGAACCAGCCGTAGTTCCACCATCGGAAGTGCCATAGTAAATTAATACAGTGGTATCCTGACCACCCGAACTGGTTAGGTTGCCTTCAAAATTGGCATTGGTTGCGGAAACAAAGGTAGCTGGTTGTGCAACGATAGATGGGGCCGTGGGAGCAATGGAGAGATTAAGAATAATCGCATCGCTGGCACTGGCATCTGAATTACCAAGTTTATCATTTAAGCTGTCAGTATCGGTTACATCGCCGTCATCATTGGAATAATTGACCACCAGAGAAATGGGGAAATCGCCCGCAACCGATGGGGTTCCGCTGATCACACCGGTGCTGGCATCCTTGGCCAGTCCCTCAGGCAAGCCGTAGGGCACCCGGCTGGAAATATTGCTGGGGTCAGATGCAGTAATGGTGTAGGTAAAGGCTGTGTTGTAGGTACCACTTGCGGTGAGATCGGAAGTGATCATCCGTGGGCCAGTGATTGACCCGTAACTGATCAAGCTTTGGGAGCTTTTTTGGTTGTCGTACTCCGCCTTGACCCAGTCTGCAGAGCGCTCAACTGAGGATAAGCGTGCCTCATCCACGCTGCCGGCCAATCTGCGGCTGTCATGATCGTTACCAATCATAAAGTTGGCAAAACTTGCGGTGTCTGGGAGCTGTGTGTACGATGAAGTTTCGGTGGATAGTGCTCCATTTACATAAAATTTTGTATCATTTAAATTGGTGGCATTATCAGGAAATGTGACAGATACATGAGTCCAGGTATTATTTCCTAGGGCAAGGCTGTTGGATTCCCTTCCACCGCCGTTAATTTCAACCCGCAATCTGAGTCCACTTTCAGTCCTGAATACCCATTTTTTATTAGTGGCATTCTCACCCCATGACATAAGGGTATCATCAACGGCGGCCGTTTTTACCCACATTTGCATACTTCGGGCTGCTGCACCTGAAATACCTTTATAACCAAGGGTCTCCAGTTCGTCATCGGTGCCATCCAGGGATATAGCAGAACCCGTTTGCCCCACCGTTGTGGTTGCCCCACCATTCACAGTTAGATGTATACCATTAGGGCTGGAATCATTGGTGATTCCGGAAGAGATTTGATCGAGGTGCCAGGCTCCCTCGTAACCATTGGACCATACTGGATCATCCGTGGAATAGTCCGGAGTGGTCTCGGTGCCGGTTTTACCCCACGCGGTTGTAATTACAGTGTTTGTACCGGAAATGGAGGGTACTTTTACCCAGATGCTGGATGTTCCTGAGGTATTCCAATCCGCGATTTCATAGGCAAGTTCCTGCCCACTGGAAGCAAAGAAGCGGAGATCGCCTCCGGTGCGTATACCATCCCCGTCGCCATCGAGGAATCCGTTGTATGAAAATCCGGTAATGGAAGAGCTAAGCGAGACCAATACCGGGAAGTCGGTAAGGGTAGAGGAACCGGTATAGCCCGACAGGGTAAGATCCATGCGGATGGGGAAGGAGGAAGGGTCGGTGATTTGAATGCTGTATACCTTGGTCACCGTGACTGAGCCACCACCTGCGGTTGCACCCGTTGCGGTGACAGTAACATTTTGCGANCCGGTCACACTGGTGGATCCACTNATCACACCNGTNGCNGCATTNATCGANAGCCCNGGNGGNAGACCNCTGGCNGAGAAGGAACCANTACCNGAATGAGCAACGGTGTACGAAGTAATGGTGGTGTCCTTCTTTCCAAAGATCTTGGTGTTGTCCGGGTCATTCAAACTGATCGGTCCGATCAGGCTGTCAAAGTTCAGGTAAGTGGAACTAGGTTTTTGGTTTTGGTAACTCGCAAGTAGCCAGTCCGCAGAGCGTGGAACGCTCGAGAAAGTAGCCTCATCAAAGGTGGAATCAGGCCCGGAGCTATTTAGACCCTTACCCAGGCTCAGTCCCGTGACCGTGTTTACTCCCGGAAAAAACCAACTGTTTCCGGTACCATCCAATACACCATCGACATAAAAATTCATTTTTCCATTTTCGGAAGTGACGCTAAGCATGTGCCAGTTGCCTGAGCCCACATTGTCGTTTGGATCATCAACAGCGAAATATACGGAAGCGGGATGGTCGTCGCTTAAACTATTAAGTCCCCATTTGCTATTGAGGTATCCTTCCACTGCATCCCCTTCAGCATCGGTAAGTTCGCTGGAGAAGCAGATCGCTTCGGCCAGATCCATGTCCATACTCCAACCGGTTCCATCATCACCCAGTTTCCAGCCAGTACGGTTGCCAATGTTGCCGTCATTCACAACCACCCGCAAAATGAAATAGTCAGTAAGTGAGGGAAGGGCAAAGTTCCCCGAGGTGATGGAGTTTCCATTATACCAAACTTTGGAAGGATATTGGTTGCTGTGAAAATACTTCTGGTTTCTTTCGACGATGAAATTACTTTGCCTGCTGTTTCCTCCCCCAATAATTCCTCCATAATCACTCCAATTGGCAGATGGACTACGAACCACATAAAAGTGATCCTTTACCGTAAAGGTTCCGGAAATGCTGAATTCTTCGTCCCCAGTAGTCCCATTTGATGAACCACTCCTGAATTGAACAACCCTGCCATCATTGGGACCGTGAGTCGTATTAAGGTCGGGAGTACCAACTACCGATCCGGCATTCCTGCTATTGCCACTCTTGTCACTCCAGGAGGTTATACTTCCTGAGGAAGTGGTATCAGTGGTGCCGTCTGCATTGAGGTCACTTGCATCAAACCAAAGTGCTTTGCTGGGCATGCTTGCTTCGAGACCACTGATTACCTTTCCGGTTACAGGGTTGGCACTGGAAGTTTGGACACGAATGCTGTTTCCGCTGTCGTACTCCACCCCCATCCACGACTTATCATCAGCAGGATTGGCAATGGTTTTTGCCCAGATGGAATAAGTTCCGGAAGTTGCTTTTGTTTGTCCTGAAATGTTTGAACTAAATCCATTGTTAGCAGTCGATGTGGCCGAATAAGCAGCACCTGACATGCCTGCATTAACCCGCTCGGGGGAGTTTGCCCCGCTTAGATCATTGCCAAAAGGACTGGAGTCCTTGGCGGAACCTGTGGTTTGTTCGAGGTGATAAACCCCAAAGTATCCATCCCAAACAGTACCATTGGAAGAGTAGGAGGGCAGTCCGGCACTGGGGTTGCCCCAGTAGGCGGTGATATTGGAATCCTGTGCGAGGCGTGGCACGCGTACCCAAACCTGGGATTCCCCAGCAGTATTCCAGCTGGCAATTTCATACTTTAATTCACTGCCAAATTTGTCGACAAAACGAAGATCACCCCCGTTGGCATTTGCCTGGGAATAGCGGAATCCTGCGGTGCCCATTCCAGTAGTAGTATCGTCGGAGAATCGTACCAGCATGTTCCAGTCTGCAAGTGGTGTTCCTCCGCTATAATCGGTGGTGAAAGACAGGGCATAGTTCCAATTTTCAAAACTTGTTGCAGTCAGGGTAACATCTTTCACCGCAGTGCCCAAAGTGTTACTAGCTTTTACCTGAAAGGTGTAGGTGCCTGCGGCAGGTGGGGTGCCAGTAACTGTGCCCGAACCACTGCTCACGCTCATCCAACTCGGGGCATTGAGCAATTCGTAAGTTACGGTGCTGTTATACCCTGTCATCCCATAGGCTGCATCTTCGGTGATTTGATAAGATATTGATTTTCCGGCACTTCCGGAAACTGTAGCGGGAGAGGTAATGGCAAACTTGGGTTGTCCAATATCGCCTGCACCATTGTTGTAAAGGGCGGCAACATCGGCAGCACTGAGTACAGTACTGTAAATACGAACATCATCAATTTTGGGGCGGTCATCGGTCTTTGCAACAGGATCTCCAAAAATCAGAGGCAGTCCGGATGCAGTGACCGACCCAGTCTGTGAAGCACTGGCAACCTGTACACCATCCACATAAATCTTTTTATTTCCTCCACCAAATGTGGTTACGAGATGGTGCCACTGGTTATCATTCATGGGAACATTGGATGAATATTCACCCCCTGCACCTACCATATTTAATGCAATGGCATCGTCTCCGGTGGATGCACGCTCAACACTCCAACCCCCCTCAGCAGTGGAGGGGGCACTGGATTTGTAGGTGTGCCCTGTGGGCAAGTCACCTTCTAAATCCCATTTATGAGCCAGGTATCCTTCCATCTTTAGCTCATTTGCAGAGCTCAGGGTATCATTAAAGACCACAAACTCACCAAACTTTATATTGTGACTTTGTCCCAAGCGTACCGGAGTGGTGGGCAGGGATTGCAAGGTACCGGATGCGGTTCTTGTTTTCCAGACAGTACCATCTATTTTTACAGTAAAATTCGTGCCATCGTANAACATACTTAAAAGGCCCAGGTTTTGCTTAATCGAAGCGGAAGTCCCACGGTCTTCAACCGCATAAGTGCCTCCAGATGAGTTTACCACCCAACTTCTCACCAAGGGTGGATTATTATCACCCCGGCGTAATCCAAAGTGCCAAGCGGTTTGGCTGTTGCCATTTACATTGGATGTTTTTCCAAACGAGTACTGCCAGACTGTGTTACTATCAAACCGGAAAGTTGTAAATACATGGAGTTTTGACCATCCATCCATACCGGTTTCACTATTTTCAAGACGCAGTCTATCCCCATTGAGATCGGCTCCTGGATTTCCTCCAAGTAGGGTAGCATTCCAGTAGGGGGTACCTGCTTCAATCACGGCATGGTGATTATTTCCGGATAAATCATACCATTTTGCAAAGCTTGCTCCAGAGGATGGTGCAGTGCCAGAGGCTGTGGCAAAGTTTTTNGCNTCCGAAGCATCCAGCCATGCACTGAGGTTNCCATAAACCCCGGGCGTCCANCCTTTTTTAGTAANCANGGCTTCTTCGGCATTGGCAGGCCATCCTTTTACCCACANGGANGTGGAAAAGCCAGANCCTCCATCGAACACATCCTCNGTTCCACCCGTGGTGATCTTAGCAGTTAGTGCATCGCTAAGATCCAGGGATTTTCCCGTGCCCGTTGGGCTGTCTGTGGAAAATCCGGACAGGGATGGGGGAGCGATCTGGAATTTGTTGGTTAATCCCCATTTATCCGCCAAATATCCTTCGAGTAGTGAAGCATCCTCAGTAGTTGCTCCATTCATCACAATCACTTCGTGGAGGTTACCCTTTAAGTAACCGGCAGGTGTGGAGAACCCATCGCCCTGATAACGGCCTCCAATTCCAGACTTGTTGGTACCAGAGTAGGTAATCGAACCAGTGTCGGCAAAATTGGACAGCTCACTACCGTTGATTCGAAGGTATCTCACCTCGTTCTTTCGATAGGCGGAAACAATGACGGGATTAACAGTAAGAAGCGGTAAACTCGATGTGGTGGGATCATCAGTACCTCCAGAGCCACGGATGGTAAAGGTCATCATTTCAGAACCGCCTCTTTGACGAAGCTGCCACCCGATGTTGGATTCCCCATGAAAACTGGCAATTGTATTGGCCCAGCTGACTATATTGTTCCATTTTACCACCGCAAATACACCAGGTTCCTGCAATCCATTGAAGGGATCGTTGGTTACCTGCATGATGTCACCTCCGTCAAAAGTCAGTTTTTTGTCGGTTGCAGAATAAGTGGGCTTCGCAGATGCAGTCGCTTGGGTGGCATGGTTGCCATTTCCACTTTTATCTGCCCACTGGCTGACTGCATTGGAGGAGTGGGTGATGGTACCAGGGGAAGATGCATCAAACCATGCAACCGCATTCTTTGCAGGATTAGTGCTTAAGTCTCCGTGACGGTTATTGCCTGAGGAATCGAGTAAATTGCCGTCGAGTTTCCACCATCCTTCAAGATCGGAGTAGCGGATAGCATCGGTCTCCTCTCGTACGGAACTGCTCACGGTGGTGAATGCAGTGGTGCTATTTGCCCAGTCGTCCCCTTTGTTGGCTGTGTTGGTTGCCCAGGTTCGGAAATAATAAGTTTTTCCACTGGTCAATCCAGTGAGGGATGCCCGTAAATTGGTGCCTTCCGGTGCATTGCTTATGGTTATACTGGAGTCCCAGTTGGAAGCTGTGGTTCCCCCGTCGTTATCTCCCCAGTAGAATTTTACGGTGGTGGCCGCATTTCCATTGTCGGTCAATACGACCTGCATATCTGCGGAAGTCGGCTCTACATTGGCGGTGGATTGAGAGCCAAGTGTAGGAGCACTTGTATTGATTGGGGTGGTGAAAGACTGAAGGTTTGACCATGCAGTTACATTGGGGGGGGCTGATTTCCATGTATGGCCACTTGCCAGGCTGCTCTGTACTCCCCATTTGTGGGCAAGATAGCCTTCAATCGATGAAATTTCTGCATCCGATAGTGCAGTATTGTAAATGAGTAGTTCACCTAAGTCTCCCTTCCATACCCTACTGCTGTAAGCACGGTCTCTGCTAAAAGAACTTACAGTTACATTACCGGCAGTTTTTAATGAGATAACAGACATGGAAGAAGGAAAGCTCGTTGAAGTGCCATTGACTACCGTGCCATTTAGTCGAGTGGTTCCACTTTTGACATTTGTGTGAGCATGGCTGCTGTGATACATTGTTTGGCCATTGGAGTGGAAGTGATAAGTGTCAGGACTACGAGTATGATCTCCAAGTAGAAAGCGCTGTTCTGTATCTGTCCCTGTTCTCTTCAGTACCCAAAAAATGGTACGAGCATCTGAAATCTTATTAAAGTGGTGAAACTGTCCGTTGGCACTGTATCTCATAACAGATAGTCCATTTTGGGCATCGGTTATAATCGCTGGTGAACCTTCTCGGGTAGCGGAATTGTTGGATCCACTTTTATCAGACCAAACACCTCCGGCAGTGGAAAGATCTGATGCATCAAGCCACAGTTTGGGTGTGGTGGTAGACAAATCGAAGGGGTTTTTGTTAACTTGTGCTCTAGCACGATAATAATAAGTCTCACCCGGGGTGAGGTTAGACAATGTCTTGCCGTAAAAACCTTCATTTCCAATACCTACCGCAGTGGCAGAACCATTCCAGTCGGAAATATTCCAATTATGTTGCCCGAATTTTAGGTTATCGATTCCACCACTGTTATGATTGGCACCATTATCACTAAACTTCAGAATATAACTGGTATTAAACTCGCCAGTAAAATTAAAGTCTACCTGCTCTTTATCACCAGCACCCATGGCAGCCGTGGTTTTGCTGAAAACCTGACCGCCTCCAACCTTAGATATAGTCAAAGTCCATGCACTATCTGATCCGGTGTGAGCGGATGAATGCCCGATCAGAACAGAGTCCAAAGAGAGAGATTTCCCCTGACCAACCGTGAAGGTGATGTAAGGGTCTGCCTCGCCGCCATCTAAATCGAGTTGTAACATATCGACCGATGTTGATGGGTCGATATGGTTCCAGTATTGATTGGTGGACCCGTGAACTTCCAACACATTTGAGGCCGCAGTCCAGGAAAGAGAAATATCCGGTGTTCCACCGTTTGAGGCAGTCGCTCCTGTAGTTGAGGAAGATATGTTGCTTCCAAATGTGCTTGAAAGATCCTGGTTGTTGCTTTGCCCTGTGGAAAAGTTCAGCGTGGTGGTTCCTCGGGTGGTTATACTTTTGTCGCTTGTGTCCCATGCCAAATCCACCGTATTCGAAGAACCACCGGACTGTGCAATTTCGACCAATAGGAGAGCTGAATCACCAACAACATTTTGTGCACCTGGCAAATCAAAGTGCGGGGCCGAAATGCCGGAACTGTACGTAATATTGGCAATTGCTTTTTTAGGAGATTCGTTGCTACCACCCGCAGCCGATACTGTGATGGTATGACTACCTCCAACCGTTGGGGTACCGGAAATTTCTCCGGTGGAAGAGTTTATGGATAGTCCGTTGGGTAAGTTGTAAGCCTCATAAACTGCATTGGAAAAGTCTGCGGTGACGGTGGTGGAAAATGCGGTTCCCGCTGTGGCAGTCACGGTAGTAGGAAGAGTGGAGAAACCACCAATCTTTTCGAGGTCTCCCTTACCGAAGTTGTAAATATTGGATACTTCCGTGGCAGTCAGTCCCTTGTTATAAATCCGCACCTCATCGAGTTTAATTCCACTATGGCCAGCAGCGGCGATGTTTTTAATTTCACCCGAGGTAGCTGCAGTTACATTCCTGTCATAAGCTCCTAGAACCAAAGCACTTGTGCTGGCACTAATGGAGCCGGCAATAGTCTGGGAATCTGTTTCAACTCCATCGATGTAAAGCTTTTGGGTATCCCCAGAGATGGAAACCACCAGATGATGCCAGCTGTTACTATTTTCCAAATCTGTGGTATTTTTAAAGGAGGAAACATCATTGAGCCCGGGGAAATTTGTACCGAGTGAACTTGAAGAAAGCTCACTGTTTATGGACCAACCACTGGTTTCTGACCAATCCTTACCAGAGTGGGAGGAGGGTAGTTTGTGATTTGTGCCCCATTTTCCGGCCAAATATCCCTCGATTGCTTCCCGGGAAGAGTGGGGGAAGTACCCCTTGGTTACAATCATTTCCGCAACGGTCCAGTCAGATCCATAACCACTGCCTCCCATACCACCGCCCCCATTGAATGGAAAATAGAAAGTGCCGCTAACATTGTAGTTGGCATTATCGGTTCTTGGCTTGCTGTATCTTTCCGTTCCATGAAGGAAAATCTTTTGCACACCATCGGTTTTAGATAAATGCATCGTTATCAAGGAAGGTACTCCAGTTGAGAAAGCATTAAATTGCGACCGCCCTCCGGTATACCTCCAGTAAATATAACCGTTACTCCAGGGGAAGTGGTCTCCCCAGCCAAAATTGAACGGCATGTTGTTTCTTCTTTGCGTATCTATCTGTGCAAGAATGATTAATGCCATATCGTCCGGGCGTCCGGAGCCAGCAGGGTTCCAGTCGGAACCGTTCTTTTTTCCATTCACATGCTCCACATTGTTGTCACTACGCTTAACAAATTTAATCGCATTTAATCCGTTGATGGTGGTAACCCCGGTGTCGGGTTTGTTGGTGGAATGCCCATAAAGTCCTGAGGTGGGATCAACCAAATTTTGCCAGGATACCACTTCTCCATTGGCATTGGCAGTAATGGTGTCCGTCGCAGATGCATCCACCCACAGGGTGATGGGAGCATTAAAAAAGTTGTTACTTCTGCCCGCCCCCTTGGAAACGATCGATCCCAGGGCTTGTTTGGAACCACCTTTTATCCAGGCAGATACGGAGAAGGCGGAACCTGCATCAAAAATATCTTCCGCTTCTCCCGTGGGGATTTCCACATGACCATTGATAAGATCGATCGCTTTACCCGAGCCAAATGGGGTATCGGCTATGTAGTCAGGAGTACCGCTGGATGCAAGAGGTGCACCCAGTGAATGGGCATGAGAGGTGGGCAGGCTATCCTGAAGGCCCCATTTATGGGCGAGGTAGCCTTCAATTTTACTTATCGTAGAAGCATCAGAAGTTTCATCAAGGATGATGAATTCGGCGATATTCCCGTCAAGAAAGTCATTATTGGCAACATGGTTGGCACCGATTGTTATGCCATTGGTAAGGCTGTAACTTCCCACATTCAGTCCGGTAACACTTGTTCCGTTCAGAGCGAATGAACTGCTCGTTGTATTAAAAACAGCGGAGAGTACGAATGAGTTGTTCGGGGTGTTTACATTGGTATTTGCCCAGGAACTCGCCCACATTTGAATTTTTCCGCCGTTATCCAGAGCGATAAGGCTACGGTGGCTTTGTGTGCTTCCAACCCCATCGAAAAGATAGTCCCTACCAGAAGAGTTATTATTCGTTTTGGCGACAAGGAAGAAAGAGTAGGACTGACTGACATTAAGACCTGTTGAAATAATATGATCATTGGAACCATCAAAAGTAACCACTGCCTTTGAATTCAGCCCTTTGTTTGTAAGCGTGGGCTGGTTTGCTGCAGTTGCCTGGTTTGCATGGTTGTTATTTCCACTCTTATCTCTCCATTGGGTCACTGCATTGGAAGTTTGAGTGATGGTTGTGCTGTCTGATGCATCCAACCACAGAGCCATATTGGCAGTGCCTGCTGGTGTATAAAGCTTCTTCGCGGTACCATGACGGCCTGCACCTGAATTATCATTACTGTTTTCCCCATCAAAACTCCAACGGCCCTGTAGATTGGCTACTCCCACCGGTGCATTGGGTAAAACCACTCCCAGTTGGCGTGATACAACCGCTCCGCCTGCATTATTTGCCACCACCCGAAAGTAATAAATTTTATCCATGTTCGGAATATCTATGGTAGTGGAGAATGTACCTGCAGCCTGATTGGTGGAAATCGTGACCTCATTGTCCCATGCATAGGCCGGAGTGACTAGCGTTCCCCGATCTTCATCGCCCCAGCGTATCTTCACCGTTGGGTTCTGCCCGCCCGTGCTGTTGAGTACCCCAGTGAGCACAGCTTTGCCCCGTTCCGGTTGGCTCGAACTCAATGCCCCAAGCCCCGGCGGGACGATGGTCTGGGCGAGGACCGCTTGTGGTGCTATGATCGAAGCACAGGATAATAACAGGAAACACAGAAGTTTTTTATTCTTCATAATTTTAAAGGGCAAAGGTGTTTGCTTTCAAAGCAAATGACCGAAGGGCAGACTTGGGCGACTCTGATCCCGCATAGATTAAAACAATCGGTAAATCATGATGATTTCCAAATTAACGGCCCGGACGGGTAGCGTTTAAGCTATGTAAGTAATTTTGTTTTCTATTTCTTAAATTCATGAATGTAATATATGACACTTTCTATTAGCACTTAGAAGTTACAAAATACGTGAAAAAATAAAAAAAAAGAAAAATATTTAAATATGTTACTAATATAATTTATTTTGTTATTTTTTCACATTCGGTAAATCCTAGCTTAGCTCTAAGTTAGGCGAGTCTGTTGGCCCAATCATTCTTATGGTTGTTTCGTCAATTCGTTGATTTTAATCCCTGAACAAGAGGCAAAACTTCCAAAAATGAGTCATTTATCAAAAAAATGAATGACTCTCGCATTGATCATTTCTCTTTCGAAAAATGTTTCGTTAATGCAAACAATTATCCGCCCTCACACAACCAGTCCTCGGGCACTCTGTTTTATTGCAGGTAAAATGGACAATAATTGGAGTCTTGTATTATCTTGCCTTTACCCGAACACGGATGAACTGGGTGGAACCTG
>NYYP01000016.1 GCA_002686835.1 Opitutia bacterium | reverse complement strand
CTGGTAACCGATGACGGTACCGAGAAACGGGTGGAAACCAAAAAGGTAATGCTGGATGTAACCGCCGACCGTGCGGAGGTGATCCGTAACTTAGATACCATGAAAATTGTGAGCAGTCAGCGAAGTGCGGAAGNGATACGNGAGGCGATTACNCTGATGGATGAGGCNCGGGANGCGGAAGCCCTNANCTTGCTTCGNGAAATGCTGGCGGAATTTCAATCGTACAACCAGCCGGAAGTGGTGGGCGATGCAATATCTGCTCTGGAGGGAATGATCAAGAAGATCCAAAAGGGATGGCTCNAAACNCGNGGACGNAAGGTGATGAGNTACAGTTCNAANTCCTTCGCCAAGATGAGCTCAAAGGANGTGTGGTCNGTAACCGATGCCGATATGTCNATGCCNTCGTTCAAGGAATCNAGCCTGTCNGATTATGGATACAANAANANCNCGGACGATGAATTGTAAGAAATAAATAGAAAGGAAGAAATTAAGATGCGCGAAAAAAGAATGAGCCGAACGAAGGTGGAAGCATTTGATCTATATGACCGGATAAAATCCACCGTGGGGGAATACTGCGATGACTGGATCATGGTGGGCAAGCGGTGCGATACGGACGATAAGATCATCATTGGCACAACCGACAAAGGCTGGGGTAATCTCAAGCCCGTCTACTCCTTCGTCCAGCAATGGAAAAAGGATAACAATATAGAGGATGCAAAATAATGAGCGGGGAGNAAAAAAAGAAATCTTTGCAGGTTGAGGCGTATGATTTGTACGAAACCATTCGGCCACAGGTGGAAGAGTTTCTGGACGAATGGTTTATCGTGGGTATGCGGCCGGGATGCGGGAGCCGGGTATTGATTGGTTCGCGCCATAACGGATGGAATAAGTTNCAACCTGCTTATGATGCCGTGCAGAAATGGAAACAGGAAAACCCGTTGGGTGGATAGTGAGTGTTTCTGGATGTAGGCGTATTCCAGGGTTTCTTTCAATTCTTCCCAAAAAGGCACCTTTTGATGATGGAGTAAAATTTTCTACCCTGAAATCCTAATATTCGATGTTAGGATTTCAATGAAAGGCTCCAGTCGGCTAGTTGGCTATCTCCTGATTGATCTGGCGTGCAAGATAGGTTTTCACCAGAGACTGATAGGGGACATCCTGTTTGTTCGCCAAGCTTTTCAACTGGGCAATCATACTTTCGGGCAAGCGAAGGGAGATGGATTTTAAACTTGGTTTGAGTTCCGGGAAGACTCCTTTGTCCGCTTTGTCCCAATCGATGTATTCGGCTGAATCATTTTGGGACCAAAAGGCATGTTCTTCTTGTTCTGTCTTAAAAGATGGAATTTGTTTATTTCTTTTTTTCATAGATTTGTCTTTCTTTTTTATGCATGTNTCTGGCTGAGATTACCCTGATTTTTGAATTTCTAACTGTAAACACAACGAAGAGTTTCCGTGCCTGGTTGGTCTTTCCAAGACAGTACCAACGGGATTCGTTTTCTGAGTGTTTATCATCTTTAAAAACATAGACGGGTTGGTTGAAAAAAATTTGTTCGGCTTCGAGGTAAGATACTTTGTGCTTCTTCCAGTTTTTTTCGCGATTGGCATCATCCCAATCGAAGCCATTCACTTTATTAAGCATTAAATGTATATCGCAAAAATATACAAAAATGTCAAATTCTTTATGTCCCGTTTATGACACTTATGACACCCCCTTGAGTGGCGATGGTTCCTCCAATGGTTCAGGATATGAACAGTATCCAGTGACGGACTAATTCAAATTAAACAGGAGGAACTAGGAGATGAGTGATAATCGATTAATTAAAAAAACAAGGGACCAAAGCAGGCTGGCGGTGGTGGATACTTTCCACCCAAGAGAGCATGCAATTCTGGCAAAGTTTTTTGGGCAGGAAGATAAACTGCCCGAGGATGCGAGACAGATTGATCCGGAGGAAATCATCCCTGAGGATGAAGCCTATGACGACGCAACGCAGGGCATTGTATGCCGTAAGAGTTATGGGGGGCATGATTCCAATGCGATAGACAATGCGGTGGCCCGGATTGCTCTGGCACCGGTGCGTACAAGCCTGCCAACCTGGGGTGGGTTTGGTAAGGATGGTGTGTTCCATAGCCGGCAGGGTGAGAACAGTAATCCATTGCCTGAGCGGGGGTACCGGAGTGAACCGGTGCATGTGCTTTCGATAAACTGGGCGACATCAGGCCCCGGGTTTTCCTGGCCGCTGAAATATTATATTTCGTGGATACCGTATTATGAACAGTATGTGGTTACGGTGTCCTATGATAGTCCGGAGATTGAGGGTTATCTCGACCTGGCGATTGGAGCTTTGCCAGAAGGGGCAACGGTGGAAGAAGATNTAAANAGNGTAATCGTTAGCCACTGGAGNCGNGATGCNGAGTACNTGCAGGGATGGGAGGGANTNATTGATTCNGGAATNGTNAAGGATCCCTTCGNNTGGCGGGAAGAAGTAAGCTGGGGATANAATGATGATGGTGAGGAGATCGCNTTTCTTGAAGAGGAGGAGGANGAGGAATGAGCGAGTATTTTTTTATCAGGCAGAGAGGAGAGGGTAGTCCAAAGGTTGGAATACCGGAGGACTTTGTAAACCGGGCGATTGGACATTTCCAAAAGGAGGGATCACCGTTCCTGCAGGTTTTGAAAAATCCAAAGCATGAGATCTATGTGGACGCACATAATATTCTGCACCTGGGAGAACCGCTTGATCATTTTCCGGAGGTTCCGACATGGCGGGAGTTTTACACCGAGTACGAGGGCTATTCACATGAAGAACTGCAAAAGAACCTAAAGGAGATAGACAGAAGGTTGAGAGAAGAGGAATTGGACGATCAGGTGTATGCTGAATGGTTCTACGATCAATTAGCCCACAATTATTTACCGGCCGCCAGGTGTGCCAACCTGATCGATCAATTGAAGCTGGATACAGATGAGCCGAAGGCAGGAGATGTACTGGGTAGTCTGAAGCGGTACGAGGGATCGTTCACTGGATCGGATGTTCTGTATGTGGAGCTAACGGAACCGATCACAGCATCGTGGTTGCAGTGGGCATTGATCGAGGCAGGCGAACCAGCCAATATTCATAAGTTATAAAAACAGGAGGAACCAAGAAGATGAACAAGACAGCAGTGGAAGAGGAGATACTCGGGGAGGTGAATAAGTTAAAGGTATTGTGGGGAATCGAGGAACCCTTGCGGTTAAGCGGTGGGTTTTACCAGAACTATTGCAACCTTAGTGTGACCAATCGAAAGATCCGAAAAAAGAAGAGGCAGACATGGGCGGGCGTACTTACACAGGAACTGGGATACCTGCCGGAAACAGAAACGGAATGGTTGGAGGCATTCAACCTGACTGGTGTATTGCCTCCACCAAAGTTCAAAAAGTTAAGAAACCGGTTGTGGGATTATGATGATTGTATCGAACTACAAGATCTGAGTGATCCGGTAGGGGAGAGCTTGATGGGGGAACCATTCGAATGCCCGACACCCTCGGCCATGGCCTATGATTTGTTCAAGGCGTTACGGATCTGGGACTGGTTGGACTCAACCAAGTATTCATCCTGGGAAAAAGTCCAGTACTGCAATGATGGATTCCCCAAGAACCCGGGCAGGCGATTGCTCTTGGTCGGTCGAAGACTTGGTTATGATTTATCCGACGAACTGAAGGCACGGTTTGGAATTATCCTGACCCTGCGTCCTGGACGGGATAACGAGCGGAAGAACTGAGGAGGTGAGATTTATGTCTAAAACTAAATTTGACCATGTATTACATTTGTAGTACAATTGTTTTATGAGTAAGTCATCTGTTGTACAGGCTAGAATGGAACCAAAGCTTAAAGCCAAGGCTGAATCGATCTTTCATGAGCTTGGATTGAATTCAGCTCAGGCGATCAATATCTTTTACAAACAAGTGGAGTTGGCAGGGGGGCTGCCTTTTAATGTAGTTGTTCCGAATGAAACGACCCGCCAGACTTTTCAGAAAACGGACGAAGGTAAGGACTTAGTGGTCTGCGAGGATGCGGATGATATGTTTAAAAAGCTGGGCCTATGAGCCTGGTTCCAGTCTACACCAAGCAATTCGAAAAAGATCTAAAGCGGTGCCAGCGGCGGAATAAAAGGATGGAGAAATTTAAACTAGTTGCCGAAACTTTGATCGCCGGGGACGAACTGGATTCGATTCATCGTGACCATAAATTAATAGGTAATTTTGTTGGCCGAAGGGAATGTCACTTGGAGTCCGACTGGTTGTTAATTTACAAGCTGGAAGAGGACAGAATTATTTTTGAGAGAATGGGATCGCATGCCGATTTATTCTGAAAGAAGAATTTGGTTTTCATGAGCACTGCAGATCGATTTTCGGATGAGTTGGCAAATGATGCCAGGCATCGGTCAAAGGTGGAGCAGCGTTCCATGACTGCACAGTTGGAGTACTGGGTAAAGATAGGTAAGGCTGGCGAGGATAACCCAAATATGACCTTTGCTCTCCTTAAGGAAATAATGATCGCCCGTTCGGAAATCGAAAGTTCACAGGGCGAAGAGTATGTCTTCGGATAAGATCCGGGTTGTCGTATCTCCGACTTTTTCCAGGAATCTCAAAAAACTTAAAAGTAAGGAAAAGGAAGAGATGGATGGTGCTGTCCGCACCATCATTGCTAAACCTGAATGCGGTGAGGCGAAGAAGGGTGATTTGCTCGGTGTTAGGGTTTACAAATTTAAACTAAACAAACAGCAAATCTTGCTTTCCTATGAAGTGAAGGAAGAAGCTATTTACCTGCTTACTTTCGGCCCGTACGAAAATTTCTATCGCGATCTAAAAAGGAAGTAACCTAGAAAACTTCTTGTCAATGCTCTGAGTTTTGCGAGCGGCGGTGGCGAAAGAGTTTTTGGTGTTTAATACTTTGGGTGGATACACGCTTGCGCCACAATCTAAAGCTGGATGGCTTGAGGGATTTTCTCATATGGGCGATCACTTTGTTCTCGGTAAGACCAGTGACTTTATAAATTTCCTCAAAGGTGATCCGGTCGGCCCATGCAGCCCAAATGATCCAATCCGGACTGTCCTTGGATGGTTCCGGTTTTTTCACCCGGGTAACGGGATTGCTGGATTGTTTGGGCTTCACTTAGTGAAAACCTAGTTTGAATCTACACATGGGCAAACAGCTCTTGAGGGATCATGGGTTCTCTAATGCCGATGATCTTCGTCTTGGGCTTTTGGGGCATAGTACTATGCTTCTTTAATTAAGCTCATTAAACAATACCAATTTATCCCCTTTCTTATTGCAATGATTTTGCAATTAGGGATATATGTTCCCTTTTTTATGAAGAAATTATTGGCAACGGTTTGTTTATTCCTGATTGGGAGTATGACCGTGTCAGTATTTTCGCCGGGCATTCACAAATCCATATTTCATGGTGGTAATGAATGTGCACACGGCCATTCCAATTTTCCATGTTCAGGGCATGGAGATAATTCTTCAGAGGAAGAGGGTTCGGAAAGCTGTGCTGTTATTCTGTTTGGAAAGACTTCGGATGCGGCACTTTCTATCAATTCCCTATCAAGACCGAACCTTTTATTAGAAGAGATTTTTCTGTCTGGCAATATAAGTACCAAGACACCTGATAACACTTTAAACAGGTGGGCCCGTGGTCCACCTTCAACAGTTTAAATATACTTTTTGTGGGGCTGTTCTGTTGAGCAGTCATGAATACCCATACTTAATGTCCCATTTTCATTCGGGACATTAAAAATTCGAAGCTCTCATGAGCCTACTTCTTTAAAAATAAACAAATGAAATCACTAAAAATACCTATTTTATTATCCCTTTCCTTGGCACTCGCTCAAGGTGCAAAAGCAAAACAGCCTGTGGAGCAACTTGATGCTCTGGTAGTTGAATCAAGCCCACTTGAAACCAAACTAAATCAGACCACCCAATCTGTGGGTATTCTAACCGGAGATGAACTAGATAAGGCCAGAGGTAATACTATTGCTGAGACTTTATCTGAGGTTCCCGGAGTCAGCCAAACTCAATTCGGTCCATCTGCAAATCGCCCGATTATTCGTGGTCAGGACAAATTTAGAGTAAAAGTAGTCCAAAACGGAACAGACACATTTGATGTTTCAGCACAGTCCGAAGATCATGCTGTGCCAATCGACCCACTTCTTGTGGATAGAATTGAAATACTTCGTGGTTCCTCTGCTCTTTTACATGGAGGTAGTGCAATCGGTGGAGTAGTAAATGTAATTGACCGCAGTATCCCAACAGATGTTGAGCCTGGTGTGAGTGGGTCTTTATTATCGACTTACAGCAGTGTGGATGAAGGCTTCCGTTCTGGAATCGTAGGATTCGCAGGATCTGATAAGTTTAGCTTTCAAATTAACGGTTTTATAAAGGACTATAATGATTATGAAACTCCAAGTTTTTATAAAGAAGATCATCATAATCCTGGTGTATTTGAAGGTCCGTTCAGCGTTGTTTCTAATAGCCATGGAGAAAGCCAGTCAATTGGATTTGGCGGGGCATATAAAATGGAATCAGGTTATGCTGGTCTTAGCTTTTCAAACTATGAAAACGACTACGGAGTGCCTGGTGAACATGCCGAAAGTGATACCCTTATTGAAATGGAAAAAGATCGTTTTGAGTTTCGTTCAGAAATTGAAATTGCAGATTCTGAATGGCTTAATGCGATTGAGCTTAACTTTGGTTATTCAGACTATAAACACAGCGAAAGTGGATTTGAAGACGAAGGTGCTGGGCCTGAATGGCACACCCACTCAACCTATTTAAAGGAGGGTTTTGATACCAAAATAGCTTTGGGCCATAGTATCGGAAACTTCGATGGAGTATTTGGTATGCATGGAGTCTTCGATGAGTTCAAAATTGTTGGGGAAGAAAGTATTCTGGGAGGTTCTAGTAAAGATAATTTGGGTAATGACGATCCTCAAAATCCTGCCATCTCCTCGGAGGATTCCTCAAGGATCGCACTTTTCTTAATCGAGCAATATGACCTTAGTGATCAAACCAAAATAAATGGTGGTATTCGTGTAGAAAGTTTCGATCGAGATTACACGGGGACCTCGGATCGTGATGACGAGTTATTCAGTGCCAGCGGAGGAGTTTCTCACGACCTTAGTGAAATCTGGAACATCAGTGGAAATTTGAGTTACTCAGAGCGTGCTCCTGATACAGCCGAATTGTATTCTGATGGAGGACATCATGCAACCGAGTCCTATGATGTGGGAACCTCTACACTAGATACTGAGTCAGCTACTAGTATTGAGATCGTTCTTCGTAAGAAAATCGGAAATGTAACCGGACAGGTGTCTGCATTCCATACCAAATACAAAAACTTCATCTTTCTCGAAGATACAGACACTGTTCGTAACGGTGAAGGTGAATTAGCAGACGATCCTGGAGACGATTTAATTCTTGGTAATGGCGATGATGAATTTGTTTCCGGAGAGGAAGGCCTTGCAGAAAAAAAATATGAATCAGCAGATGCGGAATTTCAGGGAGTTGAATTTGAAATTGATTGGTTAGCGATGCAAAACCAAGGCTGGGATTTGTTACTTTCAGCTTACGGCGACATGGTTCGTGGAAAAAACAAGACTGAGGGTGGCAATTTACCGAGAATTCCAGCTGCAAGAATTGGTTTTGGTTTTGAAATTCAACAAGAGAAGTTGGATTTTGGAATGAAGCTTATTCATTCATTAAAGCAGGATAATGTGGCTGTACATGACGACCATAGCGAGGATGTTACTGAGGCATACTCTCTGTTAAGTGCATTTGCGTCTTATGACATCAATATCGGGGATAATGTTGGTACGCTTTTCCTTCGAGGTAATAACCTAACCGATGAGCTTGCATACAACCATGCATCCGTTTTGAAGATTCATGCCCCACACGCTGGTCGTAGCGTCGAAGTCGGGCTTAGATTTGATTTCTAAAGTATTTGGAAAGATAAAATTCTAAATTTTTAGATACAGAAATGTAACTAAATAGGGCTAGCAGGGCCCTCCTAAATATGGGAGGGNCCTGCTTTTTTATTGCTGAGCAAAATACCTTACAGGAAACTTAGTGGTTTANAGGATTATGAAAGTTTCACACCTGTTTATANATTTGCTATTTCCATGCTTAGTTTTGTCGGCAATGGATGACCGGTTTACCCCTATTGATCGATGGTATGAGGTTTATTTGGGGGATGCGAAAGTTGGGTATGTTTCAGACNCGATGCAAAAGGACGGAGACATAATAAAAAGCAGAAATGAATTTGTTATGCAGATTAAGCGTGGAGATGTGGGAATTGAGATTACTGTAGAGCAGGAAACCAAGGAGNNAATAGGTGGTGANTTGATCAGTTTTACCAGCGAAACAAAAATGGCGGGCATGCCCATGCTGAAGAAAGGCAGGGTGGAGGGAAATGAGTTAGTCGTTTATGAAAAACAGTTCAATGCGGAGAAGGAAAGCAAATATCCTTTTGATCCCGAGGCAGGAATGAGCTGGGGGTTGCGTAAACAGGTGCTTGAAAATGGATTTAAGGCANCTGGCAAAACCTATGAATTAAAAGTCTACTCNCCGGATATGGGGATGAANGCACCGGNAAAAGCAAATATTATTTGCCTGGGAAAAAAACTGATACAGGTGGGTGAAGAAAAANTTCGNGGTTACGAAGTGGANATGGAATTGAAAGGCCCATTTGGATCAATGAAAACGAAATCTTGGTTTGATCAGGATTGTGTGGCCTTGCGGACAGATTCGAGCATGGGTGGGATCAATATTTCCATGATTCAAGTGCCCCAAAAGAAAGCCAAAAAGATGGATGTAGAGACACATGAAATATTGTTGAGTTCTGTGATACCCTTGAATGCAACCGTTCCCAAAAGAGAAAAAAATATTTTCATCCTNGAGACCATTGAAGGTAACTGGGCAGGNAAATTATTTGAAGGCAGTACTCAACAGGTGGAGAGAATTGATGACCAGTCGGTTCGGGTAATTGTAGACCAGTCTGTAAAAAAGAAAAAAGCTGTGCAGGAAAGGGATATGAAGTCTTTTCTCTCATCAACGATTTATTTGGATACAGACGATTTGCTGATTCAAAAACTTGCAAAAAAGGCAAAAGGTAATGCGAGGAAACCTNGTGAAATTGCCAAAAAACTAACTANATTTGTATACGGTNATGTGTCNGGGAAAAATTATGGNGTTGGTTTTGCTACCGCCAGTGAAGTAGCAAGNAACAAAGAGGGTGACTGCACTGAACATGCCGTTTTGCTGGCTGCATTGGGGCGNGTATTGAGCATACCNACACGAGTGGCAACTGGCTTGGTTTATGCCGATGAATTTGAAGGTGAAAAGAATGTCCTAGTTTACCATATGTGGACACAGTTTTATATCGATGGTGAATGGGTGGACCTCGATCCTGCCCTTGGTTTAGTGAAGTGTCAGTCCGACCGGATTACATTTTCAGTCGATTCTATGGAAGATGACCTAATGGCTTCTATGATTCCGTTAATGGAGTTAATCAATAATTTGAAAGTTACTCTACAACCTGTTGAGTGATATTTCCTCCATTTTTAAACATAGTCATAAGATATTTTGGTCATCCTGGGTAATGTTTTCACGGAATAATCAGTTGAAACTTAGAGGGCGAGCAGTTCGTTCATTAACTTGGCAGTTTTATCTATACCGCCGTCGCTTCCTTCTCGCGTCGCCCAACCGGTAAACTCGATATTTTCGAGTTCGTGGCGGACTTTCTTCCAGTCGACATCTCCCCGGCCGAGGGGGCAGAAGCCGTTCTTTGATCCCCAGTCCTTAATGTCCAATTTTACGGTACGTTTGCCAAGTATCCTGAGCCACTCGTGACTGGGGGCAAACTTCTGCATGTTTCCAATATCGTAATATGCCTGTACCCATGGGCTGTCGATTGCATCGATGTAGTCGCGAAACTGCTCGGGTTTGTAACAAAAACCGTTCCATACGGTCTCGATCAATACATGAATCTTTAGCTCTTGGGCGAGTGGAGTAACCTGGCGGATCTGCTCGATCGAACGATCCCAGACATGCTGATGGTTCTCATTTGCCCCGGTTACCTTGCCGGGAACAAGCAGGACAGATGTCCCCCCGACTGCATGCGATTCGCGAATGGCCTGAGCAAGACCCTCTCTGCTTTTTTCACGAACTTGTGGGTTCGCATCGGATAGTCGTGTATGCCAGTGCTTGCTGTATACCACGCCGTGCATCGGTAGATTGTGCTTAGCACAGGCCTTCTTCATTGCTTCGGCTTTCAGTCCCGGTGCGGAACCTTCAATTCCGTCGAACCCAAGATCCTTGAGCTTTTTCATCTGCTCCTCGTCCGGGCCGGTGCCAAATTTGACTGCCTTTTTGATCTTTCCACGAAAGGAAGGGGCTTGTGCAAAACAAAAATGAGAAAGGGCAAGTGTGCTGGTGGCAGTGGCGAGAAAGCGTCTACGGTTCATAGCAATTTATAGTATCATTAAATTTTGAAATCTTCATCCCCCTAATTGGCAGAAAGTTCTCACTTATTGTCTTTTCGATGATTAATTCCAAAGCTTTTATTTATTTATAACAAGTTGTGAAGATCTGTAATGTAATTCTTATTCGCAAAATCTTTTGGGTGTTAAGTATTTCTACTTGCTGAAATAAGTAGCCAGTGTTCATAGTTCAGTTTTACAGCTTTGCCCAAAAAAAGGAAGGAACCCGTGAACGAAAAGGAAAGGAATTTTAGCAAGACTCATGTGTTATTTTTATCATCGCTATGCGTTCTTGTAATATCGCTTGTAGCATGGTTGGTGAACCTTGAAATTGCCCTGCAGACCATTTCTGTGGAATTGATATTGGTCAGTGATCTGTTACCTAAAAAGCTTTACCATTGGTTAGAGGTATTTTCAGCAGATTTAAGTACTATAAGCACATTGGTACCTGTACTCCTTGTGCTGTTTCCATGTGTTCAAAGCTGGAATGTTTTGCGCGTTGGTAATGACGAGCTGGCAAGGCGACAATTATCGAGCGATCCATATCCTCTAAACTTTGCCTATTTTCTGGTTATGCTGGGACTGGCAGGCACCTTATATGGTCTGTTGATCGGGCTGGATGTGAGCGGGGTTAAGGAATTGGGAGACAAGGCCCAAACCGTGGATAAGATAAACGACTCGCTTGATCAATTACTTGGAGGCACGGCTACCGCACTGCTAAGTTCCTTGCTCGGGTTGGTCGGTGCTTTTCTGGCGGCCCGTCCCTTAACCTGGCTTTATCAATGGGCCACCGAATTAACGGATGAAGAAGACCTGGGCCTTACGGAAACAATCGAAAGGTTGGTCGGAGATATGCGTAATTTGGGAGATGCCAGCCGGGCCTTTGGTGAGCGTTTGGATGGTACCAGTATACAAGATATACCAGCCACATTGAACGAAATTAAGATTGAGTTGGGCGGGCTAAAACAAGAACTGGCCCGGGCAAACGAAAGAATTCAAGGATTGGGGGATTCTCAACGAGAGGGGCATTCAATGCTGGCACCCCTACAGGAATTAGGCAGGCTTGGGAATCTGGAAAACTTGCTGGGTAGGATTGGAGAGGCTCATGAAGCGGGCAACCAAACGGATCTTAAGATTCTCGGGGCTCTGGATTTGATCCATAAAGATCAGCTGGAAGAGGCTCGTAAAGCCAATGAAGGTTTTGCAGTAATGGGAGATAGCCTTCAGGCCATGGAGCAAAACTTGGCCTCATTGAAGGAGTCGGGCAGCTCAGGAACCGAAAAACTCGATGAAATTGTATCCCAAGTACGATCAATTAATGCCAGCCTCAACCTTGGTCGCGAGGAGGCTCAATCCCAACGGCAGGAAGTTCTCCATTTATTGGAAAATGCCCAAGCTGAAAGAAAGGCAGAGAGAAAAGCCTTACGCAGTGCCTTTGGGCAGTTTGCGATGTCAAACCAAGCCACCGGCGAAGTTGAGGAAAAGTGAGAACTGGAAGAAAGGATCTGGCATTCCTTGCTGGTTTAAAGGATGGAAAGGGAGCAAAAGCTGGCCGTTCCCCATTGTTAAGTCCGAATGATGCCTTGGTACAGGTGGCACTCCCCCTCGTATTGATTTTGGCAATCATTACGCGTCTGATGGTGATCGAATATACTGAAGCGGTGCGCAACAAGGGCCCACGCATATTGGAGATGTGGAAACAGCAATTGATCCTGCGTATTGATACGGTGATGGATAACTGGGAGAGAGAGGCAGAACTGGGGGCATTTCCGGATTTTCAAAGAGTACAATGGGCGGGGGCATTTCCCGATGATCAAAGATTTGCCAGCTTGTGCGTTAAGGCACTGGAAATGAATGACCGTAAAAATTTACAGGAAGATCTCTACAATGCGGCCTTAGCCTATGAACCGCCGGCAGGAGAAGAGGAGAATGCTCTGCAGTTTATCACATTGTACGATCCGCTGGCAAAGGCCCGCCCAAATGACCCTGATTTAGTTTCGGAAGATTTTGTGATCAATGAGCAGCGAAGGGCCTATGCTTTGGGGTATGTTGCAGACCGGGTGTCGAAATGGAAAGAGCAGGTGGAGGGTTTGCAATGGGCAGCTGTCGCCCAGTGTGCTGATCAGTTACCCCTGCTAAATCTGGAGGACTCGAATAATGGGTTATCTGCTCAGTTGTTACGAGTCTCAGATGAATTAAAAGCAAGAGGTTACCCTCTGATTAACAGCGTTGTCGAGGAATACGGGCAATTGGGCGAGGGGCTGGAAGAATGATAAGAATCACCCTTCTTTATTCGATTTTATTCTTTGGAGTGGTTTCGGGAGTACTGGCACAGTCGGACCCTAAGGCTGGAGCAAAAAAAGTGCTTACCCTGCGGGCGGCGGCCGAAAAGGTAAAATTACACCTAAAAAGTGTAGCGGATGCAAACGATTCGCAAGCGGGAGAGTTGAGCATTTTACTTTCCAAAGAGATGCTCGAAAGGGTCGAGCAATTCAAGACTCTAAAGGGTGGTGAAGAGCCGGGTGGGAAATGGATCGAGCAATGGCGCTTAAAAGAATTAGAGAAGTCGGTCAACCAGACCCTGGAGTGGGCCAAGGAGCAAAGTCCTTTGCCGATTGAACGAGCGGAACTGTTAAAGCGGGCGGTCAAAAACTGGGCAAAGGAAGCTCCACAAAAAGCAAGCGAGTATGCCAGGATTAATTTAGGAAAGGTCTATGCCAAGGCCAGGGAATTGGCGACCGAGGAGCAGATAAAAAGACTGCGTGAAAATCAAACTTATCCAAGTTGGCCAGAATTAAACAGTCGGGTTTCGAAAATTTTTGAGAATAAAGGAAAGGGGGTAAAGCCCATAACCACCGATGAATTTGTTCATCTTGACGAGTGGTTAAACACCATGGAGAGGAACACAGAACCGGTGTTTGAGGAGGTGAGCAAAAAGGTAGCGGAAATGTCGGCCGATTTTCGCAGAGAAGTGGCCAAGCAATACAAAGCACAATTTGAAACTGTCAAAAAACAGGTGGAGGGAAACCAATATGCCGCTGAACTTAAATCACGCGCTGATCTCTATGCCAGTTCCTTAGAGCAATTAAAAGAAGGAGCGGTGGAGGACCTGGAAGCGAAGCCACCCGTTTATGGAACCTTTGAGGCAATCGAAAAACTGGTGGAGCGGGCTTCAGCTCATTGGGAAACAAAGCGGTTTGAGAAATACCTAAAATCCTCGAGGGAGTGGATTCCAAATGAAGGGGAATTAGAAAGTGAAATTCGCCGAAATATAACTGAGCATTTATATGCTGGGAAAAGTCTTAAATTACTAGTGGAAAAGTATTTTGGAAAGGCCAGTAATATTGCGGCCAAACAGTATGGGGGAGAGAAGTTGAGTGAATATTTTTCCGGTGAAATGACCGAGGCAGGGGCCTTGGCGAAGACCTTTAAAAATCAACTGAGGGTATCAATTAAACAAAGATCGAATGCAGTTAGGCAGCAAATTGCAGAGGAGCAGTTTTCCCAAGAGTTTGCAAGTTTTCTGGATGATTCTTTTCCCGAAGAATCCGTCATTCTTTGGTATTACAAAAAGGGCAAGAGCAGAGTGGGAGATTTTACCGATTTGTCCAGGAGTTTAGGTATGGATGTCGACCATTCCCATCTTTTGGAGGAAACCCGACGAATGGCCGTGCAGAAAACAAATGCATTGCTAGAACCTGCAATTAGGTCGATGCGTGCCCAGCTTGAACTGGTCGGGAATCTGGAGAAAAAAAATATCGAGCAGTTGAGAAAAGATGTAAGCGATCATCTGCCGGTTGCGGATATTTTAAAAAAATGGGAGTTGGAATGGCAGGAATTATGGAATGAAAAACACACGAATTACTCCCAGCAATGGAAACCCAAGTTTCAATCAGTGGACGAGGAACTTAACAAAGTTGTCAGACAATTATACGAGGGTATGCAAAAAGTAGTGGTGCAAGCCCCATCTAATAAAGACTCCTCAATTGATGAGCTTGGCGGGGATGAAGAGAGTAGTACATCTGATGCCATTCCCACAGAAAATGAACAACCCGAATCAAAACAGGAGGAAGATAAACCCGAGCAAACCGCCCAGGGAGGAGCGGAGGAAAAAGCTGGAGGGGTGACTGAAGAGCTGGAGACTTACCTAGGCTTGGCCGATGGAGTCTTTGCTTTTAGTGATGCCCCGAATGGTAGATGCAGGATGTTGTTCGGTTCGCCCAATGGGGCAGGGGCATTCTCACTCGAGTTTGATCCTCAAAACATCGAAGGAGCCGCTCAGGTGATTTCAGAAGCCCTAAAAAAACCACTCGGTTTGGTCTTGGATGAAAATGTCCAAAGTGGAGGTTCGGGAATTTTCAATCTATTCGGGCAAGATAGCCAGGAATCTGAACTGAAGATGCTGTTTCGTGTATCCAGTTCAGCCGTACGGCACCAAATGAGCATTTTGGTTCGTCAACAGGTTGAGGAGGCTATTTCATCTTGGGCAAAAAAAAGGGGGGAAGTAGCACCCGGATTACTCTGGCAAGACGATGTAGAATTGTAATCGATGCTATACTTAAGCTCCTTTTATTGAAATCCCTTCAGAAGGAAGCTTTCCACGCCATTTCAACTGGCACAAAATTACAGCCAGGAAAGTAATCAAAAACCATGGTGGAAACCACTCGGAGGATGCCTGAAAAAGCATTCCCGCATCTGAAGAAAGTTCAGGCTGTTCCCGTAAGTAGGCCACAAGGAGGGCATAGAGAATACCAATACCGCCGTAGCCCAAGTTGA
The DNA here is from genome assembly GCA_002686835.1 of Opitutia bacterium. GTDB lineage: Bacteria > Verrucomicrobiota > Verrucomicrobiia > Opitutales > Seribacteraceae > Chordibacter. The sequence goes on along the minus strand of NYYP01000016.1, from coordinate 57,996 downwards.
GAGCCAATCCCTTAAAACTAAGGAGGGTGGCACGGATCGACTTGTCTGCGGTTTTATTGAGGTAGTAACTCGTGCAAAAGCCAGTCATCCCCATGGCCACAAATAAGAGCATGGAGAAAAGTACTCCGAAGTAGGGGACGAAAAAGCGTATCCCAATAAATGCAAGCAGGGTGATGAATGAAATGATTAGAAAATTTTGATTGGGTCCAAACCGTTCTGTCATCTCCCGGGAAATTCGGGCAACCACCATGCCTTGTAGTGAAATGACGGCTCCGATTATACCAAAGGCAACCTCGGGAAAGGAGATCTGCCGGTAATATTCGCTATTCATGGTAATGAACATGCGAATGGCACTGTCGATGGTGGCCGCCGCTAAAATGATAATTAGGGCAAAAGGGGTATGGGCTATCCATTTGGCAACTCTCCAGGTTTGAGCAAATGCGGTCTTGCTGGAAATTGGATCAGTGTTGGACTGGTAGTTTCCTGTCTCCCGAAGGGATAAGGCAGCAAGAAGAGTGAGTAGGGCGGTGACCAGATTGAGAAAGATGGGCCAGCGCATGGTTTCCTGCTGAGTCAAATGAATATCTATTCCAAGAAACTGACATACATGGGTCATTACTTCGGGGTCGTACAAAATTCCCCCGGTAAGTAGGGCTATCATGAAGGCGAAGGATTGCCAACGGGTAACTTTTTGGAGGATTAATCCCCATTCATCTTTTTTGCCTGCTTCATCGATAGAATCGTAAACGAGGGCTTCGTCTGCTCCGCTGGCCGCCGCTTCAGCTAAACCACTGAGCACACGATTAATTGCGAGGATCCAAAAAAGAACATCGAGATTGGAGGTGGGAGCAAATCCCCAGACCAACATTTCCACCACCATGAGAATGCCAGCGGTCACGATCATTTTCTTCCTGCCAATAATATCTGAAAGGGTACCGGATGGTACTTCTGCTAAAATAATCGTAGCCGCCCAGATGGAATTGAGAATGGCAAATTGTTCAAGAGTCATTCCGAAATCCAGATAAATGACCGCGAAGACGGGGTAATAAAACCGGGCACTGAAGAACATACGAAAGGCAATGAAGTTCCGTATGTTGGAGCGGGCAATTTCCAGTTTTTCCTGCATTAGCCGGAAATGGAAAAGAATTTATTCCTGATCCAAGGAACTGATAGTAAAATGAATGTACCCACGATCAGGCATAGCCATGGAGATAGTCCAAGGCCCATGGGAATAAATCCAGCAAGGGCAGCTACGCTTGCGGCAAGCAACGCATAGGGTAGTTGAGTTCGAAAATGATCATAGGGAGAAATTTCGCAGGCTACGGCTGAAACGATGGTGGTGTCGCTCATGGGTGAACAATGATCTCCAAAGACGGCACCGCTAAATACGGCTGCGATGGCAGACGCCATCATAGTATTTGAATCGGGGGCCAAAGATAAACAGACGGGAATGGTTAGGGGCATGAGCACGCCCATGGTGCCCCAGGATGTTCCGGTAGTGAAAGAAATTAAAACACCGAGAAGAAAGACAGAAACTGGAAAAAGAGCAGGGGGGAGAGATCCGCTTAAAGCTTGGGAAAGAAAAGAAGCAGCTCCAAGCTCACGAAGAGTGCCGCTCAAGAACCATGCAGCAATGAGGACAAGGGAAGGGGTGATGAAACGCCCAATTCCTTTGATGAATTCTTTCCTTGGGGATAAGCCAGAAATTAAAATTGAATTTCGGTTTAAAAAAAACGCAATAATACAGGCTACAATGGAGCTGAAAAGGAGTACGATGTTTGACTCAGCATCGCCAAATGCTTGCTTGATTTTCAAAAAATTTACCGGCCAAGCCGTTCCTTGCACCCCATTGAAATACAAGCCGATGAATAGGCAACTAATCAGGGTGGCAATGGGGATGAGCACCCTGTTTTGTCCACTAGTATCTGTTGGATGATTCCTTGCATCCGTGATCTCGTTTTCAGTAATATTTTTAGGGATTTTAATTTCAAACTTATCCATCGATTCAAAATTGAGGGATTTACGGATAGTAAGAACCACTAAAATCAGGGTGAACCAGCAGTAGAAATTGCGGGGAATCGATGAGAGAAAAAGGGTGAAGGGCTCGCTATGAACAATTTCTACGGCAAGGTATCCTTCTCTAATCATTGAAAGTTGATAAGCAATCCATGTCGACATGATGGCCACGCAGGCAATTGCCGAGCCTGTGGAGTCGACCAGGTAGGCTAGTTTGGCTCGGGATAGTCCTGTTTTATCTGCAAGGGGGCGAATTGCCCGACCTCCAAGCAGAGAACTGGCCAGCCCATCAAAAAAGCAGATTATACCGAGTAAAAATGCTGACCATTCAACTTTTTTGGATAATTTATCTGTTTTACTTAGCAAATTTTTCAAAATGATTTCAAACCCACCCCCTTTTTCAAGAAGAGCAGAAAATCCACCAAGCAGAAGGGTAAAGGTGAGAATGCTTAGATTCCAACTGCTTGAAAGGGCAGGAGTGGCAATATCTGCAATGAATACAGAGGGAACCCGAAGTGGATTTCCGTGGGCTATTAGAATAACTCCAGAAACCGCCCCGATCAAAAGACCTGGCAAAGCTTTCTTTAGAAATAAGACCGAGAGCAGGGCAACGAAACTCGGCCAGAGTGAAATAACGTCAATGCTTAGTTGAGGCAAAACGAAGGTAATTACCAACAATAATAACACCACTTTTTTTCCAGATTTCATCTAATTTTAATAAGTATAAAACTGAAATTTTTTACCAACTGAAACTTTTCATTAAGCAAAATTTGACAGGAAGAGAAAGTAACTGTGAATTATTATATATGAGGCTTAAGAGTTAATTAAATATCTGGTTTTTGTTACCCAAAATTTACAAAAATTGAGCTTATACTGCTTGCTTATTAACAAGATTCAGAGTATCAATATTTTTGAAAATTGAACTGAGACTATTTGGGTCGCTTAATTATTAACATTTTTTGGTGGAAAAAGGATTTTGGCACAAGCATTGCGGACGAACCTGCGTGGGTTGATTTTTGGCTCATTTACAATAACACTTTACTTTTAATTTATTATGAAAACATTATTCGAGGAAGACTTGAAGGTTGAAGGCTATGAACTGCCTACCACTGGGCTTTGCTACAACCTTAGTCAGGAAGATTCCAATGCATTGATATCAGAGGGCGAATGGTTGCTTGCTGAAGACGAACTCGTTGCCAGAGAAGGAAAGGAGCAACAATTTCTTTATTTGATTGTATCAGGCTCAGTCGAGTTATCCAAAAAAGACGAGAAAGGAAAACAACAAGTAATTGCAAACCTGGGCAGTGGCGATACCTTTGGAGAGGTTGCTTTCTTGCGTGGACACATCGCATCCGCGACATCCGAGACTCGCGGTCTTTGCATACTTTGGCGGATGAACCATGATCAATTACTTGAGTTTATCCACAATCATGGGACGATCGCCGGACAACTTTGTCTAAACTTGGCTGGTTTGTTGGCCGATCGTTTACAAAAGGAAAATTCGGTTGTTTCCAAGGTAAAGATGGATCTTGATGTTGCTATCAGCAGTCTCCGAACTGCTTCCGAAGAGGATAATTTAAAGACAATTGCCTTAAAAGAATTACAATCCAAGGTGGATAGTCTAAATCACGCGACGCGTGTCAGAAAAGAAAACCTTAGCAAACGATCTCATTTCAACTGGGTTTCTGTATCCAGTCTGGCTGTGGCTAGTCTTGCAATTATTGGCATGGCAGGGCTTTACAACTCCTATGATCATGATGCACCCGATCGCTTAGTAACTCTTACTAAAGAATTGGATAATTTCAAAAGTAATGAATCCTTCTACCTTGAACTAAAAAATCGTATCGAGGCAGAGAATCAGGAACTTGTTATCGAAAATTCTAAAGTTAAAGCACTGAATAATTCTATATCTGAAGAATTGAAGAGCACCAAAGAACAACTGAGTTTTCGCGACAATGAATATGATTCATTGAAAGCGAAACTTATGGATACTGAGGAAGAGCTAGCCTCATTAATCAGTCTGGAGCAAGAAGCGCAAAGTGAAGAAATGCTTACAGATGTAAACCCTTCAGACCTATACATCCCTTTGATTCCACAAAAATTTATCTATGAAATAAAAGAATGGACTCAGAAATTTTCGACTTTGGCATTTCCCTGCGAGGTGAAAGTTGTCAACGATCCTATTACACTCTCTGACCTTACTTTGAGTGCAAATGTGCAAGTCGAGGTAGGTAGTTCAGTTGTTGTAAGTGGGTTTCACCCAGTTTCCGAAGAGTATGTTGTCGCCCGACAGGGAGACAGTGATACCTTCATGGCTTCGGTACACATCAACAATACAGATGTGATGGAGGTATTAGCAGGAAAGTATGTTACGCACATGAAAGAGATGGGTAAGAAAATATCAAATCCGTTTATGTCCAGTCGGTTTTCACAAGTTGATCAAAACTTCTCCGAAGAGGATTAGTCTGTTACTCTCTCTACCAAGACTAAATCACCCAGAGAGTTTTGCTTGGTTTACTCATTTGCTTTCGCATTACCTTTAGTCCTTTTAGCTGACATCTCTTTGTTGCAACCATCGGGGTGCCTTATTAAGCATGTGGCTAACACCCACTTGTAGGCGTTGATCTACCTTTTACATATCCCGACACTCTGAAATATGAGCATAGGATAAATGTCAAAACCCTTTTAAAAGATGTGTATCAGAACACTCAAGTTGAGTGTTCTAAATTTTAAAAAAACGGGAGCAAGTTGTGTTACGCAACGGCAATCTTTCCAGAGGACTCAATCTCTTGTACCATGGTACGAACTTCTAACCTTAATTCGTTCATTTTGACACGCGAGATCTCAATTTTATCCCGAATTGCAGTCTGTAACTCAACATGGATTTCGGAGAGACGATCACCGAGCTTTTCAAGGTTGGACACAGCCTGCTCCATTATCTCTGAGCCTTTGTTGTGAGCAGTTTGAAAAGCAGAGATTTTGCTTTTAACAATGCGCGAAACCTCTTTGGTTTCTGCCAAAAGGATTCGTTCATTGGCAACACGCTTTAAATCGCTGGTTAAACCAAATTTTGAAAGTGTCCATATGATCCACTTGGATGGATCGAGTTGCCATGGTTTGACGCCATTGCGATAATCCCAGGCAAATTCGTGGTGATAGTTGTGATAACCCTCGCCCATAGTGAAAATGGCTGCAATCCAACTATCGCGGGCTGAATGATCGGTGGAGTAGGGCTGCTTGCCAATCATGTGGCAAAGAGAATTAATGCAGAATGTAGCGTGCTGTACCATAACCACACGGGCCACACCAGGAATCAGAAATCCTCCAAGGGCTCCAACTGTTGGCAGCATATTTCCTGTGTATAATGCGTAGTAATATCCAATCAGGGTTGGAACGATGAAACTTACAACGAAGGAAATAGCATGAACCCATTTGTGCTGCCAGGCTACGAGCTTGTCGTTGTGAAGGTCGTTGACATTATTAAGGGGAGGCTCTGGTTTAAGTTTGAACATCAGCCAACCCATGTGTGCCCAGAAAAAACCCTTGGTGATATCGTACGGGTCATCATCGGTATCGACATGCTTGTGGTGTTTACGGTGTTCCGAACTCCACCAAATTGCAGAATTTTCGAAAGCAGCAGCTCCAAAAAGAAGCACATACAATTTGACCGGCCATTTTGCCTGGAAAGCTTTGTGGGAAAAAAGCCGATGATAACCTACGGTAATACTCATGCCGGTGGAGATATAGAAAAAGAGAAAGACACCGAAAAGGAACCAATCCCAACCGTAGGTCCATAAATAGTATGGAACCGCAGTGACCGTTAAAATGGCAGTAAAGATGAGAAATCCACTCGTTACCCACTCCACCCGATTGAATGGTATATTTTTAAACATATTAACAAGTTTACGGATTGATTGTAAAAAGGCGAACAAGAAAGTGCTCCATATATGGTGGTCTTAGTTTAACCAACATCAATGACTAAAGAATAAATTTCTTGTTAGAATTTAATTCTATTGTACTAAATAATCTGTCCATGATGGACTGATCATCAAATCTCAACATCTATTCCAATGAACAAAATTAAAGTTTTAGTTTCCAGTCTTTTAATTATCAGCCTTTCTTCGCTGTCAGGATGCTATGCCACTAAGGCGGGTAATTACATTACCGAAAAATCCAAGGCTGGTTGGTCCGCCACTAAATCTTTCTTCGGAGCTGACGAATAAAATCTTACCACTATATCATGAAGCATTCCTTCCTTACGATTTTCTTCCTGCTCAGTTTTGCCATTCACGCATGCATTGGATCTACTCAAGCCAGTGATCCTTATGTACTTTCACTCGATGGAAAGGAAGGTCCCGGTTCCGGTAAAGTAGTTGTACTTATTTCTGGAGATGAGGAATATCGCACTGAAGAGAGTATGCCAATGCTTGCCAAAATTCTTGCAGAGAAACATGGGTTTTCCTGCAAAGTTTTGTTTTCATGGGACGATACAGGCACTTACATTGACCCCGATAATCATCAAGGGGTGAGGGGTTGGCATTATCTCGGTAATGCAGATCTCATGATCATCGGTACACGATTTAGGAATCCTTCTGCCGAAGATACCAAGCACATAACTCAGTTCCTAAATGCCGGTAAACCAGTCATTGGCATAAGGACTTCCACCCATGCCTTTAAATGGCTCAATGACCGATCTTTTGGGGGAAAGATAACTTTCAAGGATTTCGGTCCCAAGATTTTGGGTGAGGGGTGGGTTAGTCATCATGGAAAGCACAAAATTGAGGGAGCCCGTGGTGTGATTGAGCCTGCCAATGCCAAACATCCTATTTTAAGAGGCGTTGAGGATGTTTTTGGGCCAACTGATGTTTACGGTATCAGGGCACTGACTTCCAAAGATACAATTCTGCTCCGAGGGCAGGTTACCAAAAACCTTGAACCCAATTCCAAACCTGTTGCCTCCAAAAACAATCCTATGCAACCTCTCGCGTGGTTACACCCATACACCTCACCAAGTGGTGCCAAGGGCACTGCCTTCTGCACAACCATGGGTGGTTCCGTCGATTTGGTAAGTGAGGATCTTCGCCGGCTTATCGTCAATGCAACTTACCATTTGAGTGGTTTGGAAGTTCCATCGGACGCGGATGTTGCCTATATCGACCCTTTCTATCCTTCTTTCTATGGATTCTTGAAGGACAAGAAAAACTATTGGAAGAATATGGACATGCAACCAAATGACTATGGTTTGGGTAAATCACCACATGCGGAAGATCCTTCTGGTACCCCAGAGTGGAAATTCCGTGATTTTCCATCAAAATAAACAAATTTGTAAGTTTTTTCCCTTTTGGGGAAACTTTGTTTTAATCTGGTTCCATCTTGTTTAGATGACTGAGATAACTTTAATTCGTCATGGAGAAACGGAGTGGAATCTTAGTGGTCGCTGGCAAGGTCATGCAGACTCTGCGCTTAGTCCAAGAGGTGTTGCCCAAGCTGAGGCACTCTCAGGAAGAATAGCAAAGGAAGAGATTGATTTTGTTTATGTTAGTGACCTGGAACGTGCTCAACACACTGCTCGACTTGCAGGAAGTGAGGCGAATTGGTCTTTCTCTCTCATGCCAGAACTTCGGGAGCGGGATCTCGGAGTACTGGAGGGACTAACCACTGATGAGATGCTGTTGAAGCAACCCGATGTTTACCAATCATTCCTCGAGGATGGACCTGAATATCAACCACCGGGAGGGGAGAGTTTCCTCCAGTTTTCTGATCGTTGTACTTCTGCGATAGAAAATCTTGCACTTTTACATCCTAATAAAAAAATTGCTGTCGTAACTCACGGTGGTGTGTTAGGGGTAATTTTCAGGTACGTACTGAAAATTCCACTAAGTGCTTCTAGAAATTTCGTACTATTAAACTGCTCGTTAAATCGTATTCAAAAACATGGCGAGAGTTGGAGTTTGGTCAGTTGGGGAGATGTTGCTCACCTCCAGGGAATGCCAACCCTTGACGACGCATAAAATCCCTTTCACAACTTCTGGGATAATAAGGGAATAGGACTACTAATTTACATGTTGGTGTTTATATAAAAAAAATACGCAATAACATAAAAAATAATTCGGAATCTACTGAAAATCACATAATATAATGTAAAAATTTGATAAATGTTCTCATTTTAGCTATATTATTATACATGAAAAAAGATCCAAAAAGTGACTTATTTGAGTATAGGTTTCACTATCAGTTAGTTGATGCAAAAGGTTATTCTGACAAATATTTTCTTGCTCACGATATCGACGAAGCAAAGAGAATGTTTGAATATGCCTGTTCAAAAAGATCTCATTCTGCCATGCTTGACAAAGTGGAAATGTGGAACCGGTGGGCAGACCGATGGGAAAAGGTAAGCCTTTCCACAAATGAACCTTCTTTGAACTGAATCTAGGTAATCATTTCCACTCCCATGAGTGGTCAAAAGTTAATCAATTTGAATTAAATGGGTGAATTTGAGTGTCACCAAGCTGAAACAGAGGTAAAATTATATTGGTTAAGAAGTTGTGCAGTTAGTCTGATCGTGCGCGGAAATTTGTATAAATTTTTAAAGGAGAAGGGCATCCAGTTTCCTGTTATATCCATCCATTAGGGTTTAGATTTTCAGGTCTTTACTCTTTTTTACGATAAAATATAGCTTTTACCTAGGATAAGTTGGTGGATAGACTCATTTCCATATTATGTCCCCCTCAGTAACAGACGATATTAAATCAGTTTTTTCCTCGGAAACCCCGGGTCTGCCACCATCAGGACCTCGTGCTGGATGTTTATCGCTACCTCGTGGTAAAGTACCAACCCCAGTTTTTATGCCTGTGGGAACTCAGGCCACAGTAAAAGGAACTTTGCCCCGTGATCTTCAGGATGTTGTTCGTGCGCCTATCATTTTAGGCAACACCTATCATTTGAGCCTTCGTCCAGGAGTTGATGTAGTTAGACAGGCTGGCGGACTGTCTGATTTTATGAATTGGGGTGGTCCGGTCCTAACTGATAGCGGGGGATTTCAGGTATTCAGTCTTTCCAAGCTGCGAAAAATCAACGAAGAGGGTGTAACTTTTCGTTCGCATCTCGATGGCAAGGAAATCTTTTTGGGACCAAACGAGGCTGTGTCGATTCAGAATGGATTGAGGTCTGATATTGCAATGTGCCTGGATGTATGTCCGTCGGCAGATGACAACCTGAATGAGGTCGAAAAGGCGGTAAATCGGACCACCCATTGGGCCAAAGCATGTAAAAATGCCTGGGGAGAGGGAACCGGCCCTGAGGAGGGCAGAAATTTATTTGGTATTGTCCAGGGTGGGAGGTTTAAGGAATTGCGCAGGAAATCCGCTGAAGAATTAATCGAAATTGGTTTTCCAGGCTATGCAGTCGGGGGAGTGAGCGTGGGCGAAACAGAGGAGGAAATGCTCGAACAGGTAAGCTGGACTACGGCGGTACTCCCGACGGATAAGCCCAGATATGTTATGGGAGTAGGCACACCCACCCAGTTGCTGAAAATGGTAGGAATGGGTGCGGATATGTTTGATTGCGTAATGCCTAGCCGTGCGGCCCGTCACGGAATGGCCTACACCAGTCATGGTACTTTGAATTTACGAAATGAAAAATTTAAATTTGATTATAGCCCGCTTGACGAAAGCTCTGATTGTTATGCATCAAGGGAATTTTCCAAATCCTACTTGCGTCACCTGATCCAGACCAAGGAATCCTTGGCTGGCACTCTTCTTACTCTGCACAACCTTCGATTTTTTGTATCCCTGATGGAGCAGGCGAGACTTCACATATTGCAGGGAAATTTCGAGAATTGGTCAAAGCATTGGATTGCCACTTATGAAAACGGGGCTTGTTCTTGACTAGAGTCCCTCGATAAAGCATTTTCAAACCCTTGCCTTCGGGCATCCAGGTCGGGCCGTAGCGCAGTCTGGTAGCGCACTACGCTGGGGGTGTAGGGGTCGTGAGTTCAAATCTCACCGGCCCGACCATTTTTCTTTTCCTTACACTTAGGAAAAGAAGGTTTTCAAATCGCCTGTATCTGCTAGAACTTATAACTTTGGAAAATTTATGAAAACTCTAGTCACAGGAGGTGCCGGATTCTTGGGAAGCCATATTTGCGAGCGATTGCTTGAGCAGGGCCATGAGGTAATCTGTTTGGACAACTTTTTTACGGGTAACAAGCAGAATGTTGAACACCTGCGGGATCATGCAAGTTTTGAGCTGATGCGGCATGATGTGATCGACCCTTTCAAAGTTGAAGTGGACCGAATCTATAATATGGCCTGCCCGGCATCGCCCGTTCACTATCAGTACAACCCAATTAAAACCATCAAAACCTCGGTAATGGGAGCGATTAATTGTTTGGGTTTAGCCAAAAGGGTAGGGGCCAGGATTCTGCAGGCATCGACCTCAGAAGTTTATGGCGATCCTGAAGTGCATCCGCAGCCCGAAAGCTACCGTGGGAATGTTAACCCCATCGGCCTTCGTGCCTGTTATGATGAAGGAAAGCGCTGTGCTGAAACTTTGTTTTTTGATTACCATCGGGAAAATAAGGTGGATACCCGAGTGGTTCGCATTTTCAACACTTATGGTCCTCGGATGGCTCCAGATGATGGCCGGGTCGTTTCCAATTTTATTGTTCAGGCACTAAAAGGCGAAGACCTCACTATCTATGGCGATGGATCTCAGACCCGATCCTTCTGTTATGTGGACGATTTAGTGGAAGCTATTTTACGAACCATGGAGCAGGAAGAAAGCGTTGGCCCGGTAAATATTGGAAACCCTGTAGAGTTCACCATTCGTGAACTTGCCGAGCAGGTTCTGGCAAAAGTAGGGTCATCCTCAAAATTGATTGAGATGCCATTGCCTTCTGATGATCCCACTCAGCGTAAGCCTGACATCTCCCTGGCCAAAAAAGTTTTGGAGTGGGAGCCAAAGGTTCAACTGGCGGATGGTCTCGATCTTACCATTCCTTATTTCAGGGAGGCCATTACCCAATAGAACAAACCTGCGCACATTATACCTTTCTAATTTCATGAGTTTGTTTTCTCCCTTTCAAGCAGTGATGCAGTCCCTCAAGGGGCGGCAGTACCGTAAATTTATCAAAAAGTGTGCTCCAGTAGTTGTCCGAATTAACCATCTGGAAAAAGAACTGCAATCGCTTAGCGATGATGAATTACGGGCAAAAACAACGGAGTTTATGCAGCGTTATCAGGACGGGGCGAGCCTGGATGATCTTTTGCCTGAAGCCTTTGCTGTGGTCAAGAACGGTGCCCGCCGGCTCTGCGGTAAAACCATCGAGGTATGTGACCAGCCGATTGAATGGCAAATGGTTCATTACGATGTGCAATTGATTGGTGGAATGGCACTACATGAGAGACACATAGCGGAGATGGCCACTGGGGAGGGTAAAACGCTTGTCTCTACCTGTCCGCTTTACCTCAATGCTCTATCGGGCAAGAATTGCCAATTGGTCACAGTCAACGACTACCTTGCCCGTCGGGACTCTCACTGGATGGGGGCCCTGTTTGAATTTCTCGGATTATCGGTTGGATGTATTCAAAACAGTATGCCTTCCGCCCAGAGGCGAGAGATGTATGCAAAAAATATTACCTATGGAACAGCTTCTGAATTTGGATTTGACTACTTGCGGGACAATGGAATGGCAACCAGTCAGGAGGACCAGGTCCAGAAAGATCATTTCTTTTGCATCATTGATGAAGCAGACTCCATTTTAATTGATGAAGCGAGAACCCCCCTGATCATTTCTGGTCCTATGAGGGAGGACAACCCTCTGCCTTTCAATGAAATGAAGCCACTTGTGACTAAACTGGTGGATGCTCAGGTACGCCAATGCAACCGTTTGGCTGAGGATGCTAAACGAGTACTTACTTCAGATGAGTCCGAAGAGGATGCCCTGGATGAAGCAACCTCCAAACTCTATCAGGTAAAGCGCGGTATGCCCACCCACCGTCAGTTCATGCGGATGATGGAGGATGCTCATATCCGTAAAAGGTTTGAGAAGTTCGACCTTGAAATGAATTCCGATTACAACAAAACCAGAGCCCATGAGTTAAAGGAGGCTCTCCATTATGTAATTGATGAAAAAAACCAGCAGACAGATCTTACTGAGCTTGGGCGTGGCTTAATCAGTCCGAGTGACCCGGAAGGTTTTGTGATTCCAGACTTGGCTACCACCTATGTGGAGATTGATCGAAAAAAGACTCTTTCAGACGAGGAGAAAAGAGATGAGCGAGAGCAGGCAGAGGTTGAATTTCAGGTAAAGAGCGAGCGAATACATACCATTTCCCAGTTACTCCGTGCTTATGCCCTTTACGAGAAAGATAAGGAGTATGTGGTGCAGGGGGGCAAGGTGATGATCGTGGATGAAAATACGGGTCGTTTGATGCCTGGAAGGCGTTGGAGCAATGGGTTGCACCAGGCGGTGGAGTCCAAGGAAGGTGTGCAGATCGAGAAGGAAACTAAAACCTACGCCACCATCACTATACAGAATTATTTCAGGATGTATGATAAGTTGGCTGGCATGACCGGTACTGCGGAGACTGAAGCCGGCGAATTTCATGATATTTACAGGCTTGGGGTTATGGTTATCCCTACGCACCGTGAGTGTATCCGCAAGGACCTCAATGATTTAATGTTCAAGGGTCGGCGTCAGAAATATAATCAGGTATTGGAAGATTTGACCGAGGCCCACAAGCGTGGACAACCTGTGTTGATCGGTACTGCTTCGGTGGAATCATCTGAGGTTTTCAGCCGGATGTTAAAACGAGCCAATATCCGTCACACTGTTCTCAATGCGAAATTTCATGAGAAAGAAGCTGAAATTGTTGCAAAGGCTGGTCAGCAGGGTGCAGTCACCATTGCCACGAATATGGCCGGGCGTGGAACGGATATCAAACTTGGTGAAGGAGTAAAGGAACTTGGCGGTTTGTTGGTTCTTGGTACAGAGAGACATGAGTCCCGCCGGATTGACCGCCAGTTGCGCGGTCGTTGTGCCCGACAGGGAGACCCCGGTTCGTCCCGTTTCTATGTATCGTTGGAAGATGACTTGATGCGTCTGTTCGCCAACCAGGGGGCATTATCCAAGATGCTGGAAAAATCTTTTGGGGATGATGAAATGCTGGAGCATGGCACCCTAGACTGGTCGATACAAAATGCTCAAAAGAAAGTGGAGCAGCAAAATTACTCCATTCGTAAGCGTCTGCTTCAGTATGATGATGTGCTTAACCGCCAGCGCGAAATTGTATATTCCATTCGCAATGATGTATTGCTTGATGAAGATCCCGGGAAGATTCTCCTCGAGTTGGTGGAGGAAGAAGTGGATGAACGCTTAGCGACTATTCCGGAGAATGAATATAAAGCCAATAAATTGGAAGATATGCCCGAGTTTGAATCTCTGGTTGCTTCGTGGATAAACGTTACCTTTCCTCTCAATTTATCTGCGGAGGAATTCGTGGGCAAAGGCGAGGATGGTAGCCGGGATTTACTTCTCGAAAAAATCAACCAGGCATACCAGGGAAAAAGAAAGTTGGAGAACCCGGACCAAATACTGAGCCTGGAGCGTTATGTGGTGGTCAATGCGGTCGATGTTCATTGGCAGGATCACCTAACTGAAATGGAGGAATTGCGGCGCAGTGTGGGCTTGCGAGGATATGGACAGAAAGACCCATTGAGTGAGTATAAGAGTGAGGCATTCCGTGCTTTTGAAGAGATGATGGGGGCGATGCGTTCCGAAGTGTGCACGGGGATGTTCCGAGCGGCGACCAATCTGGCCGCCTTTGAAAATATGCTAAGCACCTTGAGTAAATCAGCAAAATCGACTGGTCCTGATTCCGGCGGTGCTGCAGGTTTTGATCGCTTTTCCGCACCTTCATCACCGGCACCTCAAATCGATGAGTCCAGTGCACCTAAGACGGCTACCCCAGTTGTGCGGGATGCCCCAAAAGTGGGACGGAATGATCCCTGCCCCTGCGGAAGCGGGAAAAAATACAAGAAGTGCTGTGGGGTGGGAGCTGCGGCTTAGTTTTTTTTATCAGTTAGTAGACGGGAACTGGCCCCCAAGTTTTATCCATTGATCCACAGATATTTTTTCCGGTCTGGTTGTTGAGCAAATATTATTTTCTTCCAGCCAGGAAGTCATAATCTGCTGAATCTCATGCTCTTCTTTTTTGAGTAAACTTCCGATTTGCTTTCTTCGCTGGGTAAAAATCCTCCGAATTAATGATCGGGTCTCTTTTGCAAATAGGTAGGGCTCGGTTTTCTTTTCCATTTTCAGCAGTGCGGATGCCACAGCAGGTGCTGGATAAAAACACTGACCAGGCACTGAGTGATATCCTCTTTGCTGGTAAGAGGCCTGTAAAAAGATCGCGAGAGCGTTGTATGCTTTAGTCCCGGGGGGGGCGAGCATCCGTTCGGTCGCTTCTTTTTGAAGCATCATCACCATGGATGTGGGCAATTTTTCGGAACCGAGCAATGATTCGAGCCAGGCGGAGGATATGGCATAAGGGAGGTTAGCAACGACTGAATATTCCGTAATATCGTCTGGTAAATTACCTATGGGTTGCTTGACCGCATCTGCCCTGACTAGATTGAACTGACCTGATTCAATGAAGCTATTCAGTATTTCCCGCAAATGTGCTTCCAGTCGACGGTCAATTTCCACCGCATATACAGTATGACCAAGATTTAATAAGTGACTGGTAAGGGTACCAAGGCCAGGGCCGATCTCCAGTACAGGATAGTTGGTGGGCAGAGACGCCATTGAAATGGACTTTTCCACCAGGTTCCCATCGATAAGAAAATTTTGCCCCAGCTTTTTATTTGGCCGATGTTCCAGTTGCCGGAGTAGTTCACTGGTCTTGGATGGACTAAGGGCCATAAATTAGAAGAAAATTCTTAGTCGCAGTCCTTCATTTGATCAATGAAGTCTTCAATGTCCTCTGCCCGCATCAGTGCCTCTCCACAAAGTACCGCATCCGCTCCTGCTTGGCGGGCACGCCACGCATCCGCAGGTTCAATAATTCCACTTTCACTCACTTTGACAATTCCCTCAGGGATTTGAGGGAATAAACGCTCGGTTACGGCTAGGTCAGTTTTAAACTTTTTAAGATCGCGGTTGTTTACACCAAGGAGCTGGGGGTTGTGGGGCAAAACTTTTTCCAGTTCTGCCTCCTCATGAATTTCATAAAGGCAGGTAAGTCCGGCATTATCGGCTGCATTTCTGAGGATTTTCAGTTCATCATCATTGAGTGCACGAACAATCAATAAAATAGCTTTTGCACCAGCTTCCAGTGCTTCCAATACCTGTACTGGGTGCACCATGAAATCCTTGCGTAAGGTAGGAGTTGAGCGGTTGTGTACGCAGATGAAATCATTGACCTCCCAAAGGTCTTCGAGGGTACCTCCAAAATAGGGTTGGTCGGTTAAAATAGATAAGCAGTCCGCATGGGCATTAATGTATTCTCGTGCCTGTTCCACCGCGGATGTCCCAGTGGCGATCTCTCCGGCAGAAGGAGATTTTCTTTTTATCTCAGCAATCACAGACAATTCATCGGGAGACGAAAGAGCATCGAGAAAGGAGGGACCACTGCGCATGCGTTCGCCGAGATTTGATAATTCGCTGTCTCGAACAGGGCGTATGATCGGTTCGATCTCCCGGCGTTTGGCCGCCATGATTTCAGATAGTTTGTCCATTGAGTCTGTGCATTATGATAAATTGAAATTACCGGGCTATGGGTTTGCCAGTCCGCTGTATCGATACAATACTGCAGTGTCTCGAAGAAATATCAATTTAGATTAAATGTTTTGTATTCAATTACTGAAAATATTAGGAAGAATGCTCTATGGGACTTTTAAATGACTTACACGAGTTAAAAGTTCAGGATGAGGTCTTGAGCCCATTAAAAATTAATTAGAGTTAAATCTTCAAAAGGAGATGAGTGAAATTTTACGACTGAGAGAACTAATGGCAAGATTACGGGCACCGGATGGATGTCCCTGGGATCAGGAGCAGACTCATCAGTCGATTGCCCGCTGCTTGGTAGAAGAAGCCTCGGAAGTGCTCGAAGCTATCGACACAGAAAACCCTGAGCTATTGAGGGAAGAACTGGGCGACCTTTTACTACAGGTCGTCTTTCATGCCCAGATTGAAGAGGAGGCAGGACGGTTTGACCTGGAGGATGTCGCCCGGGAGATTTCCGAAAAATTAATCCGTCGACATCCTCATGTTTTTGGTGATCCAAAGGACAAAGAAGAGGATGCAGATGCCGTGATTGATCGGTGGGAAAAAATTAAGGCAGAGGAGAAAAAGAATAGGGGGGAGGATAATGCCAGCCAATTATTCAAAGATTTACCTCCGCAAATCCCAGCTACTTTATTTGCCGACAAGATTTACAAGCAGGCATGTAAACTGGAATTACAGCGCGAGGGAGACTGGGATGAAAAGGCAGTTAATGAACGGGCAGAAAGTTTGAATGAAGAAAAGGCGGGCCTTGCTTTATTTGAATGGGTCGCTGCCTGCAGGCAGTCTGGGATCGATCCGGAGTCTGCCCTGCGCAAATTTGTGACTTCCCAGGTGCAAAAAATGGAGAGAAAAAATCAGTCAGCCGGTTGAAGGTTTTCCAAAATACGAGGTTTAGAACTTTGGAATTTTGTGAGAATTCCAAAATTTATACCATTTCCTGCGAATTGAGAAAAAGCCCCCGGATACGCAGGATCAATCTTCGTCTAAAAAATCCCCACTATGCCTTGCTGACATTCCCCAGCCGCATGAGTTGGCGCACGGCGGAAGAATTTTTGTTGGCTCAAGGCAATTGGCTTCAACGAAAAAGTCTGGAGTTTCCTTCACGGATTTCTTTAGCACAGCACTTTGCCAAAGGTGGTAAAATTTGTCTTAGCCCCGAGATCGGAGAGAGAACCGTTCGAATTGAGCATAACAAAACGATCGATCGACCATCGATACATCTTGGAAATCAGGAAATTGAAATCAATCTGCCAGTTGGTCAAAACGAGGAGCTAATCATCAAGGAGACATGCTGGAAGTTAGCCCGTCAATTTCTTCCCGGATGGATAGAATGGGCACAAATGCAATGTGGGTTATTCCCTCAGAGGGTACGTGTGGGCGACCAGAGAACCCGCTGGGGGTCCTGTTCGCCCAAAGGTACTATATCCCTGAACTGGCGAATTATTCTTCTGAGCAAAGAACTGGGCAATTATGTAGTCTTTCATGAACTTGCTCATCTTGCCGAAATGAATCATTCATCAAAATTCTGGGGAAAGTTAGAACAATTTGTTGCGAACGCTCGGTTGGTGGACCGAGAGCTTACCCAAGCTGGTAAGCCCGTGTTTGCTTTGGGGCGGACAGAATAAGATCGGGGCAATTATTCTGCTGGTCCCAGTTCCCATGCTGAGCGCCCGCCCATTGAGCGAAGGTAGAGTAACCCCTCGCTACCTTCCTCTCCCACATCAGCAGGGGTGATTTGGTCTGGCCCGTAGCGCTGGTTGATTTTGAGACCATGGGCGAGCATCATACGAACGAGGGACTTTTTCCCGGAAAATGCGGCCCCGTGGAGCAGGGAATACCCATCCTTTGCTTCAATTTGGGGATCGGCCGAGTGTTCGAGGAGATAAATAACCATGTCTTCCCGACCCGCCACGGTAGCAACCAAGAGGGGTGTGGCTCCGAAGGAGTCCTGTTCGTTTATTGAGCGGCCGTCTTCGAGCAGAGATTTGATGGATGCAAAATCTCCAGTGCCGGCAGCAAGGTGGAGCGGATAAGATACTTTGACTCCAAGTTTTTTAAATAATTGAACGAGCTTTTTATTTCCACTTGCACCGGCTAGATCCATCAGGTTGGACCCGTACTTATCGACCGCGTGAGGATCTGCCGATAGTGCGAGGAGGGTTTCCACAGTTTCTACTTGTCCACGCAAGGTTGCAGTCATGATTGGCGTCTCGTGCTCATCGGTCTGGGCATCGACTTCTGCTCCATCTTCAAGCAATAATTCCACGACCTTCTGGTTTTTTCCCCAGGCCGCACTGTGTAAAGGGGTGGATAAATGATTGCCTCGGGTGTTGGGGTTTCCCCCGTGTCTGAGTAAATAATCCACAATGTAAGCATTTCCCCGGTAGGCAGCATAGTGAAGAGGGGAGTGGCCAAAGCGATCGTTTGCATTGATCAAGGCGCCCATTGCCACCGATTCCATCACTTCATTGAGGTCGTCCCGTGCGATGCCCAGAAACAGTCGGGCATTGATTAGGTCGATCCATTCCTGCCCAAGGCGGTCTGCCAAAACATGCCAGCCTTGTTGGTCGGACTGCGAGAGTATAAGTTTTCCGAAGAGCACACCGTGCTTATCCATGCGGATGGACAAGTTTTTACATTCATCCAACCATCTGATTCTCTTTAATTGATCAAAAGACAGACCACCTGACTGCCTGAGGGAACGGGCAGCGGCTGCTGGATTGAAGTCCAGGGCAAAATTATGATTGTTCAATAACTTTCTGCGGTCAAAAGAGAGTGGTTTGATTGGATTCCCAAGTTTGATTTCTCTTGAGTATTCTGGACTTGTTATCCATGCAGACTCTTCAAAATGATTCATTCTCAGCTGTTGGGAATTAAGAAAGGAGGATAGTCCCATCCCTGCACTCATGCCGGCGATCAATTCCCGCAAGGCAAGGGGATGTGAAATTTTAATGCCAGTGGCCCAGATTGGAGTAAGTGTGGCAATGGATTGACCTGTGGGCAGGGATACCAGTTCATTTCGGTAGTTTCCTCCGGCCAGGACAAAGTCACCACTTGGAAATTTTAACAATTCCCGGGCACTGAGATCAAAACCGGGCAACTCTGTGTCTGCACCGAGTTTGTTAGCGGAAAGAAAACGCAAAACGCTGTCCACTCCATCGCTCAAAAATCCCTGAAAATCTTCTTCAGGAAAACTAAAACGAGCAACCAAGGGTGAATCGCCCGGTAACTGGTCGACCATCTTGAGGGGCTCAACACTGGTTCGAGTTTTCCTTTCCATGGCTACATAGTTGTGTGCCTGAATCTGTAAACTTCCTGGTAAGGAGTTTAATAAAATACCAAAAGAGTCTTGAAGAAGAGGGTCAAAAAGGGGAAGCATGCCCTCAAACAGGGTGTTCCCTTTCAAGGTTTCAAACAACCTTCCAGTTCCACTTCCCTCGAGATAAAGGGAAAGGTCGGCTGAGTGTTGAGCATGTTTAGCAAGGGAAGATGGCATAATTCTCGGTTTCTCATTTGCAGATAGCGAAGCCACAAATGGAGCAATCTCATCTCCTATGGAAGATAGTTCGGTAGGCTGCTGGAAAAACAGAGTGCCTAATAGAAAGAAGTAATCACCCTGTCGACCAATGGCGAAGGGCTGGGTTGCTCTTTGGTAAACATTGGGATTGTTTATAGATGGACGCAATCCAAGCAAGTTGCCCAAATCTGCAAGGGTGCGGTCAGCCTGTTTACTGGATTTGATTTTGGCGATCGCACCAAATTGTGGTTGTGGCTGTTCCCCCTCAATTAAGCGCAAAAAAAACTGCAGGGGCTCGTCCAATTCAATTGCACTGTTATTGGAATCGGAAAGCCATTTACGGATTGGGGATCCATTGTTTTCCAGCCTGTTGAGAAGTGGCAGCCACCTTGGGTTTTTTAAAATTCCCGACTTGGATATGATTTTCTTTCCATCAATACTCAGAATAAGAATGGAGTCTTTTGGTACCAAGTTGAGTGTTTGCGAGAACGGAGCCGATTGGGTGGTCGCAGGTGTAAGCAGGCAGGATAGCAAGAACAGACCAGTTAGTTTTATGTGGGTGTGCAAAATGTGCATAAACAAAGTTTCAAGCTATGCAGCGTCGGATAATCGTCAAATTATCTTTCCATTCGCCCAACTACTTTCTAATGCTTAAGTATTAAAAAGGACATGTTTACTGGAATCGTAGAGGGGGTTGGCATTGTAAAAAGTTTGCAAGAACGCAAGGAGTCTTGGTTGCTCGGCTTGGACTTGCCCTTTGGTGTAGAGGAAACATTAAAAGCCGGTGAGAGTCTTGCGGTCAATGGATGTTGCCTGACCATGCGGGCGGACGGATCATCGGATGGGACATTTGATTTATTAGAGGAAACTTTAAATCGTACAAATCTTGGTGATCTTAGACCAGGAGACCGGGTGAATTTGGAACGGTCATTAGCCGTAGGTGGGCGGTTGGGCGGACATTTTGTCACCGGACATGTGGACAGTGCCGGGATGATTGAAATATTTGAGGAGAGAGGAAAAAACCTCTTTTTGCAAGTGCGTGTAGAGTCAGAAGGTGCAAAGTATTTGGTCGATAAAGGGTGTGTTGCTGTGGACGGATGTTCGCTCACCGTGTGTGAGGTTACAGATTGCTCTTTTGCGGTGTGGTTGATTCCCCATACTCTTGACAAAACAAACCTCAAAAGCCGTAAAGTGGGCGACCGATTGAATCTTGAATTCGATTTATTGGCAAAATATGTCGAGCGGATTCAGCTTAAGTCATGAACACGAACCCTGCAATTGAGCCTGTCGATGGTGCCCTTGCGGTATTGGAGGAATTAAAAAGGCAGCGAACCGAGGGAGTTCGGCATCTCTACATCGAAGATTCCACTCTGGCAGGATTGGAAAAGGTATTGGGGGCAGATCAGACAAAACAAGATGTTAAAAATATTTCTGCTCGCCCGGTTCCAGAAATATCGCAAGGCCGTGCCGTTTCATTCCCTCAGGTCGAGGAAGTTCCTCCCTCTACAGTTCAAGAAAAGTTACCGGTGGTCCAATCCGACTCCAAGGCCAATAATCCAAAGCTTTTAAGCCCTCCGCAATTTTCTTTGCCGGCTGGCAACAAGCAGGAGCAGTGGGAATGGTTAAAAGACAAGGTGACGGGTTGTGACGTTTGCAAATCTGAGCTCAATCCTCAGGGCAAAATTGTTTTTGGAATTGGGGATTTAGACGCCGACTTATTTTTTTGTGGAGAAGCACCCGGAGCGGAAGAGGAAATTGCTGGAGAACCCTTTGTGGGGCCGGCGGGCGAATTACTAAATCGAATTCTTGCTGCGATGGGACTATCCCGGGAATCCGTCTACATTGCCAACATGGTGAATTTCCGCCCCCGGCACGAACGTTCATACGGCAATCGTCCACCCTCGCAAGAGGAGATGAACTTCTGCCTTCCTTATTTGCGTGCCCAAGTGGAAATCGTACAGCCAAAAGTGCTGGTTGCTTTGGGGAAGACTGCAACGGATGGCTTGCTCGGAGTCGATCCGCAACGCCGGCTCGGGCAGATGCGAGGAACCTGGCACGAATATGCAAATGTGCCTATGATGGTGACTTACCACCCATCTTACCTGCTCCACAACCCAAGCAAGTCCAGCAAGCGCAAGGTTTGGGAAGATATGCTCCTTGTGATGGAAAAGCTGGAACTTCCGATCAGTGAGAAGCAGAGGGACTTTTTTCAGTAGTTTTTGAGTTAAAGGTGGTTGATTTAACAGTGCTGATAACCCTTGCGGGTCATGCTCCATCAAACCAGTTGTTGCAATGGCGTGCAGATGGGGCGGACTTTTTAATTGCAGTTGATGGTGGATGGTTGGCTCATCGACATGCTCAAGTGGAACCCGATGTGGTTCTCGGAGATTTCGATTCGTGTGGTGATCTTTCTGAAATTGAAAAAACCTTTCCTCGGTCTGTTTTACATAAGTTGAGCGATCAAAACCTTACCGATTTCGAAAAGGCATTGGATTGGTTGCTGGAAAGAGAGAAGCCCTCTAAGATCATTATCTTAGGTGGACTGGGAAAGCGTATGGATCATACGCTTTCCAATCTGATGATTGCAGGACGACTGGACCCGGCACTTCGAGTTGTATTTGATGACGAGCACGAATTTGTAAGTCGGATAACTCCAGACTCTGATTTATCGTTGCTCGGGCGTGCCGGTGCCTCTCTGTCAATTATTCCAATCGGTGATTGTGAGGGGGTTACCAGTAATGGATTGGAATGGGAGTTGGAGAATATGAACTTTTCGTGGAATAGAAGGATAAGCCAAAGTAACCGCTGTGTCTCCGACGATGTTACTGTAAGTTGTACTCAGGGTGTCCTTTATGCTTTTATATCCAAGGATGCATAAAAAAGCCCTGCCGGATTAACCGACAGGGCTTTTTTTTAAATAGAAATTATACTCTTAGGACTTGAACTGAGGGAGATGGCCTCTTTCCATTGCTTCCTTGAAGTACTTTTCAGGATCCTTTTTCCATCGGCGCTGGGCACTGGATGACCAGAAATAAATCGTTTTACCATTGTACTCGATGGTCTTAGACTCAGGGTTGACTATTCTGTCTGGATAAATGGGGCAGAAACGTTGGTCGAGCAGAGTTACTTTATCTACTCCAAGTTCCTTTTTCTCAGCTTCGGTGAATTTTTCGGCTAAAGCAGGTACAGCTTTGATGTAATATGCAGTTGCCTTGTCGAATGCCTTAACACAGGAACCACAGCAAAATTCAATCTTTTTGCCCAAGACTTCCGAGTATTCCTCAGGATCGATATCGTCCTCCAGCATGAGAGCGCATTTATCAACCCCGTAAAGGGCGGGTTGCATAAGTAAAGCAATGAAGAGTGTGGTGAGTACAGTTTTCATAACTTTATACATTGATCAAAGTTTGGAAGGAATTCAAGCTTTTCAAAAAAAAGGGCACAAAAAAATTCGGAATGTGTTTAAAATTCCTTCGTTGACCAAACATATATGCGAGCATGGAGTGTTGTGCATGACAGACTCACAAAACCTGATGGTTTACCGAAATCAATTACAAAAATCCTTATGTGCAATTGAGGAGTATCTGGACAAGACTGAGGAATCAGCAGAAGCGGTATCACCTGATAAAAGTCTGGGGAGATTGTCGAGAATGGAAGCGATGCAGGACCAGCAGCTCATACTGGAAGCACGACGACGAAAAAAAATGCAAAAAGTGGCCGTTCTTTCCGCATTGCAAAGGATTGAAAATAACCAGTTTGGGGACTGTATATTTTGCGGAAAACCAATTAGTCCTGAGCGATTGGAGGCGGCTCCTGAATCCAGCACTTGCGTTTCATGTTCTTAAAGAATTAGCCGTGAGCGTCTGCTTCTTGGACGACTTTATCGGCATCAAACCATGGAGTGATCGTCCTGAGGTCCTGATCACTTCCAATGCAATAAACCAAATCTCCCACAGCAAAAAAAGTATCGGCAAGGCGATGCACCAGCAATGATTCTTCTCTGCGAATAGCTAAAATAGAAACTCCAGAGGTCTCTGCAAGATCGAGAAGGCGGGGTGATTCGCCAATGACCCGGCTTCCTTCTGTGACTAATAATTTCTCTACCTTTAAATCTTTCAGTCCCGCATGAGCTTCCAATGGAAGAGGGGAGGAGGAGTGTTCACGGTCGGAATGCATGGTTTCCTCCCTTGCCTGATCTATTTCCCTAACGATTAAATTACGGGGAATTTTGAGTTGGCGAAGAACCAGTGAAAGAATCTCTAGTCCCCCTTCCACTTCCGATGCAACCACATTTACAGGCATATTTTTACTAAGTTGTTCGGAACCGCGCATGTATTGAGTGCGTACAAAAACTGGTGCCTCAACTTTCATCCGGGCGATGGTAGATATGACCCGTTCGATTGCCTGATTGTCGTTGATCATGATAACAATGGCCCTGCAGCTTTCAACATGTGCATGGCCAAGAGCCTCCTCACTGGTGGCATCAGCATAGTAAACCGGGTCTCCGAGTCGGCGTCCCAACTCGACATTGTCAGAGTTCATCTCTAATGCAACTGCTTCAATATCTAAACGGCTCAGGCTATTTGTTAGCAGGCGGCCAGCCAATCCATATCCAATCACTACCACATGGTCATTGTGTCCGACTGTCCGGTCTTCCAGTTCCTCCGCGCTTCGAGCCCGTAAAAGTTTAGCAAGAGGATCGAGTGCCCGTTCCCCCGCGGTGAAGTGAGGAGCCTTGTAAACCATCAATGGAGTGAGGAACATACTTAAGATGCCAGCATTGAGAAGCGGACCAATTTCGGAATCGAGCACGACCCCCTCATGGATGGCCAACTGGAGAATAACAAATCCAAATTCTCCAAACTGAGCAAGCCCCACTCCAGCAAGCCAGGCGGCTCGTGGAGGAAAGCGCATGAAGGAGGCGGCAAGAATGGCAAGCAGCCCTTTTCCGCCTATAAAAGCGAGTAGAAGCAAACCGACCTCCAGTGGCTTATCTGCGAGCAATTGAAAGTCAAAAAACATGCCTAAAGAAACAAAGAAAAAACTGACGAACACATCCCGAAGGGGTAGAATGTCCCCCATTGCCCGGTGGCGGAAGTCCGTATCTGCTACGATCATACCGGCAAGAAATGCTCCCAAGGCAAGAGAAAGGCCGGTCAGCGAAGTGAGGTAAGCTGTGCCAATGCACAGACAAAGAACAGTGAGGATAAAGACTTCATTGCTGCGACTGCTATCAACCAGACGAAAGAGCATGGGCACCACCTTTCGTGATGTCGCAAAGAGCAGGGTCACGACAAGGACTGCTTTTCCCAAAGCCACAAGAATTGCCTGCCAGGTCTCCGTTTTGTCGAGTCCATCCGCAAGCAAGGGAACGATCAAAACCATGGGCACGATACAAAGGTCCTGAAAGATCAGGGTGCCCACGATAAATCTTCCATGGGGAGCATCAAGTTCTGCCCGTTCTCCAAGTGTTCGTAGGACTAAGGCAGTACTGGATAATGCAAATACAAAGCCATAGACTATAGCTTCGGGAAGAGAAAGATTCAGACTCAGGCAAACGGCGGAGGTGACAAATGCAGTCACGCTTACCTGGAGCAAACCGCCCAGGGCGACTTGTCGGAAAATGTTACGCAAGCGGGCGAGTGAGAATTCCAACCCAATCGTAAAAAGTAGGAAAATTACACCGACTTCAGCGATTACTTCGATGGCTTCAGGATCATGAGCAAGTGAGAGTGCTTTTGGTCCCACAAGGGCACCGGAAAGTACGAGCCCAGCAACCACAGGTAGTTTAAGTCGCCCAAGAATTAGGGTGACCACTACACTGACAGTGGCAATAACAGTAATTTCTTCCAATAAATGCATGGTTGGATGCATCACAATGGCCCATCATCAAAAGGACAACTCGAAAGGACCGTTAATTTGTTAAAATTATTTGTTTTATAAATGAGGAAAATTCATCCGTTACAGAAATCTCTGAAGAAAGCTGAAAAATAGTAACAATCGCACTCGCAATACGGCATTTGGCACGCTGTTTGCAAAATAGGAATTAATTAACTTTAACCAGGAGGTGCGGATGGAAACTATAAATGGAAAATGCAGAGAATTAAATGATTCATTAATTTGGATAAAGAGCCTGAGTTGGGGGGTCCTCATCACAGTGTTCTCGGTTACACTGCTTGGATTGATAAGTTTGTAAACGAAGGTGATAATTCCGTTCAGCTGAAATTAAAATTTATTATCGGAGGTAAGGTTGCCTTGCCAACGGGAGTGCATGTCTATACTTTTTCCCGTTTGCATGAATTCGACGCCAACACTTTCCACGAACATTCGTAACCTCGCTATTATTGCCCATGTTGATCATGGAAAAACCACTCTGGTTGACCAATTGCTCAGGCAATCTGGTGTCTTTAGGGAAAACCAAGCCATTGATGAACGGGCGATGGATTCTATGGACCAGGAACGTGAGCGCGGCATTACCATAAAGGCAAAAAACACTTCCGTACGCTGGAAGGATTATTTAATTAATGTGGTTGATACTCCTGGGCATGCTGATTTCGGTGGCGAGGTGGAACGGGTGATGAAAATGGTGGACGGAGTTATGCTGGTGGTGGATTCACATGAAGGTCCCCAGGCACAGACCCGGTTTGTCCTGCAAAAGGCCCTGTCCGCAGGATTGTTGCCCGTTGTATTTGTGAATAAGATCGACCGTCCAAACGCCCAGCCTGCCAAAATGCAGGACCTGGTGCTCGAACTTTTTTTGGAACTGGACGCCACGGACGAACAGTTTAATGCACCCTTTCTTTTTGGAAGTGCCAAAGAAGGATTTGCCAAGAAATCAATGGAGTCCGAAGGCAGGGACATGATACCCTTGTTTGAGGCAATTGTAGACCGGGTTCCGCCACCGGTGATAGAGGATAACCCAAACTTCCGTATGCTCGTGAGTAATGTTGATTGGTCGGACTATGTTGGCAGGATTGCAGTGGGCAAGGTATTGTCGGGGAAAGTAAAAGCAGGAGATCCAGTTTGGCGGATCGGTCAGAATGGATCCTCTCCGCGTGCGAAGGTTACCAAAGTGTTTGAGTACAGTGCCTTGGCTACCCAAGACTTGGCAGAGGGGGTTGCGGGTAACATAATTGGTGTATCCGGGTTTGAGGAAGTTGATATAGGGGAGACTCTATCAGGGGTGGCCGATGGGGAGCCTGTTCCTTTCGTCCAAATTGATCCGCCCACGGTGATGATGTCTTTTTCCGTCAACGACGGTCCATTGGCAGGTCGGGATGGTGATAGGGTAACCTCTCGGGAGATTCGTGAACGCTTATTCCGGGAGGCACGAACCAATGTTTCGATTAAGGTGGAGGATGGTGATGATTCTACTGAGTTCAAAGTAAGTGCTCGTGGTGCCATGCAGGTGGCAGTCTTGGTGGAGACCATGAGGCGTGAAGGATTTGAAGTTTTGGTCAGTCGGCCATCGGTTATCCGCAAGGAAATTGATGGTAGGCAACATGAACCTTATGAGACACTTTATTTGGAGGTGCCTGACGATTGCCTGGGTGGGTGTATGCAGGCGATTGCAAATCGTAAGGGTCAGGTGCAGGACATGTCTTCCTCCAATGATTGGACCCGTCTGGAAGCAATTATCCCAACCCGTGGATTGATTGGACTCGAATTTGAGGTTCTCAACATTACCAGTGGTCAGGGTATTCTTTCCCACTTGTTTCTGGAATACCGTCCGGTTACCGGCGAGATCCGTACCAGGCAAAGCGGGACATTAGTCTCGATGGAAAAGGGAGAGTCGATGACCTATGCTTTGCGCAATATTGAGACCCGTGGAAAACTCTTTATCGGTGCTGGAGAGGAAGTGTACGAAGGTATGATTGTCGGGGAAAATCCGAGGTCTGAGGACTTGCCTGTCAATCCCACGAAGGCCAAACATGTGACAAATCACCGGGCTGCAGGTAGCGACAAGTCAGAAGCCCTCACCCCGCCCATCCGGTTTTCGTTAGAACGTGCAATCGAATATGTCGGGCCGGATGAACTGGTCGAGGTCACGCCCAAATTGCTTCGTTTGCGCAAGCGCATCTTAGATTTTAATGTCCGCAAGCGCGAGGCGAAGAAAGAAATGGCTTAAGGGCTATCTGCTTGAGTTTAGGTTGGGTAAACCTAGGGTTTTATAATCCATGAACCCATCTGTTTCAAAAAGCCTCCTTCTCTGTTTAATTGTATCCATTTTTGGCGGTTGTGGTATTGGCAGTATATACAGTCCTGCATTTTATTCGGAGACCAAGGTCGGTAACGATGTTAGGCGGGTTACCTTTCGTGGGGGGGACCATCCAATGACTGGCGACCTTTGTTTGTTGCGTTGTGCCGAGCTTACCCTGGAGTCTGGGAATTCATACTTTGAGGTGGTTGATTCGGAATCTGGTTCGTCCATTGATCAAGTGTCGTCAACTTATCCATTTCACCGGTATTATCATTTGAATGATCCTTTTTTGCATGATATTGCCTTTGTCACCAAGACAATCCGTTTGCTCAAGGTTCAAGCCGAAGATGGTTTTTCTTACGATGCTCGGCAAGTCAGCTTATCAATCAAAGAAAAGTATGAAATTGATTGAACGGATGGATGGTTTTATTCCGTCCATCGTTGACCTTGCTCTTATTACCCTGTTTGATTTTATTTTTTTCTTATGAACGAACCGATTGAAATTCGTATCCCTGAATTCGTACGCAATGGCTTGATCCTTTGGGTTATTATTGCCATAGCGGTAATTAGCGGGGTCATTACCTCCACCTACACTGTGCAGGCGGAATCGCAGGGTGTTGTGCTGCGTTTTGGCAAGTATTTGAAGACAGTTGAGCCAGGGTTGCGCTTCAAAGCACCTTTTGGAATCGACAAGGTGTATGTCCTGCCTGTGCGCAGACAGCTAAAACAGGAGTTTGGTTTTGCTACCCTGGGGGCAAAAAATCTCAATCAGTTTTCGGAGCCGCGTACCCGGGACCGCGAAAAAAGCATGGTGACTGGAGATCTTAATGCTGCCGAAGTGGAGTGGATCGTCCAGTACCGCATAAGCGATCCTCGTCTTTATCTTTTTAATGTTTTAGACCCGGAAGGTACTCTCCGATATGTATCTGAATCGGTAATGCGCACGGTGGTGGGTGACAGGACAGTGGACGAGGTTATCACAATTGGCCGCCAGGAAATTGAGGAGGATGCACGTGATCGGCTGGAAACTCTCGTGAATAAGTACGAGTTAGGTATCGGCATTGACCAAATCCAGTTACAGAATGTTAATCCGCCTCCCCCGGTGCAGGCATCTTTTAATGAGGTCAATCAGGCACAGCAGGAAAGGGAACGCATGATTAACGAAGCAAACGGAGAGTATAATAAGGAAGTCCCCCGTTCACGTGGAGTTGCAGACCAAAAAATACAAGCTGCAGAAGGATATGCACTGAAAAGGGTAAACGAATCACTGGGAGATGTGGCCAGTTTTAATTCGATGCTTGCTGAGTACAAAAAGGCACCGGAAATAACCCGAACACGACTATACCTCGAATCGATGAAAGAAGTTGTTCCGCAAATGGGAAAGAAAATTATTCTTGATGAGGATGCGTCACAGATTTTACCCCTTCTTCAATTAAATGATAGTGCCAAGGGAGGGCTCGTACGATGAAGACCCAGGCACTTGCTATTGTGATTATTCTTGGTGCAATTGCTTTTTATCTTTGTACCTATGTGGTAAAGGAGACCGATCAGGTGATTCTCACCCAGTTTGGTAAGCCAGTTGGAGAACCTGTGACTGAAGCAGGTTTGCATTTTCGCCTGCCATTTATCCAGGAAGTAAACCGCATTGAAAAACGTTTTCTGCCCTGGGATGGTCCAGCCAATGAAATGTCAACCAAGGACAAAACCTATTTGATTATCGATACCTATGCCCGCTGGCGAATCAGTGATGCTATGCAGTACTTTTTACGCTTGCGTGACGAGCGTAGTGCCTTGTCCAGGTTGGACGATATTCTCGGTAGTGAGACCCGCAATGCGGTGGCCAAGCATGAATTGATCGAGATTGTTCGCACATCGAAGGACCGTGTAGCGGTGACAGATAAATCATTAACCGAGGGTATGGGGAATGTGGGCATGTTATACCCCATCAAGATCGGACGGGAAAAAGTAGAGCAGGAAATTTTCCAAAAGGCTGCAGACAAACTTGCCGGATTTGGCATAGAATTACTTGATGTTCGATTCAAGCGAATCAATTACAATGAGACCGTGCGACGAAGAATATACGAACGTATGGTCAGTGAACGTCAGCAAATTGCCGCCCGTTTCCGTTCTGAAGGGGCAGGAGCGGCAGCTAAAATTATTGGTAAAAAAGAAAGAGATTTGCAGGAAATCGAATCTGAATCATACAAGCGTGTACAAGAAATTTATGGAGAAGCAGATGCCAAGGCTTCAGCCATTTACGCCAAGGCATATGATAGCAGTCCGGATTCCGCCGAATTTTACAAGTTTATCAAAACTCTGGAAACTTACCGTGAGGTTTTATCCAATGATGTATCTTTGGTTTTGACTACAGATTCCCCGCTGTTTCGTCTGCTCAAATCAACCGAAGGCTCTTCATCAAATTCAAAATCCTCTGATTGAACTGGGGGTGTGATTCCCCCCAGCCATTTCGGAAGGTTCTCAATTTTTCTCAGTAAAAAGTGGTAGGTTGGCCGGTCGATCCAACCTTTGCTGAATATTTTCTCCAGCCATCTCTTTCTTCTGGCCAACACGATCTTTTTATCCCGGTTTACTCCCTGTTTTCCTGTCCCAACTGGAGAAAGTACTGAATAGATTATACACGCTCCTCCTCCCAAAATTAAATACAGGGCAAATTTTGCGAATCCTCCCTCTGCATCGGTTGATCTTGATTGCTTTTGGCTTAAGTCGGGACTTGGTGGACTCGTTGGCAAAGGGGAAGAAAGGTTTCTATCCTCGAGTTTTTGGTTAATGATTGCCAGTTCCTCTAATTCTACCTGCCTCTGTTTTACTAAAAAATCTTCGATTTTAGAAGATTCTTGATAAAGGAAGGATTGAAGAAAGAGGTTTGTTTCAATATTTTGTAAATAGTTCTCAGTTAACCACTCATTGATTGATGAACTACTAATTGTGGATAGTGTAAGTCTGTTTGTTGTGCTGGAGAAATTCTTTTCCCAATCCAATTCCGCAATTTTTTCAACTTCGTGTCTGGTTTGGTTTAGATCGATAGGGAAATCATTTTTTAGACATATATATACGAGCTTGGGTGGTGTTTGGTTGTCTAGTAATAAAAAACGATTTTCCAGTAATGATTCCGTCTGCTTTACGCCATTTGCATAAAATGATTTTGAAATTACTGATACCAAGAGAATCAAGAAGAGGCGCGAATACATGCCTTTACGCTAGGTTGTGAAGTTTTTTTTTGGCGATGTGTTTGGATGACTTTTATTAGAAAATATTTTAAACATTTTTTTTGTTCTTTGGTTGCAACCGATCAAACAGCACAACGCACCCGTCATGATGTAGGTTGATGGTTCTGGAACTGCTGAATAATAGATTAAATCGTAATGATTTGCTGATACATCCGTGGTTGATATGTCCCAGTCACCATAATGCCAGTTCATATAATACTTAACTGCACTTGCATCAATAGTGATAGATGAGGGTAGTGTTCCCGTAATTTGTAAGAAATCGTTGTAAGTCCTGGTACTGGGAGACCAAATAGCAGAATCAGGAAAGACTGGCATATTAGAAGCAACTCCTTGAGTCGCTGATCCATTTTCATTGGTGCCTGCGGCAACACCACCACTTGAAAGTGGTTTGAGCACTATTTTCAAGTCATCCCCAGACCAACCTGACAAATTAAAGTAGTCGTTGGAGTTATTAGAAGAATAGTCATTGAAATCCGACATTTCCCATACATATGTGGTCAATCTTCTTTGTCTGCTTGGGATAAGACTTTCTCCAGTAATTGTAGGATCCAGTTGTGCAAATTCAGATTCAAGCACAGGGCGATCAATTTTTGCTTCATTGGACTCGAAAATGTTCAGGTGCTTGGTGTTTACTGGCAGATTTATTGGCCTAAACTCAGGATAATTATTTACAAGATCAATGGCGTTAAAGGCATCTTTTTCGGAATGGGGTAGGGGCGTGGATATTTGTTCTTTTTGGTCAGACAACTCGCCGGTGTATATGATGTCACTGATCAGAGGAAATCGCTGGGAGCCGAAATCAGCAATTTCCTCTTTCAAACTAAAAAGTTCAAAGACTTGCACAAGGTCGGGGCTTAATCCTGGGAGGTAGGACCTTAATTGATCCGGGGACTTCGCATGGTCGGAAGTTTGATAATTCTTTAAAAATAAATTTCCGGGCCATTTGTCCCAATTTACAAAATCTGTTCCTGGGAATTCAGACAATTCGCTGCTCAATGACAGTTGTGATTCAAGCTGGTTGGTGGTTGTGTATTCGTTTTTATGAAAATTTGAGCGGGAGCTATTTAAGTCAGCAAAAGCATAAAGGGAAGATTCTTTTAGTAATGGTGGAGAATCTCTTTCAATTAAATCGGGTAATGATTTAATGTTTGGGTTGTATGCAATTGAGAAATCATAGGTAATTGTTTGGTTCTCCCTGGAAGTGATAAGTGGATGAACATACTGTGCCAGCAAAGGTGAATGCAGTAACCAAACTGTTACAATCAATAACCAAAAGCATTTTAAGAAATTTAGACGCACAGTGTCTATAATTAGCAAAATGGGAGCAAAAGATACAGTTTATTGACTGATTTCTTAAAAAATAAACTTTTGTTAATATTTGGAATAATTATTTTACTAAGAGGAAGTAAATGTTGTAATTTTAATTTCATACGATGGGTTATTATGAAATTACTTTTTAAAATTATTTAAATGGCTTGGTATTTCACAAAATTAATCATTACTGCAGGTATCATTGTTGTAATCTCCGAGATTTCCAAGCGTCTCCCCTTGTTGGGGAGTTTGATCGCTTCTTTACCTTTGGTATCTGTTTTGGGCATGATCTGGATATATGGTGAGACCAAGGACATTGTCCGTATTGCAGATCATGCAGAGGGTACTTTTTGGTATGTCATTCCCTCCCTGCCTATGTTTTTGTTTATGCCATGGTTATTACGAAAGGGTATATCCTTTCCATACGCTTTATCTGCCGGGGTCGTACTGACCTGCGTGCTGTATGTCATTATGACCAAGGCATTGGCAAAATTCGGAATGAACCTGTAGTCAAAATTAACTGTCATATGAATGGTGCCTTAATTACAGGATCATTATTGGGTGCATCGTCCATTTTATTTGGAGCCTACGGTGCACATGGACTTGATGTCACTTTTAACGAATTTCCCAAAATGCAGACTGCATATCAAAATGCTGTGGATTATCACATGTTACATTCCATCCTTCTGGTCGTAGTGGGCATTTTTTCGTATATTCCCCGTTTTTTTGTGCCCAGTTATTTTTGGATGGTACTGAGTTGTTCCATTCTTGCTTTTAGTTTCAGTATATATTTTTGGGTTCTTGGGGGACCAGGTTGGCTGATCAAACTCACTCCGTTCGGGGGAATCGGCTTTGTTGTTTCTTGGCTGCTTCTATTGAGGGTGGCTTGGATTAATCGTCTTGGTAAAAGGATGTAGTGTTAGTATGACCAAACCCTTTGTCTTAACGATTTGGGTTTTCTCTGCAGGAATTGCCTATTGGCTTGGGCGGAGTGGTCTGCCTGATCATTATACAAATAAAGATGTGGGAACTTTGGGTGAGGAGCCCCACGAAATTGACCCGAGGGAACTCGTGCATGATCATTTTATTGAAGAACCGCCCATAAATATCAATGTCCCAGAGGGAAATCGATCCACCGAGGATGCCGTAACTCGAGGGTATGGCTCTGCTACCAGTTCATCCAGGTTGGAACCCTCGCTCATCGGCCTTCAATCTTCCCACCCGATCACGC
Organism: Opitutia bacterium; assembly: GCA_002686835.1. Classification (GTDB taxonomy): domain Bacteria; phylum Verrucomicrobiota; class Verrucomicrobiia; order Opitutales; family Seribacteraceae; genus Chordibacter. The sequence goes on along the minus strand of NYYP01000016.1, from coordinate 24,684 downwards.
GGTTACGAGCCTTTGCTGAGTTGCTCGAAACCCCAAGCCCCCAGTCAATGGAATCTGCTTTGCGGACTTATGAGTCGCTTCCAGGAGGNCCCGGAAGGTTTAGTGAACTGAAGATGCTCGCTTTTGCCTGGGGGCAAGTGGATCCCAAAGCGGCTTTGATCTGGGCAAAAAAACAACAACATTGGGAGGAACATCTGGCCAGTTCTTCGATTTTGGATTCCTGGGCACGAAATGATGCGGAAGCGGCAATCCGCTGGGCTAAGGAAAATTTTGAGGGCAAGGAAAATCCGTATTTTGTCGGAATTATTAACGGTTTGTCGGAAAGCAGTCTTCCCAAAGCCACCGATTTAATGACTGAGCTACCTTATGGACGGGTTCGTGGGCGGGCCGCCCACATTTTGTTTGAAAAGGTCTGGAGCGAAGGGGAGGATGTGGCTATCAATTGGGCGGAGAAACTTCCGGCGGGATCTTTGCAGAATTTTGCCTTTGGAGAACTTGGTGAGAAAGTGGCTCGTTCTGATATGCGGAGAGCGGTCGAATGGGTGGANTCAATGCAGGAATCTCCGATTAAATCTGCAGTTTCTGAAGATGTTGCCCGGGAAATGGCAAGGCAAAACCCAAACGCTGCTGGCGATTGGGTCATACAACTGCCCAATGGTGAAGCCAAGGAGGCTGGAATCAAAGAAGTGGCCAAAATATGGGCTAAAAAAGATCCCGCCGCCACTGCTGAATGGATCAATCAATTTCCTGATGATGCCAATGTTGATTCAGCGATCGAAGCCTTAGTTAGGCAAATCACTAGCACAGACCCGGCAGGTGCCCTGAGTTGGGCAGAAACAATGACTAATCCCGATAGAAGGCAAAAATTAATCCTTCAGGCAGAGAAAGCAATCAAAGCTGAGAAGTTCCCAAGCGGGGTATCCAGGTAATCCAAGAACTCAGCGAAACTTTATTGCTTTGGGCGTAGTTTTTAAATGCAGGCAATTCGGGTTGTTTACATTTGCCACCGCACCTCTTTTGTAATTTAAGTTGCCAGCTTTCTGATCAATCAGGTGGGGAGATAACGCGTTTAGTCATGTAAGATAAGAAAGCCAGCTGAATCCACCCGGTCGGCAGATATATTGTCGTAACCCGTCCTGTGGATCGATTGAAAACAGATTGATAAAGGCGCTCTGCATGAAATTCTGCAAGTTTTGATATAAATAGTGGATCTTTATGCCAATGAGGTTGCCTTGGAGAAAAAGAATGAAAAATTTATGCTTATTTTTACGACCTGACTGATTTTTTGGATTGCTGAAAGCAGGGCTATGATAATGTTTGGGGTGAGTGATCTGCAAAAATTTTAAAGAAAAAGAACGCATGCGTGCGGCGGGCCGCTCTGCTGCTACGGTTTTGGACCGTTTATGTGCCATGGTTGAACCGGGTATGAGTACATGGGAAATCGACGAGGCAGGCGGTGAAATTATGAATGAAATGGGGATAAAGAGTGCTTGCAAGGGTTACCGTTCAGGCCACCGAATTTTCCCATCCTACACCTGTTTGTCAGTCAATGATGAGATTGTTCATGGAATTGGAATTAAGGAGCGTATTCTTAAGGAGGGGGATATACTTTCTGTCGATGTGTGCGTTCGCCAAGATGGCTTNATTGGCGATAATTGCCGGACCGTGCCCGTGGGGGAAGTTTCACCAGAGGTGGCTAGGCTGCTTCGCATAACTGAAGAATCCCTCTATGTGGGGTTGGTAAATGCTTTGCACAAGAAACGGGTGGGGGATATTTCCCATGCTGTCCAGCAGCATGTTGAGGCAGCCGGATTTGCGGTTATCACCAACTTTGTGGGCCATGGTGTGGGGCGTTCCTTACATGAAGACCCTCAGATTCCCAACTTTGGCAGGGCAGGTTCGGGGGCACAATTACGCAAAGGTATGGCCATTTGTATCGAACCCATGGTGAACACTGAAAGTGCGGGTGTCCGTATGGCCAAAGACGGATGGACCGCTCTTACTGAGGATACTTTGCCCTCTGCCCATTTCGAGCACACTCTCTTGGTGGACGAGGGCACACCGGAGATTCTTACTTTGCCGCCTGGGTATCATCATGCGACCAAGTTCCTGCATTCAAAAATAGATGAGCTCTCTCTTCCTATTGAGCTAGGTTGCTGATCCATTTTATTCGATGCTTAAAAAATTGTCTGACAGTGTGTTTTCATTCGATGTTGAATGGATACCTGACCCAAAGTCAGCTGAGATTTTACACAATTCACCGGTGGCAGACGGTCCGGGCAAAGAGGCAGCAGATTCTTTTGAGGCTCTATGGCATAGTGCTCGCAAAGAGAGCGATCCTTCTGATTTTCAACCTTATTTAAAAACTATACTTTGCCGGGTTGTTTCTTTGGCCGGAATATTGCGCGAACAGGCACCTGGTGGTCTACCTTCGCTCAAACTTATTTCTTTGCCTGTTGATCCGCTTGATTCCCAAAAATCGGATGAAAAAACCATTCTTTCAAGCTTTCTCAAGTCAGTTGGGCGAAGGAAACCCCAGCTGGTAGGCTATAACTCGGCTCAGGCAGATGTTCCCATCCTGGTTCAACGTGCCATTGTTCACGGATTGCCTGGGTTTGGGTTTTCTGACCGACCGAATAAGCCGTGGGAGGGTGTTGATTACTTTGACGCACGCAATTCGGATTATAATTTGGATCTCGCAGATGCGATGGGGCAATTCCGTGATCGTCCGACTCTTCACCAGGCNGCTACACTAAGCGGGATTCCCGGCAAACTGGAGGTATCGGGTGATTCAGTGGCGCAAATGTGGTTGGAGGGAAAACTTGCCGAAATTGTGGAGTACAATGAATTTGATGCATTTACAACTCACCTTCTCTGGGCGAGAATTGCACATTTTTCAGGTCTGTTGTCCACCGAGCAGTATTTGGATGAACAGAAACTGGTGCGGGAATTACTTGAATTCGAGATCTCACATACCCGTCCTCATTTGCGTCGCTTCGTGGACGAGTGGGATCGGTTACTCCAAATCACTGGACAAGGTTGAGCAAAAGTTCGACCGTCAAGATGTATTTTTGAGTTGTGAGCGATGGTGGTAGCTGGTGGAAGGATAGGTTGCCCCAAACCAAGTAAACTATTAAAAAGGAAACATGATCACAGATACAGTGGCTGAAGAAGCCTTGGACAAATTATCGGAAACGCGCAATCGCTTGCTTGCGGAAATTCGCAAAGCGGTGGTCGGACAGGATGAGGTGATTGAGGAATTACTTATTTCTTTGTTGGCAAGGGGGCATTGCCTCCTGACCGGAATCCCCGGTTTGGGCAAGACCCTGCTGGTTAAGACGGTGGCAAATTGTTTGAGCCTTGGATTTAAACGTATCCAATTTACCCCTGATTTAATGCCGGCAGATGTGCTGGGGTCAGAAGTGGTCGATGAAGATCCTGGACATGGCAAATTATCTTTCCGTTTTGTTCCTGGACCCATTTTCTCGCAGGTCGTTCTGGCCGACGAAATTAATCGTACACCACCCAAGACACAGGCAGCCCTGCTTGAAGCAATGGAAGAAAGACAAGTTACAGTAGCCGGGGAAACTCGACCGCTCGATTGTCCATTTTTTGTTCTTGCCACTCAAAACCCGATCGAGTTGGAGGGCACTTATCCATTGCCCGAAGCCCAGTTGGATCGCTTCCTCTTAAATCCTGTAATCAAGTATCTGCCTGAGGTTGATGAGGTACGCATGGTTGGNGATACAACCGGAGANGACCGCCCGTCCCCTCAGCCAGTACTGTCCGGTCCTGAAATTGAGATTTTGCAATCCCTGACTCGGCAGGTTCCCGCATCCGAAAGTGTGGTTTCTTATGCGGTACGACTGGTCTCAGCTTCTCGCCCGGGAACATCGGGGTGTGATCCATGGATTGCCGACAGGATTAAGTGGGGTGCCGGATCGCGGGGGTCCCAAGCTTTAGTCTTGGCGGCTAAAGCCAGAGCCTTGCTTGATGGTCGNCCTAACGCATCCCGTGANGATATTNGTGCTATGGCAAAGTCCGCACTGAGGCATCGAATTGTGCCCAGTTTCCTNGCGGAATCCGAGGGATTGCAATCGGACGATTTGATCGATCGTTTGCTTGAGCAGGTCTCTGAATAACAAATTTTAACAAGAACAACACNCTTCTTGTCTGTGGTTCAAACTTCTAAGAACCCACTGCTTGACCCGGGTCACCTGGCCAGTATCGAAGACCTGTCCCTGCTTTCACGNGTGGTAGTGGAAGGGAACCATTTTGGTGCTCACCGGAGTCGCAGGCAGGGTCATGGAAACGAATTTTTTCAGTATCGTGCCTATGAGCCCAGTGAGGATTTAAAAAGTGTTGACTGGAAGGTCTTTGCCAAAACCGGAGAATTGGTTAGCAGGACTTATCAGGAGAGTACCAATTCGAACTTAATGATAGTTCTGGATGCAAGCGCATCCATGGACTACCAGGGTGAAAATTCTGATTGTTCCAAGTTTCGGTATGCTCAAATGCTTGCCTCCTGTCTCCTTTATCTTGGTCATCGTCAAGGGGATCGTATCGGTTTATTTGGAGGCTCAGATCATTTTCAGGAATGGATGTTTCCCAGGAGTGGGAGGGAAAGTTTTAAAAGTATTTTGGCTTGTGTGGGCGGAATGAAACCACGGGGGGCAGATCTGGATGATCTTTTATGGGATAAATTTAAGAACAAGCTCCCTCGGCAGGCAACCGTGGTGGTAATCTCAGATTTTTTAGAAGGTGAAGACCAATTGTTCGACCGCTTGGGTTTCGCCCGTTCATCCCGTTATGCATGTATTTGTCTACAAATCCTGGACCCTTTGGAGGAGGTTCTGCCTGATGCGGAAGCCATTCGCTTTNTGGAAATGGAGGGCGAGGGTGAAGTATCAGTTTCACCTGAGCGTATCCGCTCTGACTATANGGGGCGAATGGTTGAGCATATTGAGAAACTGGGAACTGTACTAGCCCGCACCGGAGCAGAATTTTGTACTCTTCGAACCAATCAGGAACTCGGTCTTGGGATTAGACGTTTTCTGGGAATGCGCACNGCAAAGAAATGATTGAGTTTGGACAACCTCTTGCCCTGTGGACCGGTTTCTTCATAGCGATGCCCATTTTGGCCCATTTGGCATACAGAAGGATTGCTCATAAACTCCCGTTTCCCAGTCTCCGTTTTCTTCATTCCTCCTCCATACCAAGGAGTGGGCGTCGTAAACCCAGTGATCTATCCATGCTTTTTTTGCGGATCATACTGTTTATTCTGATTACCTTGTTGCTTGCGGATCCTTACTGGAAAGAAAATGACATTAATTCTCCCAAAGCTGTCGATATTTCCGAAACTTTATTTCTTTTGGATTGTACTCCTAGCATGGCAGGGTGGGGTGCTTGGCAGGAAGGATTGTCTGAGATTCGTTCAAGGCTAGGGAAAGAATCGACCGATCGTTTTGGTCTTTTACTGTTTCAAAATGGATCTGTGGAGGAATTGCCAGTTGGTAGCTCCAGGGAGGACCTGATTTCGATGCTTGATAGGATTAAATTGCAAAATACTCCGAATGGACTGCAGGCAATGATTGACCGTGCACCTGTCTTGTTTACTGAAGGTTTGCATGCCAAGAAAATTGTGCTCATCAGTGATTTTCAGAAATCTTCCTGGCAGGAACTGGCAGGGGATTTTTCTGAAAATAAAATTGAACTCGAACTTTTTCCAGTCGGGCATGCAGNTNAATACTGGAATGACCGGAATGGTAACCGTGCAATTGTCGACGCCAAGGTTGCTCCTGCCGGGGAAGACAAAGTCCGGGTGTGGGCGGCGTTGAGAAATTTTGACGAAAACCGTACGGATCTCAATGTTTCTATCATTGCCGGGGGCGAAATCAGGCAGACTAACCAGACCAGTTTACCTCCTCAAGGCACTGAACAAATTCAGTTCATTTTGCCAGCGAAGGATTACGCCCATGCAATTGTGCAGATTGAGGGAGTTGATTCTTATCCATCTGATGATAATCAATCATTGTGGATCCTGCCTCCTTCTCCTCGTATTTTTGGATTTTGGAAAAGAACACAACAGGATGACGCAGACCTACTTGAGGAACAGTTTCTTCGTGCGGCAATCGAAAGTGCTGGGGATGGAATGTGGAATAGGTGGCAGGAAAATGATGAAAGAGCCAAAGAATTGAGACTTGGCGTAGAGGGAAAGCCCCTAAATTTATTGATGGTGCTTGGAATTTCCGGCTGGTTTGAAGACGAAGGGCTCGCAATCCCTTTAATGGAGCATTTACAGCAGGGAGGTACAGTAATGATTACACCGCCCCAAGATTCTCATGTCCCCATGAATAAGGCTTTGAAAAAGCCTGGTTTACTCGATTTTACCTTTGGTGGGGTTAACCGCACTGCCTTCCGCATGGATCCGTACAGAATCGAGGTCTTGGGGGAGAATAATCGATTAAATCAAGTGTTTTCCGGCGATTCGGTACGTGATTTGTACCTTTCTCAGATTCGTCAATTTATAAAGGTCAATATGGGAGATGGCTTGGAGGTTCCGCTCTATGAGCGTGGGGGGCGTCCCCTTGTCCTGACCCGTTCCTTTCCCGGGGGAGGTAAATTGGTCTTTTTTACCTTTCGAATGTTACCCCAGTGGACGGATTTACCTATGCGTAATTCCTTTCTTCCCCTGTTGGTCGAACTTGGTTCTTTAAATCATACAGAACAAGATCAGGGCGGAACTTTGCGTTTGCAAGCGGGTGATCAAAAAGAACTTTCTGGAACCTTGGTGGACACCGAGAAAATAGGATTGCTTCAGGTTGGGGATCAGAGAATTGAAATTGTGCATCCACTGGTCGAGTCTATGCCAGAAGTAATGAGAGAAAACGATTTACTGGATGCACTGGTGGGTGGGCACACTCTTTCCCGGGGCGGTGACATTGCAATGAATCCATCTTCCAGCCAGGATCAGTCTCAATCCTTGTGGCAATGGTTTGCCCTGGGGGTGTTTGTACTTTTGATCATGGAGATGATTTTCTCTGCTCCATCGGCATGGTCAGCCAAAAAACAGGAGGTGGTGAGTGGCTAGTTTTATCGGTAGGTTAAAGCGGGAATCAAGGGTGCTTATCTTCGCTCGATCCTTGGGTGCTTTGATCATTGGTTTTCTTGCCTGGTCTGGATTGTTAATTTTTCTCGATCTCTATGATGCATTGTCTCCCATCCAGGAAACCGATGTTTCGTCATGGGTTTTGGGTGCCTTGACCATTTCACTAATCAGCTCTCTTATCCTGTTTGTTCGCGTTTGGGTGAATCGTCCAAGCCCTAAAGAATTGGCCGGTCAGGTAGAGTCTGCTCATCCGCAACTCAACGATCTTCTCAATACTGCAATTGAGATCGAGAATAAGGGTGATGATCTACCCTACATGGAGCGGCGGGTCTTGAGACAGTTGGATGAGAAGGCACACTTGTTGGACTGGGGGAAAGGGGTCCGACCATCCTCATCCTTTGTGAAATTTTTAATCTTTGGTTTTTTGGCTGGGATTGCTCTTTCATTCTGGAGTTTTGATCGTAGTCCCATGACCAAGGTGCGGGCAGTCATGAGCGGAGAATCAGGATTGCTGGTATGGACCTCTTTGAGCGGGTCGACCGAGGAGTTATTAAACGGCCCGAATGCCGAATACCGCAGGGGTACGGATGTCTCAATTCGGGCCGATGTGCTTCGAGGTCATCGTGGCAAAAAAGAGGCATGGATTGAATGGATTGAGCAAAACCGTACGGTCCAATTGAGTATGTTACCCACCCCAACCCCTGGCCGTATGGAATTTATCATTCCTTCTTTGCAGGAAACGGTCCGTTATCGTGTTGTAACTGCATCCCTGCAAAGCGATTGGTATGAAGTTGTTCCTTATGATCCACCATCACTCGAATTTGCCCGATGGGAAATTACCCCACCTGCATATCTGCAAATGCCCCCATTTACCCACGATGGATTTGGCTACATTGAGGCTCCTGAAAACAGTGCCGTCGGGCTTGATGTTCGGGTAAATATGTTGCCCGAACAGGTAGAGGCCCGTCTGCTGGGCAAGGAAACCAATGTGACCATGGAAAAAGCAGGCCGGGTTACTTTTTCGTGGTCCGCAAAGATGGATAATGAATGGTCTGCCCGGTTAGGATTATCCGACCTCGCCCAACCGGGCCGTCCCGCAGTTTTATATGACTCTATTACTTTTTCACCAATTCCCGATGAGCCACCTATTGTCGAGATTACAGAACCGGCTAAAGACCTGGAGTTGCCCTTTGATGCCGACCCGCTGCTCATCGAAGTATTTGCAGCTGATGATCATGGGGTATCTGATCTGCGCCTGCATGTTTCCCATGACGGAGTGAAGAAAGAAGAGGAATTATTTGTTGAGCCGGTCGAAAAGGAAAAAGCAGTCACCGGAATATTAGACTTGAACGAATATCCATTAGCTGTGGGTGATGTGATCACCTACATGGCATTTGTGGCGGATAACCNAGAACCGGAAAACCAGATTGCCCGTTCGGAGATTTATTTTATTGAGATCCTGCCACCTGAAGGGAACATGACTGATTCCGACCAACAGGCAGGTGGAGAGATGGAGGGTGAAAGCAAAGAAATCCCTATCCGCCAATTTATCAACCGTACAAAACAAATCATACGGGATACCTATGACGCATTGATGGAAAAAGGGATACAGCGGGAGGAGCAATCTCTCGCTCTTTGTGCTGACGCGCTGAGCCTGAAAAATGAAATGACCAAAACCTATGACGAATTTGAGGGAATGTTCCCCATTGTTGATGGATTGGATTTAGGAGAGTTGCTCAATGAGGCAACCTATCATATCGAGCAGACTGAAATTTTTACAGGTAACCAGGAACTTGAGGAGTCAATCGAATCATCGGAGCAAACCCTGCGCAAATTGGTTCAACTCTATGCCCTCATGCAACAGCTTGAGAAACAAAAAGCCAAGGGACAGGGGCAAGGGCAGCCAATTGACAGTGCGGGTGAACAAGGAGAGCAGCAGGAAAAGCCAGAAAATGATGATACGGCCAAGGATCCTGCCCAACAATTGGAAGAATTGGCCAAGGAACTTGAGGCGTTGAAAGATTTGGAAGAACGACAGGATTCGTTAAACGAGCAAGTCGGACAGGCGGTTGGTCGTGGACAGTCCGGGCAAGCGAACCTCGATCTGGCCAGTTCGCAGGAGGGAATCAAGAGGGATTTGGACGAATTGCGGCAAAAAAGATATGACCGCACTGGCAAACTCGGTGATGTCTCCAACCTTGATCAAGCCGGGGGCGAAATGAAACAAGGGGCCGGGGATTTGCGTAGGGATCAGCCCCGCCAGGCACAACCCCACGGTGAATTGGCATCCGATGCTCTGGGCCGGGCAATTTCACAGGTGGAGCAGGAAATGTCCCAGTTGGCAGCCGATCTGGTCGACCAATTGGCCAGTCAGGCAGAACAATTGGGTGATGGGCAGGCTAACCTTCGTTCCGAAACCGAGAATGCAGATGGTGGGCAAGGAGAACGATTGCGTCAGGATCAGGAAAGTCTTAACCAGGGAATCGAGGATTTGCTCGACCAGATTGATCAGACCGCCCGAACCCTTGGGAAATTTGAGGAGCGTGCGATGGAAGAGTTACTTAACGCAGCTCGTGAGGCCAAGGCCAACGGCTTGGAGAAAGCAGGTAAACGATCGTCCAATTCTTTACTTTATGATGCTTTTCCTCAGGCCAGTAAAGAACAGGGTAAGGTAGAGCAGGGGCTGGATGACTTGCAGGGCGGTCTTCAGGATGTTGAAGACAGACTACGCTATGGAGAAAGTCCCGAACTGGGGGAGTTGGCGGAACATTTACAAAAGATGCGCCAGGAGGGTAGAGGCATGGGCGAAGAGGAATTTAGGCAGTCAAACGAGGAAGCCGCTCAAGCAGTGGGTAACCTGCCTGATTCAGATTCGGATGAACGCCTCTTAAATCTTACCCGGATGTTTGAAGAGTCTGCGATTGCCGAAGACATTATCAACGGTCGGTCCCTCTCCGCTGGAGCAGTTAATGAGGCATCCCGTCTGGTTGAGCAATTCCTTTGGGAGCAAGCAGCTGAACAAAATATGCGCCGGAATCATCAGATGTCCCGAGCTCCTGCTGCTTATCGTAAACAGGTGCAAGAATATTTTCGACGGATCGCAGAAGGGGAATGAATATCGAATTGATCGGGTTTCACTGGCCGTATCCAATGTTCTGGATTCTGGCAGGTGGTATCTTCTATTTTGCCTGTCTTTTCTGGCACGCCCACAAATTATTTTCCATTACTACAAAAAAAGAGGCCTGGAAACTCGTTTTGCTCCGTGGATTGGCTGGCTTATTTTTTCTAATGCTTATCCTCCGACCTTTTGTGGATAGATTCGAATTAAACCCGGATGCGGTACGATTGGTTTCTTTGGTTGATTTTTCGGGCAGCATGGATCGTGCCGACAGGGAAGGGGATGAAAGTAGGATCAATCAAGTCCTGCCTTTTTTCGATCTCGAAAGATCTGACTCTTGGATTAATCAGGCGAAGGCGAGGTATGGTTCGGTTGATCGTTTAGGCTTTGCCGGTGATGAGGTCTCTGCGATGCGTGCATCCAGCTGGGATATTCCTGCCCAAGGGAAAAACACTTCTCTCGGTGATGCTCTTTCTCACATTCTTGACTCCCCGGAAAAGCAAAGTTTTGACGCAGTTGTTTTATTTTCTGATGGTAGGAATAATTCCGGCAAGTCCCCCCTCGAAGCGGGCGAATTATTTCGGGAGCGTGGCATCCCGATCAATGTGATTGGAGTTGGTCAATCCAGGGAGTTTGGAAATCTTTCGGTAATATTTTCTGACATTCCCTCCGAGGTATTGGCAAAGGAGGAGCTAATACTATCTGCAGAAATTAAAAATGAATTCGCAGGTGAAAGAACGACTTTCGTTCGATTGTTTGCCAATGATCTCGAATTGGAAAGCCGCAAACTCAATTTGGGGCCAGGGGAGACACGAACCATCCGGTTTTCACCTACCATACCCGAGGTTGCCGGGGTTCTTACCTATCGGGTATTGGTTGATCATTTAGAGGGAGATAACGATCCTGGCGACAATACAGATGCACAGGTTGTACAGATCAAACCACCCGCATTTTTTTCGGCTCTCTATCTTTCCTCGCAGGTTCGGCCCTTTTATCCTTTTCTGAAACGGGCACTTTCAGGGGATAGGTTTCAGTTAAGTTCCTTGGTTCGTTTGGGGGAGCAGACCTTTCATGCTCGTGGAGAAAATGTTTCGCCAGATGGTTATCCCCAGAGTCCCGATTTTTGGATGAGCTTTGATGTGGTGATTCTCGATTCTGGAAGTTTGAGGGATTTAAATGCCACATTGGTTGGTTCACTCAAGGATTTTGTACAAAAACGGGGTGGTGGCTTATTGCTCTTTGGAAATCCTCAGCCCGCTCTGGAATTGCTTGGTGGATTGATGCCTGCAACCGAGACCCAGTCTTCCCTGGCCAAGGAAAACCTGTCTCTTTTCGTTCTGCCTGACCCTTTGTTCACTGAGCGAAAAAGGGTTGATCAATGGAAGCCTTTTCTGCCTGCGGGAATGCCGGCAGAGTTGATCACGCATAGCAAGCCTGCTGCCCGGGAAGTGGTCGGTCTTAAAGGGGCAGGAGGAACAGGACGATCTCTCTTGGCATTGCAGTCTTATGGTGCGGGGAAATCTGCCTATTGGGGTTCGCCCCATGATTGGAAAAGATCGTTGGTCGATGAAGAATATTCGCGGGAGTTTTCCCTCTTTTGGTCAGGGGTTATCGAGTGGTTGGGCTCAGGCACTGTGGAGCGGATCAAAGTCAATGACCAAGAGAATGACGGTACTGCGGGAGAAGAAAATTGGTTGGTGGTTGATGCTCTTGGTCAGGATTTTGATCCATCGATTGATGCCCGTATAGAAGCAAACATAACCGGCCCAGAAGGATTTTCCAAAGTACTGCAACTGTACCCACAGGGCGGTTATTTGGGTAGGTATGTTGGAAAGTTTACCCCGCTTGATGCGGGTTCATACCGGGTCCNTTATCAACTTTCATACCCTGATGGAGAAAAATTAAACCAATTATCCTACCTCAAAATCAAACAAGCTGGAAATGAGGCAAAAGATACCCGTTATGCTGGAAGAGAGTTGCGTATGCTTGCCAATTTGACAGGGGGAGAGTTTCTGGAGGTCGGAGATGTTGGGGATGATTGGGTTCCTAAACTTGCCCAGACATTGCCCACGGTGAGGAAAAGAAATAATTTGGCTGACCTATGGCCTCTTTTCCTTGCATTGTTTTTTGTAGCCGGAACGGAATGGTTAATGCGAAGAAAAGGAGGGCTTCTATGAAGGTAACGGCCTGGCTTTCGATAATTTCATATTTGGTCCTTTATTCTCTTATCGCAAAGGGAGAGANCAATGTCACTTCCCATGAGAACCCTCTTTTGGCAGAGAATAATGAAACGGGCCCACCTCCTGTTTTGCCCAGGCGCTCAACGGTAAATAATACGCTTGATGAAGCGGCCCAGAAACTTAGGTCCGAAAATGAACTCGAACGGGTAGGGGCAGCCAAATTGCTTGGGAAATATGCGGGTCCACAAGCTGGGCTTCTTTTGATCGGTGCATTGAACGATAAAAGCGAGTTAGTCAGGCGCGCAGTCCTCGTCTCTTTGGTCGAACATTTTAATAATGGTTCTCCCATTTACGAACAACCATTGGCAGAGAAGATATTTTCGATGATTGGAGACCCAGATGTAGAGGTCCGGCGTGAAACCTCTGCCCTTATTCCCCGCTTAATACCTGGACTGGTTCGGTCTGGCATGGAAAAATCTCTAATAAACGGAAGAACAGTTTTTCGGTCTGTGCCTGGCAGATTGCGGGGTGATCTNAAATTACTTGCGGAAAAAGGGCTGCTCGACCCCGATTCCATTGTCCGGCAAAATATTTTAAAACATCATTATTCCCTGCGTTTCCAGATTTCTCCNCAAACCTTTGGGAAGTTGTTGGAAGATAATGACATAGCCGTGCTTTTGGTCGCCTTGGATCAGGTGAGGATGTATGCGTCCCAGCCTNNCATTTATTCTAAAATGGAAGCCCTTGGCAAGCATCCTGATTTAGGCATCAGAGCAAAGCTTGCCAAGACTGCTCTTAGCCTGGGTCGTTCCTTTCCTGAGTACCGGAAAATCCTCCGTCAATTGACCGAAGATCAGGTGGATGAAATTGCCACTTTAGCTGCAGTTGATTTAGCCAGATTGGGTGAGCGGGTATCGACTGAGATGCTCGATCGTATTATCCAGTACCTAACAAATGCCCGAGGGTTATATGGCAAAGCCGAGACTTTATTTTATTCTCTTTCGNCTTTGGGGCAGGACAGTGCACGGATTTATCAATCTTTGCTCGGGCATCCCAGTGCCAGTATGCGAGCCAAGGCATGGGAGCGTCACCTTAGTGTTTCGGAGGGTTGGAAGTCGCCCAAGAGCTGGATTCCTGGACTTGCAGACAGGGATTTGCAGGTCCGTTCATCTGTTCTTTCTATGGTTAGGGGTAGGGTTGAAAAAATTCAGGAGAATGAATTGAGAATCCTGATTGTTCACAAATATGCTGAAGTCCGGGCTTTTGCAGCGGAACTGTTCTTGGTGACTGATCCGGGTGTGGTCGATGATTGCTACTTTGATCTTTTGATCGACGAGGACTCCCTGGTCCGCTCCACCACCCTCCGGGTAATCGCAAATCTGCGACTTGATGGATGGGTGCATTTGCATGCCCGTTCCCTCAATGATGATGATTATGCCATTCAGCGGGCAGCTATGGATGGGCTGCTTGGGGACTCCAAGGAAGGCGTGCCAACTTTGATTAAATATGTACAAAAAAATCCGGCTGAGCGAATAAGTTCCCTGGCCAGAAGTGAACTCAAAAAAATGGGGCTCAATCCATGAAATATGTTTTAATTTTCTCCCTGATTTTGATGGTTCCTGATATGTGGACAGTAAGGTCCCAGGCTTCTGTTAAGGAAATGGAGGCTGGTGCCATACGCATCATGCAATTGCGTAGAGACGGAGCTTTACGTGTCCGTTATCCAGATGCTTTGCCTAGTCTGCTTGATTTAATGAACGAACGATCAAATGCTCGATTTGATCCCGATCCTATGTTTATTGAGTCCCTCACCGATCCTAGGTTGTTTGAAAATCCCATCCTCTATATTAATTGCGACGAACTGCCATCGTTTGATTTTTCCACGGAGGAAAATGAGGCCCTCCGTAGGTATCTGGAACTTGGTGGTTTTGTTTATTTGGATGCCGGTATTAAGGCATCCTTCCTGGGTACTGACCTTGGGCACAGTTACGCCGCGTGGGAAGAACGCGAAGAAGTCAGGGAGTGGTTTGGCCAGATATTTCCTGAAAAAGCTTTCACTCCTTTGCCCAGAAATCATGAAATTTACCGAACATTTTACAAAGGTCTTCCAGATAATGAGTATTTGCGTTTGGAAGAGGACCAGAAACGCTTGCCTGATACGGTACTGACCTTTGTGGAACAAGAAAAGTGGCCTCAGGGGACCTATTCTTTTGTTGGAATCAGGATAAAGGGGCGATTGGCCTGTATTGCCTCTCCAATCTGTGCGATGGGCTGGGGTAGGGATGAATTCGGTGCCTGGATACCTCCCATTTCTTTTCGTATCCGTGAATCGGCAGAAGATTTTGATGAGACTTTACAGAAAGCATCCTTCTCCGGGAAAATTTATGAAGTGACCCGGGAGGACGGTCTGAAGGATGAAATCTACCTAATTCCTGGTCAGCGTCCCTTGTGGGTAAAGGAGCCAACCGGGAGGTGGCGAATTTTTAAATATTATTCCGGCGAGGAAATCAGCAATTATGCTCACTCATTTTACGCCCGTCTTGGCATGAATGTTTTTCTTTATGCCTTGCTAAATTAGACTATTTTTCGCTTAGCTTACTTAGGCAATGAAGGAAGAAGATATATTTCCCACCCCACCGGAAGCACCGGATCCAACTATCTGGGAGAGGTTGAGCAGTTCCCCTTATTTTTGGTGGTTTGGAGCGATGATCTTGATGGCTTTGGTAGTGATGTGGTTGCCGTCTCAATGTTCTTTTGATGCCCTGCAGTTTCCTCAGGAAGAATTTGAAGACCTTGATAAGGAACCGTTCGTTGATAAGGATAAGGAACTAGAACAGCGCCGTGACGGGATGTGGTACAAAATTAATGGGGGAGAGTTATACACTGGTATCGGTGTGACTTTTTATGCAAATGGACCGAGGAAATCCCGGACCAAATTTGTGGACGGTCTCGCAATTGGTTTGATTGAGGAATGGGATATGAATGGAACCCTACTGGGGCCCCGGTTTAAAGGTGAGTTTAAGCCCTGAATTTCCTTGCTTCTAATTGATCTGGGATATGCCTGGTTTTAATTCTGTATTATTCAGGCGGTGATGCACCAATGAGACCGCTAATAATAGTGGGGCAAGCAGGTTAATTAGGGGTAAAGTCCAAAGGAAAATTGCGAGCGTACCATGCCACAAACTGCCTGGCTTCTTTATTCTTTTATTACGGGGTAATCGTAACTCTATCAAGTGGCCAAATTCCCGGCTTAGCAGATATCCACCAAGAAGGAATTGTAANACCAATCCAATTGGAGGAATAAAATATCCGATTAATAAAATCGGGGAGGCAATTATGTAGACCAACAAACTCCAGAGGATGAAACGAAGTGAGGCAATGGAAGACTCAATTACCCTGGGCGGTTTTATCCACTCTGCCTCAGGGTAGTGTTTGTCGCGTACTGCATCCAGGGCATCGTCCAGAAAAAGCCCAATAAATGCGGCATATACGCTGGACAAAAAGAAATAACCGAGTGCACCAATAAAAACGGTTCCCACAAACACGGCCAATCCGCCCATCCATCCATCTGCCCAGCTCATCCAACCGCTCAGTTGCCCAGTAAAAGAGTTTACACTTTTGAAAATAAAGACTCCTCCCACTGCAATACTTACAAAAATAGTCCCCAGGCTGAGCAAGGTCGCCCAAAGCACAGGCTTCCATAGCCTGGGGTCCTGAATTTGTGAAATGGCCAAAGAATAGTCCCGTATTAACTTTTTCATAAAGGAATTATCACCATACCCCATCAATTTTTCTTCGCTGATTGCAAGATTTTAAAGAAAATTACCATTTTCAAGTGGACAAGGTGATAGATGATTCTAATAGAATATAGTGTGGAAATGGATATGGGGAATAATGGCTGACCACAAATATACAGCGGACAGCATAAAGTCGCTCGACTGGAAAGAGCACATAAGACTGCGTCCAGGTATGTACATTGGCAAACTTGGAGATGGTTCCTCTGAGGACGATGGAATTTATGTGCTCCTCAAAGAGGTTCTTGATAATTGTATCGATGAATTCGTGATGGGCTTTGGCAAGCAGATCGAGGTGGAGTGTGATGGACAGGTGGTTACGGTTAGGGATTTTGGTCGTGGCATACCTCTCGAAAAGCTTCTCGATTGTTCCAGTAANATNAATACNGGNGCAAANTATGACTCCGAAGCATTTAAGAAATCGGTAGGTTTAAATGGGGTGGGGATCAAGGCGGTAAACGCACTTTCCACCAAGTTTGATATTCAAGCATTTCGTGAAGGTGAGACGCGCAGGATTGAATTTGCATGCGGGGATGTGCAGTCCATAGATAAAAAGAACAAATCAACCAAAGAAGAGAACGGAACCATGATTACCTATGTTCCGGACGATTCAATGTTCAAAAAGTATCGGTACCGCAACGANTATGTCGAGCGGATGCTGCGCTACTACACCTACTTGAACCGTGGGCTAACCATCCGGTATAATGGCAAACGCTTTCGTTCCAAAGAAGGGTTAAAAGACCTGCTTGAGGAAAATATTTCCGAAACTCCCCTTTATCCAATCATTTANATTGAGGGGAAAGACATTGAGGTGGCCTTTACTCACCTGGATCAGTACGGGGAGGATTATTTTTCGTTTGTAAACGGCCAGCACACTACCCAGGGAGGTACCCATCAGGCGGCTTTTCGTGAGTCAGTTGTGAAAACAATCCGTGATTTTTGTAAAAAGAACTTTGAGGCAGCTGATATCAGGGGAGGAATTGTTGCCGCGATAAGTATTAAAGTGCAGGAGCCCGTTTTTGAATCACAGACCAAGACCAAACTTGGGTCCCTTACAGTCTCCCCGGAAGGGGAAACNATCCGTACTTTTATCGGTAATTTTCTTCGGGAAAAACTCGATAATTATTTGCACAAAAACCCAGAAACTGCGGATGCACTGCAGGAAAAAATTCAACGCAGCGAGCGGGAGCGTAAGGAATTAAAGGGAATCCAAAAAATTGCNCGAGAGCGGGCGAAAAAAAGCAAAGTTCATAACCGCAAACTTCGGGACTGCCGGATTCATTTGAACAGCAAGAACAAGGAGANGTTCAAAAGCACATTGTTTATCACTGAGGGGGACTCCGCCAGTGGTTCCATTACAAAGGCCAGGGATGTTCAGTTTCAAGGTGTGTTCAGTCTTAAAGGCAAACCCCTCAATACTTTTGGACTCACCCGGAAGGTCGTTTATGAAAATGAGGAATTTAACTTAATTCAGGCTGCCCTCGGAATTGAAGAGGATTTAGAGGACTTGCGTTATAACCAAGTGGTCATCGCCACTGATGCGGATGTGGACGGCATGCATATCCGGTTGCTGCTTATCACCTTTTTTCTACAGTTTTTTCCAGAATTGATCAGGCAGGGGCATCTCTTTGTTTTGCAGACGCCGTTGTTTCGGGTGCGCAACAAAAAGACCACCTTATATTGTTATGATGATACCGAGCGGGATGCAGCAATTAAAACACTCGGTCGAAACCCTGAGATTACCCGTTTTAAAGGACTTGGNGAAATTTCACCTGATGAATTTAAACATTTCATTGGGGATGATGTCCGTTTGGATCCAGTCAAGATAGATGCCCATGAATCGATTAAGGAAATGCTCAAGTTTTTCATGGGGAAAAATACACCAATCCGTCAGGAGTACATCATTCGCAATCTTCGTTTTGAGCATGATCTTGTAGAGCAGGATGGCGATGGCACCGAAGAAGATAAGCATTCCAATTCTTCTTCCCGAGCAAGTAAGAAGACCGGGGTTACAAAAGCAGAAGTGGCTGAGAGTGCCGCTGCCTGAGAGATTTTTTCATGAGTGCTGATCAAATTAATTCAAATGAAGATTCTGGTGATAGCACGGATGATTCCGAAGAAAGTGTTGAACAGATCAGTACGGAGGAAGTTACCAAGCGTAGGTTTGATCCNGAAGCCTTGGCTTTGGAGGGACCAAGCAGGGGTGATGACGACGCCATCTATGTGGATGACATGTATGGGGACTGGTTTCTTGACTATGCATCCTATGTGATTCTCGAACGGGCGGTTCCCCATGCCGATGATGGTTTAAAGCCTGTACAGCGACGCATCCTTCACTCGATGAAGGAGCTTGAGGATGGGCGTTACAATAAAGTGGCCAATGTGATAGGTAACACGATGAAGTACCATCCCCACGGGGATGCTTCCATTGGTGATGCAATTATCCAGATCGGACAAAAGGACTTATTAATCGATCCACAGGGGAATTGGGGGAATGTGCTTACTGGCGACTCCGCGGCAGCACCAAGGTACATCGAGGCACGCTTAACCCCTTTTGCCCTTGAGGTAATTTTTAGTCCCAAGGTTACAACTTGGGCATCTTCTTATGACGGCCGAAACAAGGAACCCGTTACATTTCCTACCAAGTTTCCTTTGTTATTAGCCCAAGGAGCCGAGGGTATTGCGGTGGGTCTATCCACCAAGATACTACCCCATAATTTCCTTGAGATTATCGATTCGATGATTGATGCATTGCGCAAGAATCCAATCGATCTGCTTCCGGATTTCCCTCAGGGAGGGATTGCGGATTGCACATCATACAATGGTGGGGCACGNGGTGGGCGTATTCGGGTGCGCGCAAGGATTGAAGTTGTAAAAAAGCATCTGCTAAAAGTAGTGGAAATTCCCTTTGGCACCACTACCACTAGTTTGATTGATTCTGTCCTCGCTGCCAACGATAAGGGAAAGATAAAAATTTCTAAAATTGAAGATAATACCGCGGAGTTCGTGGAAATTATGATTCATTTACCTTCTACGGTTTCTTCTGCCGAAGCACTTCCTGCNCTTTATGCCTTTACCGATTGCGAGGTCAGTCTGGCTCCGAATGCCTGTGTGATTAAAGATAACCACCCTCAGTTTCTGTCGGTTAATGATTTGATCAAGTCCTCTGCCGACCAAACCCGGGAACTGCTCCGACAGGAGTTGGAAATTCGNTTGAGCGAGTTGCAGGAAAAATGGCACTTTTCATCCCTTGAAAAAATATTCATTGAGAAACGAATTTACCGGGACATTGAAAAAGAAGAAACCTGGGAAGGGGTGATTTCAGCTGTGGATAAAGGACTTAAGCCCTATGTGAAGTTATTTCNCNGAGCCATTACACAGGAAGANATTCTAAAGTTACTTGAAATAAGAATCAAAAGAATATCTAAGTACGATTCATTCCGTGCAGACGAAATCATAAAGGGTTTTGAGGAAGAAATTAAAGAGGTGGAGGGACATCTTGCCCAGTTAACCCGTTTCGCGGTACGTTATCTCAAAGAACTAAAAAAGAANTACGGCAAGGGNAGGGAGAGGAAAACTGAAATTTGTCGTGAAGATGATGGGTCACTTGCCCCCTTCGATCGTATCAATGCCGCTCAAGTGGTTGTGGCCAATGAAACNCTCTACATCAATCGAAAGGATGGTTTTGCCGGCTATGGTCTCAAAAAAGATGAGTCGATTGAGAAATGCTCGAATCTGGATGATATTATAGTATTCGGAAAAGATGGCGTGATGAAGGTGATGAAGATTGCCGAGAAAATGTTTGTGGGCAAATCCCCACTTCGCGTGAATGTTTTTCGCCGCGATGAAGACAAGGTCTACAACATGGTCTANCGGGACGGGAAGAGTGGTCGTTTATATGCCAAGAAGTTTAAGGTTGGTGGNGTGACCCGNGAAAAGGAATATCCATTGTTTAAGACACATTCAAAATCACGAATTTTCTTTTTTGCAGTTCATGATAGCGACAAGAAAAACAGTCGTATACTTGTTCATCTTGACCCAGAATTAAAAAGGGTGAAAGAAATGGTGATTGAATTTGATTTTGCCTGGTTAGACCTTCAGGGGCGTGGTGCCAAAGGCAGTACTCTTACTGCCCATAAAGTGGATCGTGTAGTTAACGCCCCCAGGGAAATTGGTGAAGAAGCAAGCGAACCTGCTTCGAGCAAAGAGGAGGATAAAAAGCCCTCTTCTTCTGAAAAGAAACTGTCTTCTGTCAAAGTTCCCCCNAAAGATATTAATACCAAAGAGGACCAAGCTAAAAAAGAAACACCGGAAAAACCGGGCTCGAAAGGTCCAAAAAGCCAAACTACCTTCGAATTCTAAGGAAAATCACTTAGTGTATTTTCCTTTCTGATCCTTTTTGGGACTGCTAGATTGTGACTATGTTCAGAAAGGTTGCTCCTGAAGAAGTTAACAGAAAATTACTTCATGGCTTAGTCGTCATTCTGCCGTTGGGCATATTTTATGCCCCAACCCTGTTTGAATTGGATCGAACTGCCATGGCAGCTCTGGTTTTTGTACTGTTACTTATATCCATATTTGTTGAAGTTCTTAGGCAGCGAAATGTTTACTTTGGGGAATGGTTCCATATTACCTTTGGCTCGATGCTTCGGACTGAAGAACGAAACCACCTGACAGGAGCTACCTATGTGGTTGGTGCCACTTTTCTTTGTGCTTGGATGAGCACGGCAAGTGAGACCATGGCCGCATGTTCCTGCCTTGCATTGACCCTTTTTATTTTGGGGGATGCTGTCGCTGCACTCGTAGGGAAATCAATTGGCCGGATCAGGATTGGGGAAAAAACCCTGGAAGGAGCGGTTGGCTGTTTTGTACTTTGTTTAGTGCTTGCTTACTGGGTATTTCCCAGACTGCCTGGGTTTCTGGATGCATGGGGTGGGGGATTATCTTGGATGCACGCAATTGTGGTTGGTAGTTCGGTCGCACTCCTTGAATTATTTCCAGTCAAACTTGGACATTTGCAACTAAATGATAACCTCTATGTTCCGGTCTTAGTTACGATGATTGCTTATGCTGTTTGTTAGGTTGTTATCCAGCGGTCCTGGAAAGAGCCAAGTACAATTGCACTGTTTTTTTCATCAGTGCAGATGATGGCCAGTGAATCTTCTTTGATTTCAAAAATTGCCCGTTGATTGAACTTCTCGGCCAATTCGATTGCCTGTGCTTTATTTAAATCTGTTAGAAAGCTTGGTTCCTGATGAATTAAATCCTTGGAAGCTCCAATTATGGGCAGACAAAGGGCACCAGCCNGTTTAATCAAATCTTCCAGGATTTTATTTCTTTTTTGATTTTCTNTTTCCGGGAGTTTTTGATCCATCGGATTATATGCAGTTAGGATAAATGCATGTTTNGGAATCGCGGTTGTATCAAAAGACCTGATGAACTNGGTTTCTGAATAGGCGGGATTCAAATGTCTAAATTCCTTAATTTGAAAATGCCAAATACTTGACTTACCTGGAGNACAAATTCCTTTTGTTGCTTTTCAGGACATGCCATTTTCCATTCATATAAATATTTTCTAAATGACTTTGTCTTATGACTTTTTGAATGGTTCAGCCACTCCATTGCTCCCCAGGCAACTTCTGGCNTTTCCTCGATTATTGGAAGTATCTGAATTGCCACCCACAAATTTTGCTTTCGAAGGTTTGAATTTTTGNAAAGCAATGACTTGTTTTCTTTCCACCACGAGGAAATTTGAAAATTCTCGGGACAGTCTGAANTTNTGATCCGATCCGCACGATATTTTTTAAACTCAACTGCATAAGAATGCCATGTGGGGAAAGGAGGTGAATCGGACCATGCATTCGATAATTCATTTAATGCATACAAGGATACTGCCTCGCACAAACTTTCTTCAAACCAATTATTGGACGAATCACCTCTTTTGGTCCGGCATATTAAATGAGCAAGTTCATGAGCAAATTGAAAGGCATACTGGCACCAATTTCTATCTTTTGCAGAGAGATTAATTCGATATTCACCGNTATGGGAACGGTCGTAATAAATCTTTGGCATGGACGAGGGGTAAACGGATATTTTTTTCTNTTTAAGAAATAACAAATAGGGCAGGAAAATTTGACTGGTTGATTCCAGAACACAGGTAATATCCNTTGCATTTGCAGTTCCCCAGTTGCCATTTTGNACAGAAATCTTTTGTCCCTGTAAGTTTGGCAATACCAATAAGAAAAGCAGCACAAGAGGTTTAATTCCTCTTGGAGTGTTCATTAATTTTAGAATCGGTTACCCGGAGGAACTTCCAATCAGTTACTCGAGTCCTCTGTAGGAAGAGGTTAAATAATCGTAAAAAACAGGACTTCCGTTTTGAGACGTTGTAAAATAAATCCAGCTGGCTGAATCGTTTTTGTAAAGGTATGGCCAGACATCTTCCTTGGTCCATAACCAACCATGTCCTTCTTTCCACAACCATACACTGATTTCATTATTGGATGAGGCGTATAGCCATCCTAGCTGTGTATGAAACAACCAACCCTGTTGGTAGTAGATAAATGTGCCAAACCAGGGAGATAATTTCCAGCCACCTGGTTCTTCGGTAATGTCTCCCCACCAAAATTGTGGCGGTTCCGGAATGATTACCTTTTTAACTTGGCCAATTCCATAGCCTGCGGAATTTCTTGCCCAAGATCTAAAGTACATAGCATTAAGGAATGGGCTCTCNGTTACCTTGAGGGTAAATCGATTTGGGTCTCCCACTCCTCTGACCCAATATACGGTCGATTCGGATCTGTTTAATGAAGGNCTCGACGATATGACAAAACCAAAATCGTCAATTTTACCAAGTCCATTGGACAGTACATTTCCTGACAGGTAAATGGAACCATTGGCATCNATTTGCCCATCAAGCGTATTAACAATTGGCTTGTTTGTACGGGAGTANGGATTGTCAGGGTCNGTACCGGCAANGATTTCATTGCTATTTGAGATTCCATCTCCATCGCGATCCTCATCATAGGCATCCTCTGTGCCATCCCCGTCCTTGTCTTCTATGACATTGATTAACTCGACCACAAAGAATTGAGTGAGGCTTGCTCCCTTCTGGTCTTCTACGAGTACCTGCAGTTCAAAAAACTGTGGATCAGATTCGTAGTCAAGTATCNTGGTGGTGAATAAAGTACCATTCTCTTCAAGGATAAAAGGCAGNTCGGTTAACTGGGAGGAATTGTGCTCTGCAGTACCATTNTCTGNNTGTGGNNCTGAGCTAAGCAAGNGATATGTCAGGGTCTGATTATCGTCNGGNTCAAATGCATCAAAGTACCCAACCAAGGTGNGCTTGGGCAGGTTTTCAGCAATGAATGTTTGGGAAAGGGTGATGGACTCAGGTGCCCGGTTTTCTTGTATCACATGAACCGTACGAACAACCGGTTGGGCATTATTCCCACTGGAATCTTTGTAATTGTATTCAATCCTGTAAATCCCAGGTGTATGTTGATCGACATGCCCAGAGATTTCAGCCTGACCTTCCCCATCAACAAAATCAGTCCAAACCGCNCCGGGATCAATAAATTCCATACCTGTGGAGATGGTAATNTTTGCATCCCCAATCAGNGTTATGATTGGTGAGCTACTGTCTACCACATGTATGGTTCGGATTACTTTATGAGCAAAATTACCACTGTTGTCGGTNTAGGTATATGTGATGTGATAGGTTCCGGGAACTTCGTAATCTACGGTACCATTGGCATCGGCAATACCATTCCCATCCACGGAATCNTTCCATGTTGCCCCGGCATCTGTATAAAGTTTGCCTGCCTCATGGGTAATATTGTCATCTCCAGTTAGGGTGATCACCGGAGCAGTATCATCAATATCTCGAACTTCCACATATAGATTGATTATTGCCGATTCATGGCCGTCGGACACGGAAACGGTAAATTCGTAGACATTATCTGAATTATTATCCTCCGCATTTTCATAGTCCCTTGGAGAGAGGAATGAAAGAATACCATTTGATTCATTGAGATCGAAGAACTGCGCATCATCCCCATATTCCACGGCATAGGAGAGTGCATCGTTGTCCAGATCGGATGCATTAAACTCGAATACAAAAGTTTGGTTCTCCAGTACGCTCAGGTTTCCGTCTGTTTGGAAGTATGGTGCCTGGTTCTCAAACACATCCTCCACCGACACATGTAGATTGATTATTGCCGATTCATGGCCGTCGGACACGGAAACGGTAAGTTCGTAGACATTGTCTGAATTATTATCCTCTGCATTTTCATAGTCCCTTGGAGAGAGGAATGTAAGAATACCATTTGATTCATTGAGATCGAAGAACTGTGCATCATCCCCATATTCCACGGCATAGGAGAGTGCATCATTGTCCAGATCGGATGCATTAAACTCGAATACAAAAGTTTGGTTCTCCAGTACGCTCAGGTTTCCGTCTGTTTGGAAGTATGGTGCCTGGTT